>QIIW01000137.1 GCA_003231645.1 Acidimicrobiia bacterium | reverse complement strand
GATCCTTGATGGTGTCGAGAACGAAATGAAAGTCGGCGCCGGTGCGGTCCATCTTGTTGATGAAGCACATGCGGGGCACGTTGTAATGGTCGGCCTGGCGCCACACGGTCTCGGTCTGGGGTTCCACGCCGGCGACCCCGTCGAACACCGCGACCGCACCGTCGAGCACCCGCAGCGAACGCTCGACCTCGACCGTGAAGTCGACGTGGCCCGGGGTGTCGATGATGTTGATGCGGTGATCGTTCCAGATGCAGTGGGTGGCAGCCGAGGTGATGGTGATACCACGCTCCTGCTCCTGCTCCATCCAGTCCATGGTGGCCGCGCCGTCGTGGACCTCACCGATCTTGTAGGACCGGCCGGTGTAATACAGGATGCGCTCGGTGGTGGTGGTCTTGCCCGCGTCGATGTGGGCCATGATCCCGATGTTGCGGGTTCGCTGGAGGGGGTAGCGCTTCTCGGCCATGCTCATTTCCTTGGTTGCGCCCCTGGGGCGCCTTGCGTGATCGGTTGTGGAGGCGGACACACCACGACCGGGCACAATGCCCGGTCGCAGGAAGTTGTCGAGGTCGGTTGGTGGGAGCGCGACGGGCCGGGCTGCTACCAGCGGTAGTGAGCGAAGGCCTTGTTGGCGTCGGCCATCTTCTGGAGATCTTCACGACGCTTCACCGAACCACCGAGACCATTGCCGGCATCGAGGATCTCGTTGGCGAGACGCTCGGCCATGGTGCGTTCACGACGATCGCGGGAAAAACCGACCAGCCAGCGCACCGCGAGGGTGGTGGCCCGACGGGGACGAACCTCGACCGGCACCTGGTAGGTGGCACCGCCGACCCGACGGCTGCGAACCTCGAGCTGCGGGCGAACGTTGTCGACCGCACGCTTGAGGGTGCTCACCGGCTCGGCACCGGTCTTGGTCTCGACGATCGAGAGGGCGTCGTAGACGATGCGTTCGGCCAGGCTGCGCTTGCCGCGCTGGAGAACCTTGTTGATGAACTGGGTGACCAGAACCGAGTTGTGGATCGGATCGGGACGGAGCTCGCGGCGCTGGGCCGGACCTTTGCGGGGCACGTCAGCCCTCCTTCTTGGCGCCGTAACGACTACGGGCCTGCTTGCGGTCACGCACCCCGGAGGTGTCGAGGGTGCCGCGGATGATCTTGTAACGCACGCCGGGAAGGTCCTTGACGCGACCACCGCGCACCAACACGATGGAGTGCTCCTGAAGGTTGTGGCCCTCACCCGGAATGTAGGCCGTGACCTCGACGCCACTGGTGAGACGCACACGCGCCACCTTGCGCAGAGCCGAGTTGGGCTTCTTGGGGGTGGCGGTGTAGACGCGGGTGCACACCCCGCGACGCTGCGGGGCACCCTTCAACGCCGGAGTCGACTCCTTGCGTCGCTTCGACTGGCGGCCCTTGCGAACCAACTGCTGAATGGTGGGCACTGTAAATCCTTGGGTTCGATCTCGATGAGGTGCACGGCGGCGCGCTCACGATGGTGCGCGACAGCCGGCGCAGAAGCATACGAGCGGCACTGTGGAACCTCAACCCGCCATGACGATGATCGTAGGTGCGAGCCGCGCCGCGCTCGAACGGTTTCGACCCGCTCAGTTGGTCCCGCCGCCACCCGGTAGTTGCACGACCTCGCCACCGGCCGCCGACTCGGTGCGACCGGCGAGCCAATCGGCGAGGTCCTGGTCCTCGTCGGCGCTCGAGTAGTACTCGACCGGTTCGTAGTCGGGGGCGCTGGTCTCAAAACTGCGGTACTGGCTGATGCCCGTGCCGGCCGGGATGAGCTTCCCGAGAATGATGTTCTCCTTGAGGCCGACCAACGCGTCGCTCTTGGACTCGATGGCAGCTTCGGTGAGCACCCGGGTGGTCTCCTGGAACGACGCCGCCGACAGCCACGAATCGGTGGCCAGGGATGCCTTGGTGATACCCATCAGCTGCGGGCGGCCCTCGGCCGGGCGTCCGCCGTCCTCGACCACACGCCGGTTGGTGTCGGCAAAGACCTTCTGGTCGACCTGGAACCCGGGGAGAAACTCGGTGTCGCCCGGATCGTTGACGACGATGCGCTTGGTCATCTGTCTGACGATCAACTCGATGTGCTTGTCGTGGATCGACACACCTTGGTCGCGGTAGACCTTCTGCACCTCGGTGACGAGGTACTGCTGGGTTTCGCGCACACCCTTGATCTCGAGGAGTTCCTTGGGATCGCGGGCGCCCTCGACGAGCGCATCCCCGGCATGTATCTCGGCGCCGTCGACGACCTCGAGCCGAGCGCCCGACGGGATCGTGTAGGCGTCTTCCTCACCGTCGTCGGCAACGATGACCACCTCGCGGCCACGACCGTCGTCGTCGCCGACCCTGACCACACCCGAGGTGCGGGCCAGCGTGGCCTTGCCCTTGGGGGTGCGGGCCTCGAACAACTCGACGACGCGGGGCAGACCACCGGCGATGTCCTGGGCACCGGTGACACCTCCGGTGTGAAAGGTGCGCATGGTGAGCTGAGTGCCCGGTTCGCCGATCGACTGGGCGGCGATCACACCGACCGCTTCCCCGACCTCGATGTTGCCACCGGTGGCCAGGGACATGCCGTAGGACTTGGCCGAGATGCCGGCCTGGCTGTCGTCGGTGAGCGGCGACAGGACCCTGACCCGGTTGATCGTGGAATCGTCGCGCAACGCCTCCATCTCGGCGTCGTGAACCATCATCCCGGCCTCGTAGACGGTGCCGTCGGCCAGCTCCACCGAATCGGCCAGCACCCGACCCAGAAGCCTCGACTCGAGGTGGGTTCTCTTGTTGGCGGAATCAGGGGACACGTCGTCGATCCAGATACCGCGAACGGCACCGGGACGCTCGAAGGGATCCTCGTCGTTGATGATGAGTTCCTGGGCCACATCGACGAGACGACGGGTGAGATAGCCCGAGTCGGCGGTGCGCAGCGCCGTGTCGACCAGACCCTTGCGGGCGCCGGGCGTGGCGATGTAGTACTCGAGCATCTTCAGACCCTCGCGGAAGTTGCTCTTGATCGGGCGGGGAATCATGTCGCCACGCGGGTTGGCGACCAGACCCCGCATGCCGGCGATCTGGCGGACCTGCATCATGTTGCCGCGAGCACCCGAGGAAACCATCATGTTGACCGGGTTGAAGTCATCGGACTCGAGAGTTTCCTTCATCCGCGTCGTGACCTCATCGGTGGCCTCGGACCAGACCTCGACCTCCATCTGACGACGCTCACCGTCGGTGATGATGCCGCGCCGGAACTGCTGCTCGATCTTTTCGGCCCTCTTCTCGTGACGGTCGAGGATCTCGGCCTTCTCAACCGGAGTGCGGACGTCGTCGATCGAGATGGTGACACCGGACTTCATCGCGAACTCGAAGCACATGTTCTTCACCGCGTCGAGGCTGCCGGCCACCACGCTCTTCACGAAACCACGCGCCAGATCGTCGACGATCTGGGACATCACCTTCTTGTCGACCTTGGTGTTGACGAAGGGATACTCGTCGGGTAGGGCCTCGTTGAAGAACACCCGACCCACCGAGGTCGACTCGTAGCGGGCGGCCTCGCCGTTGGCGGGCGAGATCACCAGGAACGGGCTGCCGCGCCACTCGATCGGGGTGTGAAGTCCGACCAGTCCACTCTCGTAGGCCCGGTCGAGTTCATGGATGTTACGGAAGACCCGACCGGCCTCGTGGTCGTCCTCGACGATCTCGGTGAGGTAGTAGGCACCGATGATCATGTCCTGGGTGGGGGTCACCAGGGGGCGCCCGTTGGACGGGTTGAGGACATTGTTGGCCGACAGCATCAGCACACGCGCCTCGGCCTGGGCCTCGGGCGAGACCGGGAGGTGCACCGCCATCTGATCGCCGTCGAAGTCGGCGTTGAAAGCCGTGCAGACCAGGGGATGAAGCTTGATGGCCTTACCGTCGACCAGCACCGGCTCGAAGGCCTGGATGCCCAGACGATGAAGGGTCGGGGCCCGGTTGAGCATCACCGGATGTTCCTTGATGACCTCCTCGAGCACGTCCCACACACGGGGATTGCGGCGCTCGACCATGCGCTTGGCCGATTTGATGTTCTGGGCGAACTCCACATCGACCAGCTTCTTCATCACGAACGGCTTGAACAGCTCCAGCGCCATGATCTTGGGCAGACCACACTGGTGGAACTTCAGCGACGGGCCCACGACGATGACCGAACGGCCCGAGTAGTCGACGCGCTTGCCGAGCAGGTTCTGGCGGAACCGGCCCTGCTTGCCCTTGAGCATGTCGGAGAGCGACTTCAGGGGACGATTGCCCGGACCGGTGACCGGCCGGCCGCGACGGCCGTTGTCGAACAGTGCATCGACAGCCTCCTGCAGCATGCGCTTTTCGTTGTTGACGATGATCTCCGGAGCCCCGAGATCGAGCAGACGCTTGAGCCGGTTGTTGCGGTTGATCACCCGACGGTAGAGGTCGTTGAGATCGGAGGTGGCGAACCGGCCACCGTCGAGCTGGACCATCGGGCGCAGATCGGGGGGGATCACCGGAACGACATCGAGAATCATGGCCCTCGGGTCGTTGACACGGCGACCGTGTTCGTCACGGCGATTGAACGCGGCGACGATCTTCAGGCGCTTGATGGCCTTCTGGCGGCGCTGAGCCGACAGGCCCTTCTCGCCGTCGGGCGGGTCGATCTGGGTCCTCAGAACGCGCTCTTCCTCGTCAAAATCGAGGCTCTCGACCAGCTGCGCGATCGCCGCGGCACCCATGCCACCCTCGAAGTAGTCGCCCCAGCGGTCCTCGAGCTCACGCCAGAGCATCTCGTCTTCGATGATCTGACGCGGGAACAGGCCCTTGAACTCCTCCCAGGCCCGATCGAGCATGTCCTTTTCGTATTCGAACTGATCACGGATCTCGGCCAGGTCCTTGTCGGCGGCGCGCCGGCAGGCCTTCAGCTCGGTCTCCTTGACCCCTTCGGCCTCGAGTCCGGCGAGATCCTTCTCGAGTTTTTCGTGGCGGCGGGCCAGATCCATCTCCATGTCGTGGTCGATGGCATCGCGTTCCGCGGCGACTTCGACCTCGAGGTTGGGCAGGTCGTTGTCGCGGCGCTCCTCGTCGACATCGACCACCAGATCGGCGGCAAAGTAGATGACCTTCTCGAGCATCTTGGCCTTGAGTTCCTGCTTGGGGGTGCTCCCCATGAGGAGGTAGGCCAGCCACGAACGGGTGCCGCGCAGATACCAGATGTGGACCGCGGGCGCGGCGAGTTCGATGTGGCCCATGCGTTCGCGACGAACCTTGGAGCGGGTGACCTCGACGCCGCAACGCTCACAGATGATGCCCTTGAAACGGACCCTCTTGTACTTGCCGCACGAGCATTCCCAGTCCTTGGTCGGGCCGAAGATCTTCTCGCAGAAGAGTCCGTCCTTCTCGGGTTTGAGCGTGCGGTAGTTGATGGTCTCCGGCTTCTTGACCTCACCGTTGGACCACATGCGGATGCTGTCAGCGGTGGCAAGCCCGATTTTCAGGGTGCTGAAGTCATTGACGTCGAGCATTTCGTTCCTCGTCCTTCGTCCTTCGTCTTCGCCGGTATCAGACGCGGGCCGCACGAGCGGCGGCGCGAGCTGCGTCTTCTTCGTCACTTCCACGTTCGGGGCGCTGGAGATCGATCCCCAGCTCGGCCACCGTGCGGAACGTCTCCTCATCGAGCTCACGCATCTCGATCTCCTGACCGTCATGGGAGAGGACCTCGACGTTGATGCAGAGCGCCTGCATTTCCTTGATGAGCACCTTGAAGCTCTCGGGGATGCCCGGCTCGGGAATGTTCTCACCCTTGACGATCGATTCGTAGACCTTGACCCGGCCGAGCACGTCGTCGGACTTGATGGTGAGCAGTTCCTGCAGGCAGTAGGCGGCCCCGTAGGCCTCGAGAGCCCACACCTCCATCTCGCCGAAGCGCTGTCCGCCGAACTGGGCCTTACCACCGAGCGGCTGCTGGGTGATCATGGAGTAGGGGCCGGTGGAACGGGCGTGGATCTTGTCGTCGACCAGGTGGTGAAGCTTGAGGATGTAGACGTAGCCGGTCATGATCGGGTTGTCGTAGGGCTCACCGGTGGCGCCGTCGAACAGAACCTGCTTACCGTTGGGCTGGATGAGGCGAGTCTTGCCGTCGCTGCCCTCGGGGTTGAGGTTCTGGAGGATGTCGATGATCACCGGCTTGTCTCCGGCCAGGTCGCGCTCGTCCCACTTGGCGCCGTCGAAGACGGGGCTGGCGACGAACGTCGACGGTGGGGTGGCGGGTCGGGTCTTGCGCTCGTTGCCGGTGACCGGCTTGGAGCCCACCTGCTTGCCGTCGAATTCCCAACCCCAACGGGCGCAGTAGCCGAGGTGAGCCTCGAGAACCTGGCCGATGTTCATGCGGGACGGGACACCCAGCGGGTTGAGAATGATGTCGACCTGCTGGCCGTCGGCGGTGTAGGGCGCATGTCCTCGATCGGGACGATGCGGGAGATCACACCCTTGTTGCCGTGGCGGCCGGCGAGCTTGTCGCCGACGCTGATCTTGCGCTTCTGGGCGACGTACACCCGCACGAGCTGGTTGACGCCGGGGGTGAGTTCGTGGGCATCGTCGCGGTCGAAGACCTTGACGTCGATGACCTTGCCGGATTCACCGTGGGGCACCTTCATCGAGGTGTCGCGCACCTCGCGGGCCTTCTCGCCGAAGATGGCGCGCAGCAGGCGTTCCTCGGGCGTCAGCTCCGTCTCACCCTTCGGGGTGACCTTGCCGACGAGCACATCACCCGGACCGACTTCGGCACCGACGCGGATGATGCCGCGCTCGTCGAGGTCGGCGAGGATGTCCTCGCTCAGGTTGGGAATGTCACGGGTGATTTCCTCGGGACCGAGCTTGGTGTCGCGGGCGTCGACCTCGTGTTCCTTGATGTGGATCGAGGTGAGGACATCATCCTTGACGAGACGCTCGGACAAGATGATGGCATCCTCGAAGTTGTAGCCATGCCACGGCATGAAGGCGACCATCAGGTTCTTGCCCAGAGCGAGTTCGCCGCCCTCGGTCGATGGTCCGTCGGCAATGACATCTCCCTTCTTCACCTTGTCACCCTGGCGGACCCGCGGCTTCTGGGTGATGCAGGTGTCCTGGTTGGAACGCTCGAACTTCAGGAACTTGATCGAGCGGGTGCCGAGCTTCTTGTATTCGAGCACGATGTGATCGGCGTCGAGTTCGACCACGACCCCGTCGTCCTCGGCCGCGAGCATGTCGGCGGCATCGAACGCGCAGCGCTCCTCAATGCCGGTGCCGACGTAGCCGGCCTCGGCCCGAAGCAACGGAACGGCCTGTCGTTGCATGTTGGCGCCCATGAGCGCCCGGTTGGCGTCGTCGTGTTCGAGGAACGGGATCAGGGCGGTGGCGACCGAGATGATCTGCTTGGGCGAGATGTCCATCATCTGGACCTCGGCGGGTGGCACCGACGAGATCTCGGTGGTGGCACCGAAGTACACTTCCTGCTCGAGCTGGAGGCGGAGATCCGTCAGCGACGCGACCTGAGGGGAGCGACGCACCAACACCCGGTCATCGAGGAAGTGACCCTTGTCGTCGATTCTCGCGTTGGCCTGGGCGACGACGAACTCCTCTTCCTCATCGGCGGTGAGATAGACGATCTCGTGGGTGGCGACACCGTCGACGACCTTGCGGTAGGGCGATTCGATGAAGCCGAACACGTTGACCCGGGCATAGCTCGCCAGACCACCGATGAGGCCGATGTTGGGACCTTCGGGGGTCTCGATCGGGCACATGCGGCCGTAGTGCGAGAAGTGGACGTCGCGGACCTCGAACCCGGCCCGCTCACGGCTCAGACCACCCGGGCCGAGGGCCGAAAGGCGACGGCGGTGGGTGAGCCCCGACAGCGGGTTGACCTGGTCCATGAACTGCGAGAGCTGGGAGGTCCCGAAGAACTCCTTGATCGCGGCCACGACCGGTCGGATGTTGATGAGGGTCTGGGGTGTGATGGCCTCGACGTCCTGGGTGGTCATGCGCTCACGCACGACACGCTCCATGCGGCTCAGACCGATGCGCACCTGGTTCTGGATGAGTTCACCGACGCTGCGGATGCGGCGGTTGGCGAAATGGTCCTGGTCGTCGAGGCGGTAGCCGGGTTCGGCCTTGGCCAGGTTGAGCAGGTAGGTGGTGGCGGCGAGCATCTCGCACTTGGTGAGCACCGGCGAGTAGGGGTCGGGCCGGTCGAGTTCGAGACCGAACTGGTTTTCGAGGAAGTCGAGTTCGGGACCGAGCTTGCGATTGAGCTTGTGACGACCGACCCGGCTCAGGTCGTAGCGACGGGGCTCGAAGAAGGCGTTGCGGAAGTAGGAACGGGCCGATTCGACCGTGGGCGGTTCACCGGGGCGGGCCCGCTTGTAGATCTCGAGAAGGGCCTCCTCCTGGGTGACGGCGATCTCCCTGTCCTTCTCCCACTGGCCCTCGAGGAAGTCGAAGTACTGGACGAAACGCTCGAGGAACCCGGGCTCGCTCTCCTCGTCGTAGCCGAGGGCACGGAGCAGCACGAACATGCTGATACGGCGCTTGCGGGCCACGCGGGCACCGGCGGTGACGTCCTTGCCCGGCTTCTGCTCGACGTCGAACTCGATCCACTCGCCGCGGTAGGGGTGGACGGTGCCGGTGACGAGCTGATGCTTGGAGAGATTGCGAAGACGGAAGCGCTCACCCGGCTGGAAGATGACGCCGGGGGAACGAACGAGCTGCGACACCACGACACGCTCGGTGCCGTTGATGATGAACGTGCCCTTGTCGGTCATCATGGGGAAGTCGCCCATGAACACGGTCTGCTCTTTGATCTCACCGGTGTTGGCGTTCATGAAACGGGCCCGCACGAAGATCGGCGCCGAGTAGGTGATGTCCTTCTCGCGGCATTCCTCGACCGTGAACTTGGGGACCGGCTTGAGGTCCTCGTCATTGGGGTCGAACTCGAGCTCGAGCTGGAGGGTCTCCGTGAAGTCCTTGATCGGGGACATGTCACGGAAGGTCTGGGAGAGACCCTCGTCGAGCAGTCGTTTGAACGACTCTCTCTGGATTTCAATCAGATCCGGGAGGGGAAGAACCTCGGGAAGATTGCCGAACGAATAGCGATCGCGATTAGCGGCGCGTGTGGTCACTTGGACTCCCGTAGAACGCACGAAGGAGGACGACCGTGACCCGTCGACACGCGCGTGAACAACCCCGAAAGATTGGACACAGGCGCGACGACGACCACGGTAGATGGCAGGCTAGTGGCCCGGACATGTCAGGGCAACCTGAACCTGCACCGCCGGAAACCGACGGCGCACTCGCCAGAACCGCTGAACCGGCCGTGACAATCGCGAAGGGTACGGAGTCGAGGGGGCCGGGTCAAGGTATTGGCGCGTTACGACACCTTTTCGTCATACAGCATTCGGTGGCGCAGCGCCGCTGCCGTCGAGGCGTCGATACCGGCATGTTCGAGGTATCCGTCGAGGCTTCCCCACCGCTCACGCATGCGGTGGAGCACGTCGCGCATCACCGAACGCGGGGCGGTCCAGAGTGTCGCGAAGGCATCGGGATCGAGCCCCCTGGCCCGCAGCAGGGCCACGAACTGCTCGACGGGGGGAGGCCCATAAGAGTTGGTCAGCTCGTAGTCGTCGAGAAGGCTTCCGTCGTCCACCCCGCAGATCGACAACAGCACCATCGCCATCACTCCCGTGCGATCCTTGCCCGCGGTGCAGTGGAACAGCACGGTTTCGCTCCCGGCCACCGCCTCGACGACACGCGACATGTGCCCGGTGAACTCGTCGAGCATCACCAGGTATCCGTCGGACAACTCGGTCTCCGCGAAGCCGATGAGCTCACCGGCCTCGATGCGTTCGGCGATCGTGCGGCCCCGGACTCCGTCGCTCGACATCGCCAGGCCGACGAGCTCGATCCCGGGCGGGAGACGATCGGGGGCGTCGACCACCTCGGCCTCGACCCGCAGATCGAACACCTTGGTGATTCCCATCCCGGCCACCCGGGCGCGGTCGGCATCGGTCATGGCATCGAGCCGGTCGCTGCGAAACACCCTTCCCCAACGAGTCGGCCCTCCCAGCATCGACGGATAGCCGCCCAGATCACGCAGATTCCGAGGGCCATCCATTTCGATGCGACGCTCCGCCGCGACCACGAACCCACGGTGAGGGTCGAAGACATGAACGAAGGGTCGGGCCACGCCGGCGGTCGGCACCACTGCCGTGCCGGGTGAATCGGGGGCGAAGACCCTGGTGCCGGCGTCGTCGGGATCGGCCGAGACGAACACCGACACCGACTCGTCGCCGCCTCGCCACGTCACCAGCAGACGGTCGCCGAGCGACATCACGTTGACATGCGAGACCGATGGAGCCACGACGGCACGATACCCGGCACGGCTTCGCCGACCCGAACTCCCGTGACACCGGACGCGAAAGGCGGCGGCGCACAGGCGCCACCGCCTTCACGATCTCCGACGTCTCCCGGGAAGCCCGGAACCGAGAGGATCGTCTACTGGATCTCGACGGCGGCGCCGGCCGCCTCGAGAGCCTCCTTGGCCCTCTCGGCGTCTTCCTTCGAAGCACCCTCGATGACGGCCTTCGGGGCGTTGTCGACAAGCTCCTTGGCTTCCTTGAGACCCAGGGACGTGAGGCTGCGGACCTCTTTGATGACCTGGATCTTCTTGTCGCCGGCACCGGTGAGCACGACGTCGAACGCGGTCTGCTCCTCCTCGGCGACGTCGGCGTCGCCGGCCGGAGCCACGGCGACCGCAGCTACCGGGGCAGCGGCGGTGACACCGAACTTGTCCTCGAACTCCGAGAGCAGCTCGCTCAGCTCCAGAACGGTCATCGATGCGATCGAATCGAGGATTTCTTCCTTGGTTGCCATGATCAGGCCTCCTGGTCGTCGGCGTCAGCCGACGCCTGGTCTGCAGCGTCGGACGACGCCTCTTGTTGTTGTGCTTGTGGTGCTTGTGGTGTCGTCTCGGCATCGTCTGATGCCTCGGTGGTTTCGGGTGGGGCATCGGATGCGCCACCCTGTTCGATGAGGGCCTTGAGCCCGTAGGCAAAGTCGCGTGGCAGCGCCTGCAACAGGCCGGCCAGCTTCGCGATCGGGGCCTGGAGGGCACCGGCGAGCTGAGCGAGCAGCACCTCTCTGGACGGAAGTTCGGCCAGTGCCCTCAAATCGTCGCTGCTGAGCAGCTTGTCGTCGAGCACCCCTCCCTTCAGGATGAGGGCGACATTGCCCCTGGCGAAGATCTTGAGGGCCTTCGCCGCGGCCGCGACATCACCGGGAGTCCCGTCGGGCTTCTCGCCGACAAAGGCGATGGCCGTCGGTCCGGTGAGCAGCTCGTCGATCTCCAGTCCGACCTCGCGCGCCGCCAGGCGCACGAGCGTGTTCTTGTAGATCTTGTACTCGCCACCCGCTTCGCGCAGGGCACGACGCAATTCGGCCAGGGCCGGCACGTCGAGTCCACGGTATTCGGTGAGCACCGCGCCGTCGCTGTTGGCCAGCTTCTCACGAACCTCTTCGACGATCGCGACCTTTTCCGGTCTCGGGTCTTTCATCTCACCTCCTTGTTCTGTGTCGTGTGCGCCAAGCGCACGGTTGGTGTGCGCAGAACGCACTCGGGCGCCCGCCGAACCGGTGGACGCCCTCGAAAAAACCTGACCGGTGATGGCCGGCTCGGCGATGCGGGACTCCTCCTACTCCGGCGGGACAGGTCCCATTGGTGCTCGTGATGAGCGCACCGGAGGTCTTCGGTGAGCGAGATCTTCAGTTGTCGGACGCCGAGGCTAACCGCCCCGAGGCCCCGTTACTCGGGTTGATCGATGGTCGGGTCAGTCGACTGAGCCTTCGATGAGCGCGGGATCGACGCGAACGCCGGGACCCATGGTGGACGAAACGACGACCTTGCGGACGTACCGGCCCTTGGCGGAGGCCGGCCTCACCCGTTCGAGCTCACCGACCACGGCACGGAGATTGCCGAGCAGCGCCTCGTCGGCGAAGGACGCCTTGCCGATCGGCACGTGGACGTTGGCGAACCGGTCGGTGCGGTACTCGACCCGGCCGCCCTTGAACTCGCCGATGGCCTTGGCGACATCGCGGGTCACGGTGCCGGTCTTGGGGTTGGGCATCAGACCACGGGGGCCCAGCACCCGACCCAGCTTGCCGACGACCGGCATCATGTCGGGGGTGGCGATGGCGATGTCGAATGCGGTCATGCCACCCTCGACCTCGGCCGCCAGATCCTCGGCGCCCACGTGTTCGGCCCCGGCCTCGCGTGCGGCGGTGGCCGCCTCGCCCTGAGCGAACACCGCGATGCGCACGTCCTTGCCGGTGCCGGCGGGGAGCACGACGGTGCCACGGATCATCTGGTCGGCCTTGCGGGGGTCGACCCCGAGCCTGACCACCAGGTCGACGGTCTCGTCGAACTTGGCCGACGCCAGCGACTTCGCCAGCGCCACCGACTCCTCATCGGAGTGGAGACGGTCGCGGTCGTAGCGTTTCGCCGCGTCGGTGTACTTCTTGCCTTTCGCCATGATGGCTCCCTCGTTTGGTTGCGCCGCCGGCGAGGTCATCCGGCTGGTCGCGTGGTGTGAATCTGATGTGGTCTGGATCTGCTGGGTATGGATCCCGGGGGTGTGGATCCGGGGGTTGTGGATCTGGTGACGAACCGGGTTGACGGTGCGGGAGGGACCGGGAACTCAGCCCTCGACCTTGACGCCCATCGAGCGGGCGGTGCCGACGATCTGGGCCTTCGCGCCCTCGAGATCGATGGCGTTGAGATCAGGCATCTTCACTTCGGCGATCTCGGCGACCTGAGCGTCGGTGATGGTGGCAACCACCTCACGGCCCGGATTGCTCGCCCCCTTGTCGAGGCCGGCGGCCTGCGAGATCAGGAACGGAGTGGGCGGGGTCTTGAGAACGAAGGTGAAGCTGCGGTCCTCGAAGATGGATATCTCGACCGGGATGATCTGGCCCCGCTTGTCCTCGGTACGGGCGTTGTATGCCTTGCAGAAATCCATGATCGCGACGCCGTGGGGGCCGAGCGCCGTGCCGACCGGCGGCGCCGGCGACGCCTGTCCGGCAGGGATCTGGATCTTGACTACAGCAGAGACCTGCTTTTTTGCCATGGCGGGAGTTTCTGAGAGAAAGAGGGACGGAACAGTCTGGCGGTGGCCGCGGCGGGCCACAACCTCAAAGGCGGGCGACCTGCGCGAACTCGAGCTCGACCGGGGTCTCTCGGCCGAAAATATTGAGAAGGACCTTGACCTTGAGCTGGTCCTCGTTGATCTCGATGATCTCGCCCAGGAAATCGGCGAACGGCCCCTCGACGACACGCACCGTCTCGCCCATGCCGTATTCGAACATCGGCTTCGACTTCTTGGCCGCGGCCCTCTGTCGGTCGGCCTCGATGCCGAGGAACGTCTCGACGTCCTTGCGACGTAGTGGCGAAGGCTTACCGCCCTGGTTGACGAAACCGGTGACACCGGGCGTGTTGCGAAGGACATACCAAGCGTCGTCGTCGAGACGGCAGCGAACCAGCAGATAGCCGGGGAACAACTTCTTCTCGCTCACGACCTTCTTGAGGTTCTTGAGTTCGGTGACCTCGCGGGTGGGGATCTCCACCTCGTAGATGCGGTGCTCCATGTTCATCGACTCGGTGCGAGCCTCGATGTTGCGTTTGACCTTCTTCTCGTAGCCCGACTGGGTGTGGACGACGTACCACTTGCCCGGGCGGTCGAAGGGGCTGAGATAGGGCTCCTCCTCCGCTCCTTCCGCGTCGCCATCGGCGCCGAGTAGAGCGTCCTCGTCGACCACCTCGGTGGCGACAGCCGCGGCGGCGGTCGGTCCGGTCCAGGCGTTGGCGAGGCCGGCCACGGCCGAAACCGGTTTGGCAACGGCCTCGTCGCCGGAATCAGGGGTGGTGTCGCTCGGGCCCGGGTCGCTCGGGGTGGTGTCGCTCGAGCCCTGATCGGCCTGATCGACGGAATCGTCGGGCGCCGCGGCGGTCTCTGTGGCGTCGGTGGTCATCTTGCTTTCTTCTTCTGCTGACTTGTCTGGCATGGGTTCAGTTGGCGAACAGATTCAGGACCAGCGTGGAGAAAAACCAGTCGAGACCGTAGATCATCGAGGTGAGAACAATGATCGTGACGAGAACCACGATCGAGTAGTTGACGGTCTCCGAGCGTGACGGCCAAGCCACCTTGCGCATCTCGCCCCGGACCTCGCTCATGAACTGGATGGGGCCGGTTCGCTGCTGTGGGCGCGATCCCGATGTCGGCTGGCGACGCCTTCGGACCGGCGCGCCATCGGCATCGATCTCGCCTTGCTTTTGCAGCATTCGCTTCTGCTGTCGGTTCATCGACATCTGAGATCCCTCGAATGATCGGCAACGCCGCCACTCGGCGGCGGGCAGGACTCGAACCTGCAACCGCCGGTTTTGGAGACCGGTGCTCTACCAATTGAGCCACGCCCCTGAGAACGGCACCCAAGACTAGCAGCTGACATTCCACAATCGACCGGCGGCTCGGGCGGCATCGCCGGTGTGTCAGCCGGCCAGTCGGATGGATCGGATCTGCCTGGAGGCGACGACGATAACCCCGGCCGCCGCCGCCAATCCGCCGATGGTTGCGGCCGTGGCCCTCACCAACCGGCGATTCGAGCGCTCATCGGCCCGGTCGAGAGCGAACAGGATCTCGTGGTGGAGTGCGGGGTCGACCCCGACCGGTGCGTCGGCCAGTTCACGCAGCGAACGGCGGAGTCGGCGCAACCCCGACAGCTCGGCCTGGCAGCGCAGGCACTCGCCGACGTGACGGGCGACCACGGTGGGCAACTCGGCCTCATCGTGACCGGCGAGCACGTCGGCGACCGAACGGCAGTCCCGGATCTCATGGCGCACTTCCTGGATCTCATACCGCATTGGACGTCTCCCCCGGCAGAGGAAAAACCCGTTCACGCAGGCGTCGGCGAGCCCGATGGAGCCTGACCTTGGCCGCGCTCACCGAGATGCCGAGTTCCTCGGCGATCGCCTCGTGGGGCAGGTCGTAGACGTCGCGGAGCACCACCACCGAACGCAACCGCGCCGGCAGTTCGGAGATCGCCACTTCGAGCCGGCCGGCAAGATCCGAAACCGCGGCACGGGATTCAGGGTCCTCGGCGGATCGAGGGTCGGCCATGAGTGCCTCGTCGGGCAACTCGTCGTGACGGTGACGCGAGGTCTTGCCCATGTGGGTGGCCGAACAGTTGGCGACGATGCGGTAGAGCCAGGTGGAAAAGCGCGACTCGCTGCGGAACTTGCCGATGCCCCGGTAGGCCCTCAGGTAGGCGTCCTGCACCACGTCGCGCGCATCCTCCTCGTTGCCGGTGAGACGAAATGCCAGCCCATAGGCATCGCGGTAGGTTCGCCTCACCAGTTCGTCGAACGGTTCACGGTCTCCGGCCACGGCCAATCCGACCAGTTGATCGGAATCGAGATCCGCGAGTTTCGACCGATTCGACGACGAATGGTTACTCGACGGATCGGTGACGACCCAAAGTCTGCGACGGCCGTCGCTACGGGATGCCATACCGCCGCCTCCTCTTGGATAGGTGGAGCTGGGTGAATGGAGCTGGATGGATGGAGTAGCGACGGACAGATTCGAACTGTCGACCTCTCGATTATGAGTCGAGCGCTCTCACCAACTGAGCTACGTCGCCGCCCGGGTCGGCGGGCCGGCCCGTGGAGCTCCCTGTCAGAATCGAACTGACGACCTTCTCCTTACCATGGAGACGCTCTACCGACTGAGCTAAGGGAGCCTGCTCGACGCCGCCCTCTGGGCCACGGTGAGCGTCGGCCATGATGCCACGGGCTATGACTCTATCCAACCCGCCCGGGGCTTTCGCCGGATCGACTCCGGGCACCGGATCGGCCGGCCGAGACTGCCCGTCAACCGGCCGGGGCGTCATGGACCGTTCGCCCCATGACAAGTGGGCCACAAGGCTCAAGTCGGCGCCGGAGCGCGCCGATCGGAATCTCATGCGATTCGAGCGACTTGTGATCGAGGCCGACGACAACACCTTCTCCCTCGAGTTCCATCCCCGCCTCACCGTCATCAGCGGGGTGGGCCGACTCGAACGGGAGGGTCTCACCACCGAACTGATCGGTGCGCTCAGCGCCAGTCGAACCGGCGTTCACGCCGAGGTGGTGGCCGACACCGGGAACCGATTCGCCATCTTCCGCCCGTTCGGGGCCCGGCATCGTGTGGTCGATATCGACACCGCCACCGATGTCAGCGCCAGATTCGCCGACGAAACGGGGACGATCGACCTTCTGGCCGTGGCCGGCCTCAACCAGCGCACCGCGAAGCGTCGCCTCAGGCTGACGGCAACCGACCTCACGACGAGCACCCATCACGAGCAGATCGTGAGACGCCTCGCCGGGGTTGACCCGGCCGAGCTGTGGGGCGCGGTCGAAGGTGTCACCAAGGCCCAGGCGACCGTCGACGAAGCCGCCGAGTTGGCCGGGTCGGTACCCGAGGATGCGGCGGTCGTCGAACAGATCGAGCGCCGCCACAACGAGTTCGAAGCGGTGCAGTCCGTGGCGGAGAAGTTCCGCCGGGCCTCGTTCTTCGCCGGGGCGTTCGCGGCCTTGGCCGCGGTGCCGTCGGCTATCCTGCTCAGCCGGACCATCGCCATGGTCCTGGTGATCGGGGCCGCCATTGTGACCGGCGTGTCGTTCATGCAGAACCAGCGCATGATCAAGGCCCGCAAGGCCGAGGAGGAGGCGCTGGCCGAAGCCGGAGCCAAGACCTATCTCGGATTCCATCTGCAGCGGGTCAACAGTCTGCTCGACAGCGAGGGCGCCCGTCACCGACTCATGGCGGCCTCAGCCGAACTCGATCAGGCCCAGAAAGCGTGGACGCAAATCGCCGGCGATGTCGCCGCCGACTGGGCAATCGAATTCCGCGGCGAGATCCGGGAGGCAACGGAACGGCGTCGGGTGATCGAGGCCACCAGCACGAGCGTGTCGGGCGAAGACCCACCCACCGACGAGGCAGCCGCCCTCGCCGATGCCCTGGTGGCTCGACTCGCGATCGTGCGCAACATCGGCCCGGCCGACGAGAGCCTCCCCCTCATACTCGACGACGCACTCAACGGGCTGGACACCGCCCTCAAGGCCCCTCTGCTCGAGCTGTTGGTCAGGTCGTCGGAGTCCCAGCAGATCGTGTTCATGACCGAGGACATCGACGTGACCGAGTGGGCACGCCTGGAGGCCATGACCGGCGCGGTGGCGATCCTCGAGCCCTCCCCCGACGAGACCCCGGCCACCATCCAAGGCCGGAGCCTGACGGCCGGCTGATCACCGCCGACCCCAGTGTGCGGCGGCGGCCATGGAGTGGAACACTTCGTGGATGAACGCTGAACCGGAAACAATCACACGTGAAGTATCGGGTCCGATCGGTCGCCTGACCCTCGCACGGCCCGATTCGCTCAACCCACTGTCGGCGCAGACCCTCGATGAACTGATCGACGCCGCTGCTTGGTTCGACCGCCGACCCGATGTGAAGGTGGTGATCGTCTCGGGGTCCGGGAGGGCGTTCTGTGCGGGGGCCGACCTGTCGGCGTTCACGGGAAGCGAGGCTCGCCCGACACGGGAGATGTCGGACCTCGGCCGCGTGATGATCGAGGCCATCGAAGCGATGAAGGCCGTCACCATCGCCGCCGTACACGGACATTGCGTGGGGGCGGGAGTGCTGCTCGCCGCGGCCTGCGACCTGCGGGTGGCCACCGAGTCGACCCGATGGGCCATCCCCGAGGTCGATATCGGCATTCCGCTGGCGTGGGGCGGCATTCCGCGGCTGGTGCGCGAGATCGGGCCGGCGGCCACCCGCGAACTCGTTCTCACCTGCCGGCCATTCACCTCCCACGAGGTGCACTCGCTCGGAATGCTCAACGAGGTCGTCGACGACGACGCCCTCGAGGCCCACGTCGACCGTCTGGCCGAACAACTGTCCACCAAGTCCTCGTACACACTGCGGGCCACGCTGCGGGCGGTCGACACCGCGGTCGAGGCCATGGTGAGCACCGGCGGGGCATGGACCGATGCCGACGCCTTCCTGGTCGCCATCAACGACCCCGAATCACGCGACATGGCCACCAGGTATCTGAGTGAGCGAACCCGCCGCGACTGAGACCGGCCGACCCGGGGACGGGTCCAACGCGAATACGGGTGGGGTGGGGGTCGGCGCCGCACTCGTGGCCACCGTCGCCGCGTTCGTGGTGCTGGGCCTCCCTGAGGGGATCCTCGGTACGGCGTGGCCGAGCGTGCGAACCGAGTTCGGTCAGGCCAACAGCGGACTGGCCGTGCTTCTCGCCGGATTCACGGTCGGCTACACGGTCTCGAGTGCGGCCTCGGGGCACCTGACCGAACGGCTCGGCACGTCGCGGGTCATGGGGCTGGCCATCACGACCGGTGCCACGGGTGTCGTCGCCCTGCTCGTGGCGCCCGGGTTCGAATGGGTGGTGGGCGCCTACGTCGTGCTCGGCGCGGGCAACGGCACCATCGACTCGGTTGGCAACGCCTGGACCGCTCTCACCCGGGGGCCACGTGCGATGGGCCTGGTCCACGCGGCGTTCGGGGTCGGGGCGACGATCGGGCCCCTCCTGAGTGCCGGCCTGATCTCGGCCGGGGCATCATGGCGTTGGCCGTTCGCGGTGCTGGTGGCGGGCCAGACGATCGCGTTGGTGCTGGTCATGTCCAACCGCCGGGGGTTCGACCGGGCCCCCCGCCATCCCGAGGTCGCCGCCCGCGCCGCCACGACCACCCAACCTTCGCCCCGACTCCTGCCGTTGATGCTGACGTGGTTCGCCGTCTACGTGGGCGTCGAAGTGGCGATCGGCCAGTGGTCGTTCACGCTCCTCACCGAGCAACGCGGCCTGTCCGACGGCGTGGCCGGTGCGCTGGTGGCCGCCTACTGGGGCGGGCTCACGGTTGGGAGGCTGGGGCTCGGGGCCATCGGTCACCTGCTGCAGGCCGAGCGGCTCATGACCGCCGCGACCGGCCTCGCCCTGCTGGCCACCGGCCTGCTGTGGCTCGATCCGGGCGGGGCCGGAGCGGCAGCGCTGCCACTCGCCGGACTGGCCTTCGCCCCCATGTTCCCGGTGATGGTCAACCGCACACCCGTGTATCTCGGCCCGGAGCGATCGAATCGTGCCGTGGGTTATCAACTGGCGGCATCGAGCCTCGGTTTCGTTACCACTCCGCTGCTCATCGGGGTGCTGGCCGACCGTCACGGGGTGGGGGTCGCGTCGCCGGTGTCGTTCGCGGCCGTGGTGGTGCTGTCGGGGGTCTGGGCCGCCGTGTTCAGCGCCGCTCAACCATCGGGTCGTCGGCATCGGCGTCATCAATCACCGCTCGGCGACCGGGCCACTCGGAGAACTTCGGCACCAGAGGGGTGATGGTGCGCTCGGCGACGACGCCCTGCCACACACCGAGCCCGTAGGCCATGTCGTCGGCCGTGCGCAGGGCGATCGACACCGGACCGTCCGCGGGCCGGCGACCCTGCATCCAGTCGACGACCGCCGGTGCGACCACCACGGCCGCCACCGCGGCGCGGCGTCGGGGTACGGCGACCGCCAGTGCCGCGGCGAGCGGCCACCAGACCCGCGACGTGGCGCGTGCCAGGCCGAGGCCGGCCATGAGGTGGCCTCGGCCCGCCAGGCGAACCGCCTCGATTCTCGGATGGGGCAGTGAATCGAGGCGCCGGGCGAGCGCCGCCGTCGATCCGGCCGCCAACGCCGCGCCGATCACAGGATGGCCGGCCGCGACCAGCAACCATGCGCCCGCGCTCCAGCGCGAGCATCGGGCCGGTGCGACCTTGTCACCGTGACGTCGGGCCAGTGCCGCGGCCGACGCACCATAACGCCGGCGCTGGGTCACCCATGCCGTCCAGTCGGGACGCGGCTCGTGGAGCAGCTCGACCGACGGCTCGTAACGCACCACTCCCCCGCCGGCGACGAGGCGCCAGATCAGGTCGACGTCCTCACCCCACACCATGTCGGGGTCGAATCCACCGACATCGGTGATCGCCGAAGCACGGGCGACCAGCGCGGCCGTCGGCACGTAGCTCACCATCCGCCCCGGGCCGACCGGACCGGGCGTGTCGCCGAGATCGAGGGGACTGTGCTCGCGCTCGTAGGCGGCCAACAGCCCCGAGCCGCGTCGGCTACGGATCCGTGGGGCCACCGCGACCACCATCGGGTCGGCGAAGTGCCCGCAGAGTCCTTCGAGCCAACCGGGGCGGACCTCGACATCGGAATCGACGAAGGCCACGAACTCGGTCTCGACACGGGCCAGCCCGCTGGTTCGGGCCGCGCCGGGCCCGCCGGTCGCGTCGCGCCGGATGTAGCCGGCTCCGTGCCGTTTGGCGATGCGTCGGTGCGACACCGCGTCGTCCGATGCGTCATCGATGACCACCACGGCAATGTCGGCCAGCCCACCGAGACAGCGATCGAGTCCCGAGGGGTTGTCACGCACCGGCACGACAGCCGTGACCTCGCGCCGATCGGGGACGCCCGGGACATCCGATCCCGACGTGGGGGTGACCCGGGGGTGAACCATTGCCGCGTCGAGCAGTCGCCGGGCCAGTCGTCGCTGAGCGGTGGACACGTCGAGCGGTTCGCCGTCGTGCCACGAGTCGACCACGTCGGCGCCGCCGGGCGAGAGTTTCACGACACGCAACGGCGTACCGCCCACCAGGATCCGGCCGCGGTCGAGCCGACGAAGCGACGGGTCGAGGCCCAGACCGAATCCGGCCGGAGGGTAGGAGTCATCCACTGACGCGACGGTAGCGCCGTCACCGCCCACTATTTCGGCCGCTCGACCTCTCCGGCCACAACGGACGGTCTGTCGACACCGACGACCGGTCTACGGACTCCAGACTGGCCCCCGCCGGCCAACCGACGTGCAGAATATCGTGGTGCCGAGCCTGGACGGCCCGGTGCCGGCCGCGCCGGCGTCGACGACGGCACCGATGGAGCTCGTCGTCGTGCATCGGCGATCATGGCGTGGTTCCAGGTCAGGAGTCCGTTCTGTGCTGATACGGATGGTGGAGGAGGGACCTGGTCTCGATGACTTCACAGACGAGTTGGCTCGCAGGATCGAGTCGTGGACCGGAAATCACGGCCAGGTGATCGGCCGACGCCCGGAGGAGATCCGACGTCTTGCCTCGGCGGATGAGCCGATCCTGGCCGGGCGGGAACGCGAACTTGTTGTGATCTACGGAGATCGAAGCGTCCTCACCGGTAGTGCCTGATGCCACCTCCCAAGACACGAACGCAACCGCGTGGCCGGTCCGATGCCATGAACCGGCTCGGCCGAGCCGATACTTTCATCACCACTTTCATCACCGCGGCAGAACTTGTCGTCGCTACCGACGCCGACGACGCAAGTCCCGGTGTGGCGGCATCTCTCGCCGTGCGGCCGCAGTAGCAGCATCCGATGCCGCGTGCTGTTCGAGGCTCGGAATCCGTCCACGCGGTCGGTCGCACGCAGAGGCAATCGGTCTGCTGCGAACCGTCGCTCCGTTCGGTGCCGAGATGGCCGGGGATCTCACCCGTCTCCTCAACCGCAAGGACGACTCTCAATACGGACTCACTCTCGTTTCCGCCGGAGAATCGGAGCACATGGTCGGTTGGGCGATCGGTGTGCGTGGTGCCCGGCGACGGCTGGAGACGGTGGCCGGCGACCGCGACCTCATCGCCTCTGGCCTCGGTGCGAATCAGGCCTTGTACACCTTGCGGACCGACTCGCAGGGCCGACATCACGCCCCAATACAGGCGATGTCACACGGGGATCAACCTTCGAGCACCTCGGACACCGCGGCGGCCACGTCGGCCGGGCCGGTGACCGTCGCCAGCCTCGATCCGGTGGCCGCCGCGAAGCCGATCGCGTCGTAGGCGTCATCAGCCGGAGCGATGATGCACAGTTCCCGGACCCGGCGGGCAGCCGACACCGCGTCCTCACCTACGGTGGCCCGACAATCCGACAGCAGCAACACGATCTGGCGCTTGGCGTTGGACCGCGACAACTGACTCCGGGCCGAATCGAGCGCCGCCGCCAGGTCGGTGGTGCCGTGGCCATGTAGTCGCAACACGTCGTCGACCACCGCCGGTGCGGCGCGTCGGCGCTCCTGGGACTTCACGGCGATGACCTTCTCGCCGAACGCCAACACCGACCAGTCGGACGGTGCCCGCCACGCACACGCTGCTGCGCACACCGCGGCGGTGGCCAGGCGGTGACCGCTCATCGAACCACTGCGGTCGATCACCAGGGCCAGAGCGGTGGCCGGGCGCTGCCAGGCCCGGACCCGCAGTTCGTCGAGCGACACCGGCTCAGCCGAGGCGCCGGCCCTCACGATCTCGTCGACACTGCGGTCGAGATCGAGATCACCGGCGGCCCGGCCGGCCGGAAGGCTCACCATGCGCCCCACGCCGCGGGCCGACACCGGCCCCGAGCGGGCCACGTCGAGCACCAGTCGCCCGGCGATCTTGGCCGCCAACGCCGCCAGCCGACGGTCGGTGGCTCCGCTCATCTCGGCCAACATCTCCAACGCGGCGTCGAGATCCTCCCGGGTCAGTTCGGCCAGCGCGTCGTCGTCGATCTCACCGAGCTCGGGACTCAACTCCGCGAACCTCGGATCACGCGACATCTCGCGCCTCGATCTGGTGCGACGCCGTTCGCTCTCCAGTTGCTCGCGGGCCGCATCGCCCTCGAGGGTCAGGGCCGAGCCGTCGTCGCCCCCCTCGGGGCCGGGAGTTTTGGGGCGTCGCCCTCACCGCCCTCGCCGAGCGCCGCGGCCCACAGCTCACGAATCACGTCTTCGGGCGTGCGGTCGCCACCCTCGTGCAGTCGGATACGGCCCGAGAGCGCCACCAACGCCGAATCGAGGCCCACGGTGAGGTCATCGAGTGCCGCGCCGCGGATGGCGGCCAGACGGCGGGCGATCTCGACCAGATCGATGGCGCCGCGAACCGACGAACCTACCCTGATGTCGGGATGGTCGCGGGTGGCCCGGGTGACCACCACCGCCCTCCTCCGCAGGACCTCGTCGCCGGCACCGGTCCTCTGCTCGACGATGCTCTCCTCGTCGGAGGCCGATTGGTAGTCCATCGTGATCCGACATATCCGGTCGTAGATCGCGCTCGCCACCCGTGACGTGCCGATGTTGTCGAACGGGTTCATCGCCGCCACGATGCGGAACCCGTCGGCCGCGCCGACCCGCCCGATGCGGGGAACGTTGAGCTCTCCCTCCGACATCACCGTGATGAGAAGATTGACCGTCTCCTCCGGCACCCGGTTGAGTTCCTCCACGTAGAGCAACGACCCCTCCCGCAGGGCCTCGAGCAGAGGGCCGTCGACGAACACGTCGGGCACGTAGCCCTCGCTGATCACACGCGACGGATCGAACTGCCCGGCCAGCCGGGCCGGGGTGAGTTCGGCGTTGCCCTCGACGAACACGAACCCTCGGTGGGCGGCGTCGGCCGCGGCCCGAAGCATCGTCGACTTACCGGTGCCGGGTGGCCCCTCGAGCAGCACGTGGCGACCGGCGGCCAGCGCGGCGACCAACAGTTCGAGTTCCCGCCGCCGACCGACGATGGCCCGGTCGAGCGCGTCGAGGACACTGCGATCGTCGAGTGCGGTCACTGCGGGCTACGCCGGTTGCCCGGGCCGGTCGGATGGGTCGGGCGGCTCGGGCCGGTCGGATGGGTCGGGCGGCTCGGGCCGCTCGGATTTCCGCAGGGTCCGGACTCAGTCGAACGTGATGACGCCACGGATGTTCTTGTTGTTGAGCATGTCGTCGTAACCCTCGTTGACCTGGTCGAGCGTGTAGGTGTTGGTGATCATCTCATCGAGCTTGAGCTGACCGGCCTGATACATCGACAACAGGTTGGGGATCTCCTTGCGAGGAGCAGCCGACCCGAAGATGCAGCCCTTCAGCTGCTGGTTCATCATCGAGAACAGGAACAGGTTGAGCTGGGTGTCCATCTGGGCGGCGTTGGCCACGGCGGTGGCGACGATCGTGCCGCCCTTGCGGGTGAGGAACTGAGCCGGGGCGATCATCTCACCGAGGAGTTCTCCGGGGGTGAGGATGACACTGTCGGCCATGACGCCGTTGGTGATCCCACCCACCAGGTCCATGGCCTCTTCCATCGAGACGGCGCTGTGGGTGGCGCCGAAGGTCGTGGCACTCTCACGCTTGAACTCCGACGGGTCGACGGCAACCACGTTCTTGGCGCCGGCGAGGGCCGCTCCCTGCACCGCCGACATGCCGACCCCGCCACATCCGACGACGACGACCGTGTCGCCGGCAGTGACATCGGCGCGGTTGACGGCCGAACCGTAGCCGGTGGTGACGCCACAGCTCACCAGCGCCGCCGGCCCGGCCGGAATGTCGTTGTCGATCTTGATGGCACTGTCGACGCTCAACACCATGTGCTCGGCGAAGGTGCCGAGCTTGAGCAGCGCGGAGATGTCGGAGCCGTCAGCGGCATGGTGACGATAGCCACCACCGATCATGCCGGGTTCCAGGAGTTGGGCGCCGAGATCGCACAGGTTCTGCATGCCACGGGCGCACCAGGTGCACTTGCCACACGACGGGATGAACGAGCAGGCGATGTGGTCACCCACCTCGAACTCGGTTACCCCCTCACCCAACGCGATCACCTCACCGGCGCCTTCGTGACCGCCGACGATCGGCAACGGCACCGGCATCGAACCGTTGTGGGCGTGCTCGTCGGAGTGGCACATTCCGGCGGCGAGGGTTTTCACGAGAATCTCACGCGCCTGAGGGCCGTCGAGTTCGATCTCCTCGACGGTCCACGGAGTATTGATCTCTCGTAGCACTGCGGCTCTGATCTTCATGACAACACCTTCCCGGCGGCTTCGAAGCGGATGATCCGAAAGTATCAGCGTCGACTGACGTTGTCAGTCCGAGAGAGTCCGGGGTGACGGTCGGGCACCGGCCGACGGCCTGTTGGGGCCGGTGGCGGCGGTCAGTTGGTGGCGGTCATCCCGCCGTCGACCGCCAGCACCGCTCCGGTGATGGCCGACGCGTCGGGCGAGCACAACCAGGCGATCGTGGCCGCGACCTCGGCCGGTTCGATCAGACGGCCGAGCGGCTCCTGGTGCACCACGAGATGCTGCGGGTCGTCGAGGCCGTAGACCGCGGCCGACGCATCGAGGATTGGGGTGCGGGTCGAGCCCGGCGACACTGCGTTGGCGGTCACACCGGTGCCGGCGAGGTCAGCCGACAGCGACCGGACCAGTCCGATCACACCGTGTTTGGCCGCGGCGTAGGCCGCCATGTGGTGAAGACCAAGCGAGCCGGCGGCCGACGCCACGACCACGACCCGGCCTCGGGCCGGCCCGGATTCGGATGACTCGAGGATCGCGGGGACGGCGGCGCAAATCGTGCGGTAGACGCCGGTGAGGTCGGTTTCGATCACGGCCTTCCACGTCGGCTCGTCGGTGTCCCAGAGCGGATGGCCTCCGGCCACCACCCCGGCTGCGGCCACCACCGCGTCGAGCCGGCCCCACCGATCGACCGTCGAGGCGACCGCCTCGTCGAGCGTGCCCCGGTCTCTCACGTCGGCCACCGCGCCGACCACCGAGTCGCCGCCGGCCGCGGCAACGGCTTCGAGCTCGGCGAGCGTCGCGAGCGGGTAGGCGATCACCGGGTCGTCGGTGCAGGAATCGACCGCCGTCACCGCCCACCCGTCGGCGGCGAGCCGGGCGACGGTGGCCGCGCCGATACCCCGGGCGGCACCGGTGACGAAGGCGACTGGTCGATCCATCTCACCAGCGTCGCACTCCGGACGCCTTTCGGGGGTCATGCCCGCCGGTTCGACAACGCCCGCACGGCGTCGTCGACGAGCTGTGCCAGCAGAGCATCACCCTCCATCGGGGACGCCCCCGTCGGGTCGCCGAGAACACCATTGGCGGTCACCGCCCCCAGACCACCCTCACGGAGCCGGGGTAGAAGCTCGGCCACCGGGGCGGTCTCGCCCGGCTCGGCCCGATCGAGGTGCACGAGGTCGGGCGCGATGGCCAGCATGAGCGAGGTTTCGGTGCGACCGGCATGGGCGTCGGCGTCGGGCAGGCCGATCGACCACGCCGCCAATCGACGTCGTTCCGATTCGCAGACCAGCCGTGCCTTCCCGATCGCGTCGACATTGCCGCCGTGGGCGTTGACCACCGCCACCAGCGTGAATTCCGGGCCGGCGGTTCGCACCAACTCCACCAGCATCGACGCCAACACCTCGGTCCCGACCGACAGCGTGCCGGCGAAACCGGCGTGTTCACCCGATGCCCCGATCGAGACGGTCGGCCCCAGCAACGCGCCGTCAATCTCGGCCACGACCCGGCCGGCCACGGCCTCGGCAATGAGGGTGTCGGTGGCGACGGGCAGATGCGGGCCGTGCTGCTCGGTGGCGCCGAGCGGGATCACGAGGGTCGACGGCGACCGCTCGGCGATCTCCGGCGAGGTGAGCGGTCCGAGTGCCGGCATCAGGCCGGGTCGCCCTCGGGCCCACCGGTGTCGATCCCGGATTCAATGCCCCGATCTTCGATGCCCCACTCGGCCAGCCGGTCGAGCAGATGGTCGGCGGCGGCCACCGGATCGAGGTGGATGGCCTGGCTCACCTTGGGTTCGACCATCGCCGCGGCGACAGTCATCAACCTGATCCGAGGGTCGTCATCGGACGGGGCCGGGATCTCGTGTGAGCGCGGCCGGAATGGTCCCGACGCCGACAACACGTGGCCCGGGCGCGGCCCGGGCGGCGCGGCAACCACCTCGATCGGAGACCGGGCCGAAGCCAGCATCGCCCGCAACCCGGCGCGACGCAGCTCGGTGCCGCCCTCGACCGACACCACCCCGGGGCCCACCAGCCTCACTCGTTCACGGCGGCCACCATCGAGGCGTCGCTCGGCCTCGACCACCAGGCCGGCCAACCCGACCGTTGTACAACCGAGAGCCTGGGCGGCACCGAGTTCGTGGGCGAGAAAGGCGGGGAACGATCCGGTGCCGCGGTCGATGCTCCAGTCGCCGCAGACCACCAGGTCGGATCCGGACAGCACCGGCGCCACCGCGGCGGCCACCACGGCGGCGTCGAGTCCGGGGTCGAGGTCGACCCTCACCGCTCGCGACGCGCCGGCCGCCAGCGCCTCGCGCAGCATCTCGTCGGCCGGCGGTGGACCGGCGCAGACCACCGTGACGTCGATCCCGGTCACCGGCTCACCCGGTTCGCGATCGGCGCCGAGCAGCTGATCGCCGATCGTCAACGCCACCTCCAGTGCCGCCTGATCGGCGCGACTCGCCGCGAACCAACGCCGGTCGTCGGCGACCTCACCGGTCAGGGGGTCGACCTCGGGCCGGGTGTCGACCCACTTCATGCACACGGCCAGTCTCATCGGGTCAGCTCCGCTTGAAGACCACGCCGTGGCCCCCCTCGGGATACGACCACGAGATGGCCCCGTCACGATTGCACACCATGTAGCAGGTTCCGCATTCGAAACACTGCTCGTAGTTGAAGAGGATGCCACCGTCGCTGGTGGGCACGAACAGATTGGCCGGACACGCCGTAACGCAGGACCGGCCCGAACAACCCCGGCACAAATCAGAATCGACGGTGATGTGGGCCCGGCTCGACAACCGGAAATCGACCGTGGCCATGCGAGCCTCGAACGACACCGACGGC
>QIIW01000107.1 GCA_003231645.1 Acidimicrobiia bacterium | reverse complement strand
AGAACGTGTTCACCGACTGGGGCAAGCCGGTCGCGTACCAGTTGATCAACGACGCCGGCCTCAAGCTCTACTCGCAGACTCTCGCCGTCCGCGAAGGCGACCTGGCGAAGATGACCCCGTGCCTGAAGCAGTTCATCCCGATTGCCCAGCAGGCCGCGGTCGACTACTACGCCTCACCCGATCGGGCCAACGCCATCATCGTCGACGCCGTGGCCAAGTACAAGGACTTCTGGAAGTACGACCAGGGTCTCGCCGCCTTCTCGGACAAGACCCAGGTCGATCTCGGGCTGGCCGGCAACGGACCCGACTCGACCCTCGGCAACATGGTCCCGGCCCGGGTTCAGGGTGTGATCGATGAGATCACCGCCGCCGTTCCGGGGGCGCCCACGGGTCTGAAAGCCGCCGACATCATGACCAACCAGTTCATCGACAAGAGTATCGGTATGCCGTAAGGCACCGTGAGAAGGGCCGGTGCCGTTGCCGACGCAGCGGCACCGGCCCTTCCCGCGCCCGTCGACCCCGGGGGGCTCAATCCCTGTGGATGGCCACGACCTGGTCGGCCGAGGCGACCAGTCGGCCGGCCCGGTAGGTGCGCCTCGACATCGGGGCGTCGGCGATGGCGGCACGCGTGGACTCGGCGTCAATCGCGGCAAAGTCGGCCGGGTCACCCGGCGACATCGTCACCGGTGCCATGCCCATGACCCCCCGAACATCGTTGCTCACCAGCCGATAGGCGAGGTCGGGCCGAACGTGCGCGGCCATGATCATCAAGGCCGCGGTTTCGAGTGGGTCGCTGCGGCCCACCGGATTGAACGGATCCTGCACGTTGTCGGCTCCGGCCGCCACCCTCACACCGGCGTCGAGGAGGGGGCGTAGCGCGGTGAGTCCCCTGGGGGTGGCGGTGGGGTGGCCGCGACCTTGCAGGAAGAGGTTGGTCTGGGGAAGGGGAACAACCGAGATTCCCGCCTCGGCCACCTCCCTTGCGATCGTGGCCTGCAATTCCGGAGTCTGCATGCCCAGCGATACGCAGTGGCTGGCCGTGACCGAATGTTCGAATCCGGAGTCGATGACCTGGTGGGCCAGGTCACGAAGAAAGAGAACCGAAGGGTCGAGGGTCTCATCGGTGTGGAGGTCGACTCCGATACCGGCCTCTGTTGCCGCGGCGAGGGCCTGTCGGGTGAGCTGCGCCCCGTTCGGGTCGAGATGCGGAGCCCCGCCGACGAGGTCGATCCCGATCTCGAGAGCCTCGGCGAGAGCGGCACGATTGTCGGCCCCGTCGGGTCCGGTCATCGGGCTGTGAGTCAAGGCCACGATCTCGACATCGAGGAGGCCATCGAATCGCTGACGGGCCTCGCGGACGGCCAGAAGGCTTCTGACTCCGGTGTCGGCGCCCACATTGACATGGGTTCGCACCGCGGTGACGCCGTGGACCAAGAGCAGCTCCATCGCCCGCGATGAACGTTCGAGAGTGTTCTCATAGGTGAATTCACCGGCTTCGGCGGCATGCATCCAGGCGTTGATCGCTCCCATGAGGTCACCCTCGGGGTTGGGCACCCTCTCGGCGGTGAGCGCCTTGTCGAGGTGGGCGTGAGGTTCGGCCATGGCCGCCAGCAACAACCAACCGTCGAGATCATCGACCGCCATTCCGGGTGGATGCCCGGCGGTGGGGGGATCGATCGACGCGATCCTCCCGTCGGCGATGTGAACGTCGACTCGGCGGCCGTCGGCCATGGTTGCGTTGTGAAGGACCCTCTCCATGAAGTCTCCTTGGTCCGAATCTGTGATCCAGGCACGCACAACGCCCGCCCCGGCGTCTGCCGCTTCGGTATCGAAGGGGACCATCGCCAAGGTAGCCCATCAATGTCGGAGTGTCGTCGTTCGGTCGCGGTCTCTTAGGATCGCGCCATGACCAACTTCACGATCCGGGACCTCCGTTCCCATATCGAAGTTCTCGACGCGATGGGAGCCCTGTCGAGAATCCCGGTGCCGGTCGAACTCGACCATGAGCTCTCCGATGTAGTGGCGGCAATGCAACGATCCGACGCCGGTGCGGCCCTGTTCGAGGACGTGATCGGATCACCATGGAAGATCTTCTCGGGCGCAGTCGCCAGCCAACGACTCGCGGCGATCGCCCTCGGCTGCGAGGTGGGTGAGGTCGTCGATCGGATGGCACACGTCCTCGATCCGCAATATGGCGTCGCGACACGACGAGTCGACACGGCGCCTTGGCGCAGCAATTCGGTGGTGGGCAACGACGTCGACCTGTCGATGATCCCCATACCGGTTCACTCACGTGGAGACGGGGGGGCGTTCATCACCGGAGCCGTCACCGTGACCAAGGATCCGGTCGGTGGGCGCGGCAACCTCTCCTACAATCGCATGGTGAGAACCGGTCGCAACTCTCTCGGGTTCAACGTCAACGAGTGGCGCGACGTCGGCACATTCATGAAGAGCCGGTCCGATCCCGATGCCCCGTTCCCGGTGGCTCTGGCCATCGGCCTCGACCCGGCGATCATGATCGCCGCCGGGATCCGTACCCCGATCGACGAGTTGCTGATAGCCGGAGCGATTCGAGGGGAGGGGGTGGAGGTCTGCCGCGGGGTGAGCGTCGACATCGACATCCCGGCTCGTGCCGAGGTGGTACTCGAGGGCTACATCCACCCGGCCGACCGGGCTCCCGAGGGACCCCTGGCGGAGTTCCATGGTTACCTGGGTGAGTTGTGGAACAGCCCCACGGTCGAGATCACGGCCATCTCCTGGCGCGACGATCCGATCTATCAGACCATCGTCCCGGGCTGGTACGAGCACATCTACATAGGCAACGTCCTACCGCGAGAACCCTTGCTGCGAAGCTTCATCCGTCACGTCGATCCGACCGCCGACGTGCACATTCCCCCGTACGGGAACGGTTTCCTCGCCGTGATCTCGATCGACCGTGACAATCCCGGCACGCCGCGCAATCTGGCCATGGCGGCGATGGTCGCTCACATCAACATCCGCAACGTCGTGGTGGTCGACCGTGACGTCGACGTTTCGCAGCCATCCGATGTCCTGTGGGCGATCACCAATCGTGTCCACTGGGGTGACGACGTTTTCACGGTCCCCCATGCCCAGGGGCACGAGATGGATCCGGTGGCCGATAAACGGGGGGTCGGAGTCAAGGTGGGCATCGACGCCACCTACAAACGGGAGCGGCGCGAGTACGGCGAGCGTGTGGCCTACGCACCGGTCGATCTCGCGAAGTACATCGGATGAGCCGGGCCCGAGTGGTGGTCGGAATCAGCGGGGCGAGTGGCGCCGTCTATGGAGTGCGGGCACTTGAGCTGCTGGCCACCATTGATGACGTCGAGACCCATCTGGTGGTGACGGCCCCCGCTCGACGGACCATGGCCATAGAGACCGACATCACGCCTTCGGACCTCGACGAACTGGCCGACTACTCCTACGGATCGGGCGACATTGCCGCCCCGATCGCGTCGGGTTCGTTCGAGGCGATGGGCATGATCATCGCGCCCTGTTCGATCAAGACCCTGTCGAGTGTCGCCTATTCGTTCAGCGCCGGTCTGCTCGGCCGGGCCGCCGATGTCACACTGAAGGAGCGACGACCGTTGGTGCTGATGGTTCGCGAGACGCCGTTTCACCTCGGCCACCTGCGCCTGATGGAGAGAGTGACCGAGATGGGGGCGATCGTCCACCCACCGGTGCCGGCGTTCTACAACCGGCCCGCGACCATCGACGACATCGTGACCCATTCGGTCGGTCGTGCCCTCGAGCATCTTGGCGTCGAGATTGTCGACCTTCACCGGTGGTCAGGCCCCGGCTGAGATCATCGCCATCGTGTCGGACAACAACTCGGGGCCCCGGTCGAGGTCGTCGATCGGCAGCAGAAATTCGTCGAAACCGTGGTTGCGGGCGAGATGACTCAGTTCGGCGCCACACTGTCGGCGGGTGCCGGCGATCACGAACGGTGTGACCCAGTCGTCGCGAACCAGATGAGCGGCACCGGGTGGTCCACCGGAGGCCAGGGCCTCCCTGAGAGCAGCCACGTTGCCCGGTGTGATTCCGAGGCGCTCGTGAATTGCCGGTGGTGAGTCGGGCAGGCGGAACGTGAGGTCTCGGCGGGCGGCCTCGAACCCTTCGTCATCCACCACGATCCTGGTTGAGTAGGTGACGGTCATCGGCCTTGCCGAACTCGAGCGAAGTGTCTCGACGGTGGGTCCGATGAAGTCCTTGTGGATGTAGCTCAGGTAGAAGCCGTCGGCGACCCGGGCGGCCAGGTCGATCATTCGTGGGCCCCGACCGGCCAGGTGGATCTCGATGCCCGACCGCGGTGGGGTCAGGCAAGCGCCGCGATAGTCGACGGTGCGGCCGGTCAGATCGACGGTTGAGCCGGCCCAGAGTCGCCGGGTGGTGTCGACCATCTCGGCGACGGCGGTGAGCGGCCGATGACGGTTGATGGCGAGGGGCCCGACGGTCAGCCCTCCTCCTGTGCCGAGCCCGAGGAAGGCCCGGCCGTCGCTGTACTCGTCGAGTGAGGCGATGGCGTTGGCGGTCACACCCGGGTGGCGGGTAAACGGGTTGGTGATGCCCGGGCCCAGTTGGATGACGCCGGTGGCCGCAGCCACCGCGGTCAGAGTGACGTAGACATCACGCGTGGCGAGACCTTCGTCGTAGACCCAGCAGCGGTGGTATCCGAGTCGTTCCGCCTCGGCCGCGAGTTCGGCCACCTGGGCCACCGGGCCGGTCGGCATCAGGTTGACGGAGCCGGTGAGGGATCTGGTGTCGGTCACGATACCGATGGTGGTTGGCTTGGCCGCGGTGAGGCCGGGCCGTAGATCGGAGGGTGCCCGGTGATGCCCGACCATCGGGTGGTTCCGTATTCGAAGTGCCACCATTCGCCCTCGAAGACGATGAATCCGGCTTCGTGCATGTGCCGATAGAGAAGTCTTCGAGCCTCGCGGGCCGGTCCGGGCTCCGATTCGAGATAGGCCGCGTGGGCGGCCTCGGTGGCGTCGTCGAAGCCACAGCCGAGGGCGAGGGCCACGCCGTCGATCGTGAGGGTGAGGTCGACGGCGCCACCGGTGAGGTGGGGTGGCGGAGCGGACGGGTCGGTGCTCGGCTCGGCCAGGAACCCGGCGGGCAGGTCGGGATCGGAGTATGCCGATGTGTAGAGCTCGTTCTGCAGGGAGAGGGGACGCCAGGCGTCGAAGACGGCGAATCCCCAGTGGCGTGGGAGTGCCTGCGCGGCCAGGGCGAGCCGGCGCATGACCCCGCTTCGGGCCAGGGTGGCCGGGACAGCGTGTTCCCAACCGGCGTGCCAGTAGTTGGCGAGGGTCCGGATCTGCCGATGGGTGATGGGCACCAGCGGTTCGTCGCCCGGATCGACGACTCGATGAGGTGGGGGCTCACGGAGGACCGGTAGGGGATCCTGGGGATCGACGACGACTCCGCGTTCGGTCAGAACATCGGCGATCGGTCGTGTGAAGCCGGGGAGATCGAATCGGGGCATGGGGATGGTCTAGCAAAACCGGTGTCGTGCGGTGAGGGCCCCGGCGGAAAATATTTGGTGATACCAAGAATTTCTTGACCCAGCGAAACGCGGAGGCGTATATTCGCGCAGGGCCCAGGTTGGAGGAGCCATGAACGAACCCACTCTCTCTTCGCTTTACCGCGACATGTGGTTGATACGTGCTTTCGAGCAGGGACTCGAGACGGAATTCGCCAAGGGCAACGTGCCCGGGATGCTCCACACCGGCCTCGGTCAGGAAGCCACCCAGGCCGCACTCGCCGCCCACCTCGACGCCACCGACTCCTACTTCCCCGACCACCGCTGCCACGGCGTCAACGCCCTGGCCCAGGAGCGCCACCGCGGCGGAGGCCGACGAATTATGGCCGAACTGTTCGGACGCTCGACCGGTGTGTGCAGCGGCAAGGGTGGCAGCCTCCACTCCGCCGACCCACTCGCCGGGAACTTCGGTAACAACGCCATCGAGGGGTCCTACATGGCCACCGTGCTCGGTGTGGCCCTCGCCGCCAAGATGCGCGGCGAGGCCAAGGTGGCGTGTGCCATCATCGGCGACGGAACGGTCGGACGAGGCGAGTTCCACGAAAGCCTCAACATGTCGGCGATCTGGGAGCTCCCCACGCTCTACGCCTGCGTCAACAACGGATACGCCATCTACACACCGGTCGGAAAGGGGCATGCGTCGGCCGACATCGTCGACCTGGCCCGAGGCTACGGATTCCGGTGTGAACAGGTCGACGGCAACGACATTGTTGCCGCCCACGAAGCGGTCGGGCGGGCCTTCGAACACATTCGCGGCGGTGGCGGACCGTTCTTCCTCGAGTTCAAGACCTGGCGGTGGCAGGGAGTCTTCTCGGGTGAGTTCCGCCCGGCCGAGGAAGTCGAGTACTGGCGAAAGGATCACGACGCGATCCTGATGGCCGGTGATCGTCTGCGGCAGATGGGCTGGACCGACGAGCATCTCGCCGAGGTCGAGAGCGAGGCACACGCCACGATCTCGGACTGGATCGATTTCGCCAAGGAGAGCCCGATGCCCGACCCGGCCAAGGCCACGTCGGACGTCTACGTCGGATTCGAGGTGTCGGGATCATGACCGTCGAGACCGCACCGAAGAAGCGCACGATGGTGAAGGCTCTCAACGAGGCGCTCGACCTCGGCATGGAAGTGTTCCCCGAAATGTTTCTTATCGGGGAGGACATCGGCGAGATGGGCGGTGACTTCGGAGTCACCCGCAAGCTGTGGGCCAAGTTCGGTGAGGAGCGGGTGCGAGACACTCCTCTCTCGGAGGCCGCCATCATCGGCGCGTGCGTCGGTAGCGCCATGGTCGGCATGCGCCCGGTGGCTGAGATCATGTTCGCCGATTTCCTCGGTGAGTGCTACGACCAGATCGTCAACAACGCCGCCAAGCTCCGCTACATGTTCGACGGCCAGTTCAGGGCTTCGCTGGTCATACGCACGGCATGCGGGGGCGGCTTCGGGGGTGGACCCCACCATTCCCAGTCGGTCGAGGGATGGTTCCTCAACGTTCCCGGCCTGGTGATCGTCGCACCTTCCAACCCGGCTGACGCCAAGGGACTGTTGCTGGCCTCGATCGAATCGGATGATCCGGTTCTGTTCCTGGAACACAAGGCCCTCTACCGGTCGAAAGGTGCGGTTCCCGAGGGCTACTACACGACACCACTGGGGTCGGCGGTCGTGGCCCGCGAGGGCAGTGATGTCACCGTCGTGACATCGATGAGAATGGTGCCGATGGCGCTCGAGGCGGCCGAGTTGCTGGCGGTCGAGGGGGTGTCGGTCGAGGTGATAGACCTCCGTACCATTCGCCCCTACGACGCCGACACCATCGTCGGGTCGGTACGCCGCACCCGCCGAGCCGTGGTCGCCAACGAGGCGCCCGGCATCGGAGGCCTCGGGTCGGAGTTGAGCGCACGAATCAGCCAGGACTGCTTCCATGAACTCCTGGGCCCGGTGGTGAGGGTCGACGGGCTCGACACACCGATTCCTTTCTCGGACGAACTCGAACACCTGATTCTTCCCGACACCGATCAGGTGGTGGCGGCGATCCGAAATGCCATGGCACAGCCGGAGAGAGGAGCGCGGTAGTGGCCGTCGAAGTGATTCTTCCCAAGTGGGGGCTCACCATGGAGGACGGCACCGTCGTCGCATGGCACAAGTCGGTTGGCGACGCCGTGGCCGAGGGCGAGGTGCTGGCCGAAATCGAGACCGAGAAGGTCGAGGCCGATCTCGAATCACCGTGTGCCGGAATCCTGGCTCGCATCCTCGTGGAGGAGGACGACACGGTCGATGTCGGCACCGTGTTGGCGATCATCGCCGGCGACGAGATCGAAGCGATCGCATTTCGGTAGCCACCACCTTCACCATGACCGACGACCCCGCACCCCGACCGAGTGATCCCGCCACAGAACCGCTCGGCCGGCTCGGCCGGGTGATGGCCCGAAACATGGCCGCCAGTGTGGCCGACAACGCGCTCAGTCGGGTCGGCCGCGACATCGATCTCACCGGTGTGGTCGTCGATCGAGAGCAGTCGTCGGTTCGTTTCTCGATCAACACCTATGTGTTGGCGGCAGTTGCCCGCAGCCTGGTGAATCATCCGCGCATCAACGGCCATCTCGACGGCAAGTCGATCGTGGTTCCCGACACCGTCAACCTCGGTGTGGCCGTGTCGGTCGACGGGGGCTTGGTGGTGCCGGTCGTTCATGACGCCCAGGATCTGTCGTTCCCGGATCTCGACTCGGCGGTGTCCGGTCTCGCCGCCAAGGCCAGGGCCGGCCAACTGAAGTTTCCCGACATCGAGGGTGCCACCTTCACGGTGTCGAACCTGGGTATGTTCGGCATCGACGACGGATTCGCCCTGCCCGCTCCGCCGCAGGCAGCGATCCTCCTTGTGGGCCGGGCGAGAGACCGGTTCGAGCCCGACGACGACCACCAACCGGTCGTACGGACCATGGCCCGTTTCGGACTCACCTTCGACCACCGATTCATCGACGGGGTGGCGGCGGCACGCCTGCTCGCCGACATCGCGATGGCTCTTTCGACACCCGAGCGGATGCGCAGCAACCAGGGAGACACGTCGTGAGCAGATTCGACGGTGAAGTGGTGCTCGTCACCGGCGCCTCCAGGGGCATCGGTGCCGCCACGGCCAAGGCGTTCGCGGCCGAGGGAGCCAGGGTCGCGATCAATTATCGCCAGGACCGCGAGGGGGCCACGGCAACCCAGCAGGCGATCACGGCCGCGGCCGGCGAGGCCATCGTCGTACGGGCCGACATGGCGGTCGATGCCGACATCGTCTCACTGATGACCGAGATCGAGGATCGTCTCGATCCGGTGACGGTGCTGGTCAACAATGCGGCGATGATCGACCGGTCATCGTTCCTCGAAGTCGATCTCGATGCCTTCGAGCAGGTCTGGCGGGTGAACGTCCGAGGTGTGTTCCGGATCAGCCAACTGGTCGCACAGCACATGGTCGACAACGGTGTGAAAGGCGTGATCATCCACCTCAGCTCCATCCTCGCCCGGCTGGCGGTCAACAATCGCACGGCATACATCGCCTCGAAGGGGGCGATCGAAGGCCTGACCCGCTCGATGTCGCTCGACCTCGCGGCCCACGGTATCCGCGTCAATGCCGTTGCCCCGGGCCTGATAGCCACCGAGGCCCTGCTCGCGGGCATGCCTGACGTGGAACTCCAGAAGGCCATCCAGTCCCACATCCCCAAAGCCCGCTTCGGCCGACCCGAGGAGATCGCCGCCGCGATCCTGTTCGTTGCCTCGGACGATGCCGGTTACGTGAACGGGGCCATCATCCCGGTCGACGCCGGGCTCGGTGGCCGTGAGGCCGGACCATCCACGTTCCAACCCCAGCCACCAAGCGGCGACCCGAGAGGACCAAGCCATGATCAGTATCAACCGTGAAGCAATGAAGGTGGTGCGAGAGATCCTCTACGACGCCGACGCTCTGGGCGTGGGTGTGGAGACACTCGCCAACGGCACGACTGTGATCGACATGGGCCTGGAGCGCAAGGGTGGCTGGCGGGCCGCCCGGCTCTACACACTCGTCACGATAGCCGGGCTCGGCGAGGTGAGCTACGAACCGTTCGTGGTCGGTGGCAGGACGCTGTCGGCCGTGAGGGTGATGATCGACCATCCGGTGGAGGGCTGCGTGGCCTCGCAGATCGCCGGGTGGCAGCTCGAGGAACCAGGCAAGGAACACGCGGCGATACTCGCCGGGCCCGGCCGGGCCCTCAACCGCACCAACCCCGACCACTACCTCGATTGGATCAAGTATCGCGACGACCACCACGAGTCGGTCGTGGCCATTCAGACTTCGGAGTCGGTGCCGGTGGGTCTCGCCGACACCATCGCATCATCGTGTCGGGTGAAGCCTGACGATCTCTACATTCTCATCGCCCCGAATCACAGTCTCGTGTGTGCGGTTCAGGTGGCGGCGAGAATCGTGGAGCAGACTCTTCACCGTATGGCCGAGGAGGGCTTTGACCTCGAGTTGGTCCGTTTCGCGTCGGGATTCGGAGTGATCCCGCCGCTGGTCGACGACGACCTCGTGTCGATGGGCCGAATCAACGACAGCCTCCTTTACGGCGGCATCGCGACCCTCCACGTCGACAGCACCGATGAAATCTGCGCCGATCTGGCCAAGCGGGTGGTGTCGTCGGTGTCGGTGGCCTACGGCCGGCCGTTCGTCGACATCTATGAAGACGCCGATCGCGACTTCTACAACATCCCGATCGACATTCACTCTCCGGCGGAGGTCCATATCAACAATCTCCGCACCGGTGCCACGTTCAGTGCCGGCAGCATCAACTACGATATTCTCACCGAGTCGTTCTTCTGATGAATGCGCCGTTGTCACTCGGACTCCAGGTGATTCCGACCATGCCGGTCGCCGAGTTGATCGAGACCGTCCAGGCGGCGGAAGGTCTCGGCTTTGACTACTGCATGGTGGCCGACGAGGGGCTCATGCACGACATCTACGTGGTGCTCGGTCTCCTGGCCGAGTCGACCTCGAGCATTCGTCTGGGGGCCGTGACCAACTGCTACACCCGACACCCGGCTGCCACGGCCGCGGCGCTGGCCACGGTCGACGACGTTTCCGGTGGCCGGGCCTTCCTCACCCTGGTGGCGGGCGGGACCATGGTCCTGGAGCCGCTCGGTCTGGCTCGTGAGAAACCGTTGACCGTGGTACGCGAGTCCATCGAGATGATGCGACTCCTCTGGAGTGGCGAACCGGTCAGCTGGGAGGGCAATGTCTTCGGGCTGAACAATGCTCAGCTCACCGCAGGCTGCCGACGCGACATCCCGATCTGGATCGCGGCGCGCGGGCCACGTCTGCTCGAACTGGCCGGCGAGGTGGCCGACGGGGTGGTCCTCATGGCCAGGGGCGACCTCGGTGATGCCCTCGAGATCGTCGGCCGAGGTGAGCGAGCCGACACCGACGACTTCGCGAGGGTCTATCTCGACCGTCTGGCCTACACGCCGGAGATGATCGCCGAAGCCAAGACCCTCTACAGCTACGCGCTGATGGACTCCCCCGACCGGCTACTGAAGAACATCGGTCTCGATCAAGCTCAGGTTGATCGACTGACGGACGCCATCCGTGACGGAGGGCCGTCGGCGGTCACCGGGTTGGTCACCGACGAGATGGTGGCCGGCTACCAGGTGGTGGGAGACCGCGACGAGTGTCGGCGTACGCTCGTCGGTCTGGTCGACACCCATGGCCTCGATGCCTTCATCATCAACATCATCTCGCCCGGTCTCGAAGCCAACCAAGGGCTACTCGCCGATGTGGTGTCGATGACCACCAGAGGTGGGGTGTCGTGATGGCCGAGTCGGGGATTCTCCACGGACAGGTGGCGGTGGTCACCGGCGGCGGTTCCGGAATCGGCCGTGCCGTGGCGGAATCACTTTCCGAGCGCGGGGCCACGTGTGTGCTGGTGGGTCTGCGCTCGTCCAAGCTCGAGGAGACAGCAGCCGGATTGTCGACTTCGTCGACGACCCTGGCCGTCGATCTGAGGGACCCCGCGGCAGCCGGGATGGTTGTTGACACCACCCTCACCGGTCATGGCCGAATCGACCTGATCGTCCACAGCGCCGGAGTCTTCGCTCAGCGGGCCGTTTCCGACACCGATCGAGAGTTCTGGGACGGCATCGTCGACATCAACCTGAGGGCGACAGTGGAGTTGTCGCGTCGGGCGTGGCCGGCGCTTCGGGAGAGCAACGGGCAGGTGGTGTTGATCAGCAGCATCGCCGCGGTGCAGGCGTTCCCCGGTGACGGGGCCTACGCCGCGTCGAAGGCCGGGGTCAAGGCCCTCGGAGAGGTGATGGCTCTGGAGGGACGCCAGGACGGGATCAGGGTCATAACCATCTGCCCGGCCCAGGTCGACACCCCGCTCTGGGACGGCAAGGCTCCCGATGAGGTACGCGCTCGCATGATGCGACCCCACGCGGTCGGTGATCTGATCGCTTCGTTGTTGGCGACAGATCGAGGAATCGACATCCTGCCCGTGATGATACGGCCGCCCGTCGATCCCTGGCAGGCACCATGAACGTCGGCAGTGAGCTACGCGGGCGTCGCAACGAGCTTCGGATGAGTCTTCGCGAGCTGGCCGAGTCGACCGGGCTCTCCACCGGATTCCTCTCCCAGGTCGAGAACGACCGGGTGTCGCCGTCGCTGGCGTCACTCGAACGGATCGGGGGGGCGCTCAGGCTGCCGTTGTTCGAGATCCTCAGTTCCGATGGTCGCGACCCGGTGGTTCGGGCCGATCGTCGCCCGGTGACCCGCCTGAAACAGCTCAACGTCGAGGTGGGGCTCCTCACCAACTTCCCCAACTGGCAGATGCTCCCCTTCGTTCGTCGTCTCGAGCGCGGGGAGAAGTACGAGGCCGTGCGACTCGACCGGGCACGCGAGGAGTGGATGTATGTCCTGTGCGGTGAAATGGAACTCGGCCTGTTGAACCAGGATGTCCACCGGCTCGGTCCCGGTGATTCGGTTCATTTCGCCAGCGGGCGACTCGTTTCGGTCAATTCGGTGGGTGACGAGGCCCTGGAGATCATCTGCATGATGACGCCGCCGCCTCTCTGACTTGTTCGACCCGACACGAAGCAAGGGATTTCAGACATGAAGAGATTCGAAGGCAAGGTGGCGATGGTGACCGGCTCGGCGACCGGAATCGGCAACGCCGTGGTGCGGAGGTTCGCGGCCGAGGGCGCTTCGGTCGTGTGCCTCGACATCGTCGACGAGGCCAACGAGATGGCGGCGGAGGCCGCTCGCGACCTTGGATCCGACGCCATCGCCGTCCACTGCGACGTACGGTCACTCGATGATCAGCAGCGGGCGGTCGCGATGGTGATCGACCGCTGGGGCCGGGTGGACGTGCTGGTGGCGAGTGCGGGGATCTTCGCCGGTGGCCCGATCGCCGACATACCACTCGAACGGTGGGCCGACATCGCCGCGGTCAATCTCACAGGTGTGCTCATTTCCAACAAAGTGGTGGCCGCGCCGATGATCGCCCGGCACTCGGGATCGATCATCAACGTCGCCTCGATGGCGGCCAAGACCAGCTGGCCTGACTCGGCCGAGTATTCGGCCACCAAGAGCGGCGTCATCGGGATCACCCGCTCAGTCGCCATGGAGCTGGGACGGCATGGAATCACTGTCAATGCGGTATGCCCGGGCAACACGCTCACCGACATGGTGCGTGATGTGGCCACGCATGTCGGAGGTCGTCTCGGCATGACCGGCGACGAATGGCTGGCCATGCGGGCCGACGACACCGCCTTGAAGAGGCTGGCCGAACCCCGCGAGATTGCCGGCGTGATCGCGTTTCTGGCATCCGAGGACGCCCGTTACCTCACCGGCCAGTCGAT
>QIIW01000025.1 GCA_003231645.1 Acidimicrobiia bacterium | reverse complement strand
TCGAGAGCGCTACGGCCGGCGGGGCCGGTCCGGCGCTGGCTGCGGTAGACGCCGCGGTCGATGGTCTCCTGGGGGTCGATCTTGGGGGTCTTGATGCCGATCGGGCGGCCGCGGCGATTGCCGGGCTGGAGCGTGAGTGCCGTCGTTTGCAGGCCGCTCAGATCGAGTTGTTGGCGGCCATCGATTCATCGGGTGCTTACGCGGCGGACGGTCATTTCTCGGCCAGGGTGATGATGCGACACCACGCCCGACTGTCGGGGGTCGAGGCGTCGCGACGTGATGGTGTGCATCGGGCGTTGCGGGATCTGCCGCTGGTGGCCGAGTCGTATCGCTGCGGCCTGGTCGGCACCGACCAGGTCCGACGACTGGCCAGAGTGTGGGCCAACCCGCGGGTACGCGAGTTCGTTCCGGTGTGCGAAACCGGGTTTCTGTCGGCCGCCACATCGATGGAGTTTCCCGACTTCGACCTGTTCTGCCGCGACTGGGAAAACGCCGTTGACACCGACGGTTCCCTGGCCCGGACCGAACGACGGTGGCGGCGCCGCGATGTGAAACCCACTCAGGATCTCAACGGCATGTGGGATCTACGCGGTCGGATGATGTCGCTCGACGGGGCCGAGTTCAACGAGATTCTCTCTCGGCTGACCGACGCCGAACGACTGGCCGACATCGAAGCCGTCCGGGCCGAATTCGGTGATGAGTGGCGGATCCATCTGCCTCGCTCATCCGGCCAGTTGCGATACGACGCCTTCATGTCGCTGGTGCGCCGCGGTGCGGCCGCGGCACCCGGCGACGCCGGCGGCGATGTCGTCACCAACATCGTCATCGACCAGCAAACCTTCGAACATCAACTGGCACTACTGTGTGGCGCCGACTCCGAACCGCTCGACCCGACCGACACCGATCGGCTGAGCCGCACCGCCGACGGTGTCTGGGTCAGCCCGGCCGAAACGGTCGCCCGAGCGCTGGTGGGTCATGTCCGCCGGGTCGTCGTCGATTCGGCCGGTGTTGTTGTCGACGTCGGGCGCCGCCAGCGCCTGTTCACCGGCTCACCACGGCTCGCGGCCATGTTGGCGACCACCCGCTGCTACTGGCACGGCTGCTGGACACCAGCCACCAAGTGCCAGATCGATCATCTCACCGCATTCCGAGACGGCGGTGCCACCAACTCCGCCAACGGGCTACCGGCCTGTGGCGGTCACAACCAGGTCAAGGAACAAGGCTTTCATGTCTGGCGCACCAGCGACGGCACTTGGGTGATCCAGCGGCCCGACGGCACCCGAACCCCTGATCACAACAGCCGGTGGCACCAACCCCGAGCTGCCTGAACCGCGGCGACGTGCTCAGAGCGGCGGATGTTCCAGGTGCCACCCGGTGGTCTGCTCGAATGCCCGCGCCATCCCGAGAACGCCGCGGTCGTCAAACATGGCGCCGGTAAACATGAGCCCCACGGGAAGACCGGTGTCGGTGAACCCGCACGGCACCGAAACCGACGGATGCCCGGTGAAATCGAAGATGCTGGTGTTCTTGGTGGCGTGGTACCTGTAGTCGGCTGGGCGGTCGTCGATGGGTGCGGCCACGATCGTCGCCGTAGGGGTCGCCATCACATCGCACTCGTCGAACAATCGTTCGACCCGACTCGTGAATCCACGCCGGAAGTGCTGGGCGGCGATGTAGTCGGTGACACTGATCGCCTGGTCGTTCTCGAGCTTTCCCCGCACCTCATCGCTGAACGCCTCCGGCCTTTCGTGCAGGTCGCGCCGGTGGAGAACAGCGGCCTCGGCCGAGATGCAGTCGATCGCCGCGCCCGCCTCGGTGATGTCGGTGATGTCGAGCTCGACGAGCGTGGCGCCTTGGGATCGCAGCGAGTCGAGTGCCGCGTCGACAACGCCGATCACATCGCCGTGACCATCGAAGAAATGATGTCGCACCACACCCACCATGGTGCCGGCCAAGGAGTGAACCCCGGAACGGAAGGTGTCGCGTTGGTCGGCCCCGGACGAATAGGGGTCGCAGCGGTCGGGACCGGCGATGGCGTCGAGCACCACGGCCGCGTCGTCGACGCTTCTGGCCAGCGGCCCCACATGATCCATCGACCACACGAGGTCGAGCACGCCCGCCTTGCTCACCAGCCCGAAGGTGGGCTTGTGGCCGACGATCCCGCAGCAGTGAGCGGGCTGACGCACCGAACAGCCGGTGTCGGTTCCCAACGCGGCGTAGGCCATCCCGGCGGCCACCGCCACGGCCGAACCACCGCTCGAACCCCCCGGGTCGCAGCTCGTGGCCCACGGATTGTGGATCGCGCCGAACCAGGGGTTGATGCTTGTCACCCCGTAGGCCAGTTCGTGCAGGCCGGTCTTGCCGAGCAACACCGCGCCGGCTTCGGTGAGCTTGCGTACGGCGGTGGCATCGTGGTCGGGGATCCAGTGCTCGTGGAGTTTCGACCCACCGGTGGTGCGCACGCCGGCCGTGGCGAACAGGTCCTTCACCGCGATCGGGATGCCGTGGAGCGGTCCGCGATCGACCCCCCGACGCAGTTCGTCGTCGGCCAGGCGTGCCCGGTCGAGTGCCGAGTCGGCGGTGACCGTGATGAACGCGTTGAGCTGCGGATCGAGAGCGTCGATCCTCGCCAGCATCAGTTCGGTGAGCTCGGTCGATGTGACCTCGCCGGCACGCATCAACGCACCGACTCCGGAGATGGTCTCGAAATGCAGGTCCATTTGATCCTCAGGTGGTGAAGTCGATGCCCGCTGATCCTGACCCATCCCGGGCTTCAATGCGAGGCGACCTGATCAGCTCCCAGTGACCGTGGAGCTTCGTGTCGATGGCCATGTCGTCTCGCCATCTGCACACTTGGGACTGCCACCAGGGTCAACGCCATGATGCCGCTCCAGTGGCTGAGGGCGTGATAGCTGCTCAACTGGACGACCACCCCTGACATGAGGCCGGCGGCGGCGCCGGAACCGATCATGATGAGGTCCGCGGCCCCCTGGGCCTCGACCCGCGCCGCCACGGAAACCGAAGCGGTGAGCAGTGAGCTGCCCGCCACCAGCCCGAAGCTCCAACCGAGCCCGATCAGAAACAGGCCCCAGAACACGCCGGCTCGATCGGCGGGGTCGGTGCGCGATGCGATCTCACCGCCGGCGAACAACAAGAGGCCGGCCACGACGACCAACCGTCGCGGGCCAATCCTGTCGACCAACCAGCCGACCACCGGAGCGAAGAAATACATACCGACGACGTGGAACGAGATCATGAGCCCGATTATCTGCAACGACTGGCCACCATCATCCATGTGAAGCGGGGTCATGGTCATCACCGCCACCATCACGACCTGACCGATCAACATCGCCAGAACGGCCAGCCGGGCACCGGGACTGGCCCAGATCCGCCGGAAGGCCCGACTGACCGGTGGTCTCGACACTCTGCCCTCGGGTTCGATACCCCCCGCCACGACGAGTGGATCGGGTCGGAGCCAGGCGTTGACGGCAAAGGCCGCGACCGCCAGCATCAGCACCGAGAGGAGATAGGGCCCCGCCAACTCGGTCAGACCCAGCCGGCCGGCCAGCCGGCCGGCCGGTCCGAGCCCGACCGTTGGGCCGAACACCGAGCCAAAGGCCGACGCCCACACCAGGAACCCGATCGCTCGCGCCCGGGAGTCCTCGGTGGCCAGATCAGAGCCCGCGTAGCGGGCCGAGAGCGTGGTGGCGTTGCCGACTCCGATGAGAAACGTGCCCACGACCAACAATGGGTAGAGGCCGAGAATGGCGGCGGTTGCCGCGATGAGGCCACCCGCGCTTGCCACCGACCACCCCCGCACCAGTCCGGCACGGCGACCGCGCCGCGCCATGAATCTGGCCAGCGGAAGCGTCGCGGTGGCTGAGCCGATCCCGTAACCGGCCGCGGCGATACCGGCCAGCGCGCCGCTGCCGGTGATGTTCTTGGCCAGCACGGCCGCGGCCGCGTATCCACCGGAAGTGCCCATCCCGGCGGGGATGACCGACGCCATCAACACCCTTACGGTTCGGCGCTGGATCACTGCGGTGTCTGACATCGGATCCTTCGGCCGTATCTTCGGGCCGATGGGCACGGCCAACTCGTACACTCCCACTGGTGGACGTGCTCGTGGGGATCGTACAAGGACCGCAGGCGGCCACCATGGGGTTCCCGAGCGGTGCGGCGGTGCAGGCGTGACCGAGCTGCCCGCCGACTCCAAGTCGGGTCTCGCCCTCGCCGCGGCGATCACCACCATGTTCCTGTGGACCTTCGGCACCATCCTCGTGAAGTGGGTTCACATGCCCGGCGTGCAGGTCGCGTTCTGGCGGGTCGCCATGGCGGCCGTTGTGTACGTCCTGCTCCTGGGGTCCGCCGGCAAGACCCTCACGTGGAGACAACTTCGCATCGCCGCCCCGGCGGGCATCGCCAGCGGTTTTCAGATCGCGGTGTTTTTCGTGGCCATCAAATCGACGACGGTGGCGAACGCCACGGTGATCGGCGCACTCCAGCCGCTGGTCCTGTTGGTGGTGGCGTCGAGGCGCTTCGGTGAACGGATCACCGCGACACTTGTCGCTACCGCGATGGTGGCGCTGGCGGGCGTCGGTTTGGTGGTGTTCGGCTCATCCTTCGATGCCACGTGGAGCCCGCGCGGAGACCTGCTGGCGGTCGTGGCAATGTTGCTTTTCGCCGCCTACTTCGCCCTGGCGAAAGAGGCCAGACGCCAACTACCGGTGTTCGAATTCCAGACCGGCGTCTGGCTGGTCGCCATGGTGGTGCTCCTGCCGGTGTCATTGGTCGACGCCGGCGGGGTCTACGTCCCGTCGGGCTGGAACTGGGGCTGGTTGGCGCTCCTCGTGGTGGTGCCCGGCACCGGCCACCTGCTCATCAACTGGGCTCACAGCAGGGTGCGGCTCGTTATCACCTCGATGCTTGTGCTGGCCATACCCCCCCTTTCGACAGCGGCCGCGGCCGTGGTCCTCCACGAGAGGGTCACGGCAGCGCAGGTTGTGGGGATGGTGATCGTGCTCGGTGCACTGGCGCTGCTGATAAAGCGCGAGACTGGGGCACCGAGTCCGGTCAAGGCGCCGGTCTGATGAGGAGCTTCCCCGATGGCGATCGCCGCGGAGTCAATCGATCGACGGCCGAGGTTGGTTCGAGCCGACGGCCCTGAGAAGGTCACCGGCACGGCGCTCTACACCGCCGATCTCCGGATGACGGGGATGCTGGCGGCCAAGTTTCTGTTCGCCGAGGTCGCCCACGCCAGGATCACGCGGCTCGATGTCAGCGGGGCGAGACTGGTTCCCGGAGTGTTTGCCGTGCTCACCGCCGCCGACCTTCCCGATGTCCGCTACAGCGCCGGCGTGGCCGACCGCACCCTGTTCGCCCGTGATGTGGTGCGGTTCGAAGGTGAGGTGGTGGCGGCGGTCGCGGCCGTCACCGACGAGGCTGCCAGGAGGGCGATCGATGCCATCATCGTCGACTACGAACCGCTGGCGATCGTCGATGATCCGGAGGCGGCCCGGGCCGACGACGCCCCACTCGTGCACCCGCACTGGGCCGACTACGAGTCCGATCCCAGCCTGGTGCGCCACGGCAACGTCGCCGCCTTCTCGTCGATCGCGCGCGGCGACGTCGACGCCGGCATGGCCCAGGCCGATGTGGTGGTGGCCGGTCGGTACGTTGCCGACGGGTCGCATGCCGCCCCGATCGAACCACGGGCCGTGGTGGCCCGGTGGGAGGGCGAGAAGGTCACGATCTGGACATCGAGCCAGGTGCCGTTCGCGGCTCGGGACGGGGTGTGCGAGACCCTGCGGCTGCCCACCAATCGGGTCAGGGTGATCGTGCCGCATCTGGGCGGTGGATTCGGCGGCAAGTGCGGGTTCCATTTCGAACCCCACGTCGCCGCTCTGGCCCGCGCCGCCCGTCGTCCGGTGAAGTTGGTGTTCACCCGCCGCGAGGAGTTCATCGCCCCCGACCGTCGGCGTGAGTCGATGATCATCGAGATCACCACCGGGGTGAACAACGACGGCACCATCGTGGCGCGCCGAGGTCACGTCATCCTCGACAACGGGGCCTACATCGCCGACGCGGCGTTTTTCCCGCAGCTCGCGGCGATGCACGTGGCCGGACCCTACGTGATCCCCAACATCGAGATCTCGGCCGAGCTGGTCTACACCAACCACCAACCGTCGGGGTCGGTTCGGGCACCCACCGCACCCCAGACCACCTGGGCCCGCGAATCGCACACCGACGAGGTGGCGGCCGCCGTAGGGCTCGACCCGGTCGAGTTCCGGCTGCTCAACGCGGTCGACACCGCCAAGATCGGCCCGACCGGCCAGACCTACGACGAGATCGGGCTCATCGAATGCATTCGCCGGGCCGCTGATTCGGCCGGCTGGGGCCGGCCTCTTCCCGACGACGAGGCCATCGGTGTGGCGATCGGTTGGTGGCCGAGCTTCCCGGTGGCGTCCGGGGCCTACGTCAAACTCGACAGCGACGGCGCCGGACAGATCATCACCGGCGCCCAGGAATGTGGCACCGGCGCGGTCATGACGCTGCGGCGACTCGCGGCCGACGAGCTCGGTATGCAACCCGACGACTTCCAGATCGTCGGCCAGGACACCGCAGTCGCCCCCTACGATGTCGGTGCCACCGGCTCCCAGACACTGTTCAACAACGGTCGGGCTGTGGTCGCGGCCGCCGGACAGGTCGCCGAGCAGCTCCGAAATCTCGCCGCCGACCGGCTCGAGGCTTCGGCCGCCGACATCGTTCTCGACTCCGGTGTCGCCCACGTCGCCGGAACACCCGACCGCAACGTCTCGATCATCGAACTGGCCGCAATCGCGGCCCGCGGCGAATTGCTGATCGGCCACGGTTCGGGCCAACCTCCCGCCACCCCCGAGATCAGCGGCACCACCTGCGTCGGCGACCAGGGCATGGCGGCGTGGGTGGCCCCCCAGTTCTCATGCCACGCGGTGCGGGTGAAGCTCGACCGCGACACCGGCGTCGTCAGAGTCCTTGAAGTCGACGCGGTGCACGACTCCGGCACAATCATCAACCACCTCGGTGCGGTCGGTCAGGTGGAGGGCGGTGTGATGATGGGTGTCGGGCAGGCGCTCAGCGAAGGCACCGTCTACGGCGACGGCCGCCAACGCAACGCCGCACTGCTCGAATACAAGCTTCAGACGGCGGCCGACTCGCCCACGGTGCGCACCCAGTTCGTCGAAATCGCGACCGAGGGGGCCGGACCCCGGGGAGCCAAGGGGCTGGCCGAAGCCCCCAACGTGGCCACCGCCGGGGCGGTGGCCAACGCCATCGCCCGGCTTACCGGTGAGCGTCTTCGTCGGCTTCCGATGACGCCCGAACGGGTGTGGGAGGTCATGGGGTGACGGAGTTCGAGATCGCTTCGAGTCTCGAGGAGGCACTGGCGCTCGTCGCCGAGGGATACCGACCGATCGCCGGTGGCACCGACCTCGTGGTCGCGGCGCGAACAGGCCGGGCACCACTTCCGGGCCGACTCGTGTCGATCGAGCGACTGGACGAGTTGTCGGGAATCGAGCCGACGACCGAGGGTCTGCTGATCGGTGCCGTCGTCACCCACGCCCGACTGATGCGCACCCAGAGTGTGATCGACGACTTCACGGCACTGGCCGACGCGTCGGCACTGGTGGGCTCACCCTCGACCCGCAACGTCGGCACCATCGGCGGCAACGTGATGAACGCCTCGCCGGCCATGGACACCGGAGCACCTCTCGTGGTGCTGAACGCCGAGATCGTGCTCCGCTCGACGCGGGGCGAGCGCCGGGTGGCGGCAGCAGATTTCTGGGCCGGCCCGGGTCGCACGGTCGCCGAGCCCGATGAACTCTGCGTCGCGCTGGCGATCCCGAATCAACCGGATGGATCGGCCAGCGCCTACGTGAGACTCGAATACCGACGTGCCATGGAGATAGCGGTGGTCGGCGCCGCAGCCCGGGTCGACCTCGACGGCCGCGGTCGAATCATCGGGGCGTCGGTGGCGCTCACCGCCGTCGCCCCGACGATTGTCGCGGTGGACGGAGCCACCGAGGTGCTGGCGGGCCGGAGCCTCGACCCGGCGACACTCACCGACATCGCCGACGCCGCCTCCCGGAAGGCGACACCGATCAGCGATCTGCGGGCCTCCGACACCTACCGCCGCCACTGCGTGGGCGTGATGGCCAGGCGGGCGGTCGAGGCCGCCTTCGGTCGAGCCACGGGTGACCCGATCGCCGTTCCGGTCAACCGAAGCACCGGGATAGGGGCGGCCCGATGACCCGCACCTTCGATCTCGAGGTGAACGGTGTCGCCTACCCGCTCACCATCGACCCCGGCCGCAGTCTGCTCAGCGTGTTGCGGGGCGAGATCGGGCTCACCGGCACCAAGGAGGGCTGCGACGACTGCGAGTGCGGCGCCTGCATGGTGTTGATCGACGGTCAGCCGGTCAATTCGTGCTCCTTGCTTGCCGCCCAGGCCGAGGGCCGAAGCGTCACCACGATCGAAGGCATCATCGACGGCGACCGGCTCTCGGAGATCCAAGCCGGCCTCCTCGACGAGGGCGGCGTGCAGTGCGGTTTCTGCACACCGGGGATGATCATCTCGGCCACCGCCCTGTTCGCCCGTAACCCCGACCCGACCCCCGACGAAATCCGTGTCGGCCTGTCGGGAAACCTGTGCCGCTGCACCGGCTACGGGCGAATCATCGAGGCCCTCGCCGTTGATGGTGTCGGGCGCGCCGACCGGCCGGCGGAATCCGGCTCCTGACGCTTCAGAACGCTCCGGAGCGGCGGGTCAGCGCGGCCGACAAGAGGCGAGCCAGGATCGTGAACGCGAAAGCGATCAGGATCAGGGTGAGTGCCGCGGCCCAGGCTCGTTGCTGAGCACCCTCGAACGGCTGGGTGGCGTTGCGGAAGATCTGCACCGACAAGGCGGTATTGGTGCCCGACAGCGACCAGTTGGGTTTGGAGGTGATGCCGATCACGAACAGCAGCGGAGCGGTCTCGCCGGCGGCTCTGGCGATCGCCAGGAGAGCCCCGCTGATGATGCCGGGAAGTGCGGCCGGGAGCGCGACACGCCAGATGGTGGTGGCTCGGCGAGATCCGAGGGCGAAGCTGCCGAAACGTAGGTCGTCGGGCACCAGCCGGAGCATTTCCTCGGTGGCGCGAATCACCACCGGCAACATCAGGGCGGCGAGGGCCAGCGCACCGGCCATTCCGGAGAGCGACTGGGTGCGCAGTACCAAGAACGTGTAAACGAAAAGGCCCATCACGATCGACGGCACACCCGTCATGACATCGGTCAACACCCGCAGCATCACGGCCGGCCGCGAGTTGCGGCCGTATTCGTTGAGGTATATCCCTCCCATGACCCCGAGCGGAACGGAGATGGCGGTGGCGGTGCCGGTGATGAGGAGGGTGCCGGCCACGGCCGGGCCCATGCCACCGCCGGACGAGCGGGTGGTCGGGATGTCGGAGGTCAGGAACCGCCACCCGAACAGGGCGCTGCCCCGCTCGATCACGTAGGTGAGCACGAGCACCAACGGGATCATCACCAGCACGACGGAGGTGGCCATGAGTCCGGTGGCGATGGCGTCCCGGATCGATCGGGCGTTGCCCCTGGGCCGGGTCAGGTCGCCGACGGTGATGGCCATCAGAGGATCCCTGCCCGGCGGCGGCCTCTGGTTATCCAGACCCTGGCCAGACTGTTGATGAAGAAGGTGATGAAGAAGAGCACCACCCCCAGCCCGATGAGCGCGGCCCGGTAGTCACCGGTCGATTCGCCGAACTGGTTGGCAATCACCGCCGCCATTGCATCGCCGGGGTTGAACAGGCGCGCGCTCACCACCGACGACGAACCGATCACCAGCGCGACGGCGATGGTTTCACCCATGGCCCGACCCAAGCCGATCATTACCGCCGCCGTGATCCCACCGCGACTGTGGGGGAGTACCGCGCCCCGGATCATCTCCCAACGGGTGGCGCCTATGGCGTAGGCACCCTGCTTGAGGCTCGACGGGACCGTGGTGAGCACCTCCCGGGTGAGCGAGGTGATGATCGGGGTGATCATGATCGCGACGATGATGCCCGCGGTCATGAAGCTGACGCCGCTGATCGGTCGGCCGTTGAAGACGGTGTTGAGCACGGGGATCGAGTCGAACCATCCGGCGATCGATTCGTAGCGGGGGTCGATCCAGGGGGCGAAAACCCTCACCCCCCAGAGTCCGTAGACGACCGAGGGGATGGTGGCCAGGAGGTCGATCGTGTAGATCACCGGCTTGCGCAGTCGAGGCGGGGCAACCTCGGTGATGTAGAGCGAGATGCCGATGCTCACCGGCACCGCCAGCACCAGGGCGATGACCGACACGATCAGGGTTCCGTAGGCAAAGGCCAGAGCTCCGAACTCGCCCTTGGGAACGTCCCAGGTGGTGGAGGTGAAGAATCTCAGGCCCTGGGCCGAGAACGCCGGCCAAGCCGCGTTGGTGGTGGAAACGAGGATCAGCCCGAGAAGCGCCAGGACGGAGAACCCGGCAACGACCGAGACCGAGCGGAAGGCGCGATCTGTCGCGACTCCGCGTCGGTCACGGTCGTGTAGCAGCGTCTCGGCTGCAAACGGGGGCATCGTCTCGAGTTCTAGCCGACCGTGATCGAGTCGACCTGGGCGAGTGCCTTCTGACGCAGGCCCTCGGGCAGTTTGGCGAAGTCGAGGGCGTTGGCCTGATCCTGGGCCGGACCCAGCAGGTAGCGGAGCATGGCTTGGAGCACCGTGACCGTGTCCTGTTTCGGGTATGTCTTGTAGGTCAGGATGTAGGTCGGGGCGACGATCGGGTACGAAGCGGCGCCGGCGGCGTTGAGTGGGTTGTACGTGAGATCGGCTGCCACCACGGCACCGTCGAGGGCGGCAGAGCTGGCGTCGAGTGAGGCAACCACGTAGTTGCCATCTTTGTTCTTGATGGCCGCGAACGTGAGGCCGGTAGCCCTGGCGTCAGCGAAGTCGACATAGCCGATGGCGCCGTCGGTGTTCTTGATCCGGTCGGCGACACCGGTGTTGCCCTGGGCACCGATGGTACCCGAGGGCCAATTGACGGTCTTGTCGGTGCCGAGCTTCCACGCGTTGGGGACCGCGAGATCCAGGTAATGGGTGAAGTTGGCGGTGGTGCCCGACCCGTCGGAGCGGTGGACGACGGTAATGGGGGTGGAGGGCAGGGTCAGCCCGGGGTTGTCGGCGGCGATGGCGGCATCGTCCCACGAGGTGATGTCGGTCTGGAGGATGCCGGCGAGAACCTCGGGGGAGAGTTGAAGCGAATCGACACCCTTGAGATTGTACGACACGGTGATCGGGGCGGCGACGGTGGGGATGTAGAGAAAGCCGCCCTTGTAGTTGGCTTTGTCGACGTCCTTGACGAGGCTGTCGCTACCGGCGAAGTCGGTGAGCTTGCCGGCCAGGTCGCTCTGGCCTTGGCCCGAACCGACCGGGTTGTAATTGATGGTGACTCCGGGATTGTCGTTGTTGAAGGTGGCGAGGACTTCCTCGTAGAAAGCAGCGGGGAATGTCGCGCCTGAGCCGTTGAGGGTCAACGAAGGCAGGCCGGCAGGGGATGCGCTGCTGGTGGATGTCGAGTTTCCTGAATTGCTGCTGGCTGCGGACGCTCCCGAGTTGCTGCTGCCGCACGCGGCGGCGAGGAGTGACAGACCGAGGACTACGGCCAGAAGCCTGATGATTCGAGATGATTCGTTGCTCACGGATCCTTCTTGGGTCAGGGGAAAATACTTGCCGGCGACGGGCCATCCCGTTGCCGGCGTCAACCTAAGCGGGTCGGCTGGCGCGCAGGAATGCAACAGGTGAATACGAGATGAACAGATCCGGAAGTTCTCCGACCCGGATCTTCGACGAAGGCCGGACCGCTCAGCCGATCCCTCCACCGCGGTGCGCATGGGCTCGGGTCGTGGCCGGCAACCAGCCTCTCACCGAGTTGACGAGCCATACAGAAGTCGCGTCGGCCAGGTCGTCTCGGGTGAGCCGGGCCTCGATGATGCGTTCGGCGGCCAGGAGCTCGGCGCGGAACGTGCCGGGAAGCAGTCCGCTGTCGGTGGTCGGGGTGAGCAGGCGACCGTCGATTTCGACGACGATGTTGGCGATGGTCGACTCGGTGATTTCGCCGCGCTCGTTCCAGAGGATCACGTCGAATGCTTCCGGAAAGCGCCGGCGCGCCTGGACGTATCGAGTGCGTCGGGTCGTTTTGTGGCGAAGAAACTCGTCGTCGCTCGCCACCGCGACGGTGTCGACGGCGAGAAGAACCGCGTCGCCCGGCGGCACGGCCGGCGGCTCGTGGACCTCGATGTCGACCGCCCCATCCGATGACACCAACAGCCGGAGCATGGCCTCGGTGTTGCGGCCGACCGAACGGATCCTGCGTCGGACTTCGCCGATGTCGAGATCGAACCCGAAGTGGTCGGCTCCTTCGGTGAGACGGTCGAGGTGACGATCGAGCAGGAGGGCACCCGTGCCGGGTTGCCATGCGATCGTTTCCAGGAGGCGGAACGGTTCCGCGGCACGGACCAGCACCTGGGCCTTGTCGAGGGCCTCCTGCCACTCGCTGGTGGGATCGGAATCCCAGACGATGCCACCGCCGGCGGCGTAGGTGATGGTGTGGCGGGCGCAGTCGATCCAGGCGGTACGGATGGCGATGTTGAGTTCCAGGTCGCCGCCCGGTTCGACTGCTCCCACCGCCCCGCAGTAGACACCCCGCGGTTCGCTCTCGAGTTCGGCGATCATGCGACTGGTGGCGACCTTGGGTGCCCCGGTGATCGAGGCGCCGGGGAAGGTGGCCGACAACAGGTCGCCCAGGCCGGCATCGGAAGTTGCGCTCACCATCGACGTCATCTGATGGACCGTGGGGTAGGTCTCGATGATGTGCAGAGACGGGGTCTCGACCGATCCGATGTCGGCGACGCGTCCGAGGTCGTTGCGGCACATGTCGACGATCATCGTGTTCTCGGCCCGGTCCTTCTCGCTGCTGACCAGGTCATCGGCGAGGATGCGGTCGGTCACCGGGTCGGGGTGGCGGGGTCGTGTGCCCTTCATGGGGCGGCTGGTGACCCGATGACCTTCCCGGCGTAGGAACAGTTCGGGCGACGCCGAGCACACCGCACGGTCACCGAAGTCGAGATAGGCGAGATGATCGGCCCGCTGAGCGCGGCTGAGCGCGGCGAAGAACGCCTCGGTGTCGCCCTCGAAGTCGGCGTGGAAGCGCATTGTGAAATTGACTTGATACGTGTCACCGGCGGCGATTCGCTCACGAACCTCGGACACCGCCGATTCATACCCGGATTGGTCGCACGACGTCGTCCATTCGCCGGTGTGGTAGTTGCCATCCGTAGGGCCACGCGAGGTCCGCGCCTCGGCGAACGATGCAAAAGCCACCAGAGGAACCTCGGGGTTGCGTCGGGCGGTCAGGGCTGAATCGAACGCCGGTGCCGCGTCGTAGCTGATCATCCCGGCCAGCCAGAGACCGTCGCGAGACGCCGCCTCGATGCGTTCGATCGTGGGCAGCACGTCGACGAGTTCGTGGGCGACGAATTGTTGGAGCGGGTCGTCGAACGCCAGCCAGCGACGCCCGCCGTCAGTCGGGTATCGCACCAGCGCCCGCCGCAGCGAGACGGCTCGGTCGCCGGACCTCGAAGTCATTGGTTGGGAGTATGCCCGATGTCGTCAGCGGGCGGGGGCGAGTCCGAAGCCGTAGGCCGAGATCCTCGCCCCCATCACCTCGTCCTCGAATATCGTCTCACCCGAGGCGTCTCCGGCCGCCCCGGCCACAACCATCAGGGGAATCAGGTGCTCCTCGCGGGGATGGGCATCGCTGGCCGCCGGAGCCGAGACCCACTTGGTGAGGAGGCGTTCGCGTTCGGTCGGCGCCGCGGCGACTGCCATATCGAGCCAGTCGCCGAAGATCCGCGACGGGG
>QIIW01000001.1 GCA_003231645.1 Acidimicrobiia bacterium | reverse complement strand
CATCTAGGTCAATCCCTCTCGCCGCGCACCAGCCGAACGACCAACATCACGGCCAGGGCCAGCCCGACGATGGCGATGGCGACGCCGGTGATGGCTGTGACGTCGAGCCTTTGGGCGGCCCGGTCGGTCAGGACCGCGGCACCGCTCAGGGTGAACAGTAGGCCGAAGACCAGAGCAACCGGATCGATTTCGTGAGCTTTCATGGCCGACGCCCTCCGAGTGAGTTGAGGTCGATGGTCAGAGCCGACAACAGGCCGGCCATCCAGAGTGAGGTCATGATCATCGCTGGTCCTCCCGGTTCGACGGGGTGTCCTGATTCGGTCGGGTAGTCATCGCACTTCCACTCGGGCCGAGCCGACGCCGACATCGAGGTCGAGCACGAGAGTGCCGCCCGACGGGCTGCCCAGCTCGGTCTGCAGTGACGCGTCGATCCCGTCGTCGGTCAGGTCCGGGCCCGGCCGGTCGATCCGCACCTCGCCGATGCGGCCATCGGCGGTGAGTTCGACGTGCATCCGTTCCGGCACCACGACCACTACTTCACCGATGGTCGTACCGACGGCCAGCTCCCGGGTGGTCCCGGCGAGGTCGAGGCCGGTGAGGTCGATGACGAGTTGGCCGATACCGAGCCGGTACTCGGGTTCGAGCTGGGCGATGGACGTCACCGTGTGGCGTTGCTCCCCGATGCCGCCCCACCAGGTGAGGTCGATGGTATGGAACCACCACACCACCGGGAACAGAAGCACCCCGAGCAGGATCAGCCCCCGGGCTCGTCCGATGAACGCCGACAGGGTGAGCACCAACCCGATCAGGGTGAGGGAGATCGCGAGGAACACGGCGGGATCCACCGAGACGATGTCGGCCCGGTCGAGGGCGACGGTGACTCCGGTGATCACCAGCAGCATGGCGAGGGTGAGCGGTCCGAGAAAACCCCGTTGGCGCTTGCCGGCCGGCCGGTACAGCGCTGAGGCCGGGGGCGGATACCAGGGTGAGGACGGGAGCGGTGGTGGTGCCGGGGCGTCGACCGACGGGGATGGCACCGGCTCGCGGCGCTCGCGATCGGGCCAGACCAGAAGGGTGACGCCGGCCGCCACGAGCAGCAGCGGCAGGAAAAGGCCGTTACCGGTACCCCAACCGTCGAGCCAGCCGAAGGGCCCCATGAGCCAGCCGAATGGGCTTCTGAACAACATCACGAGCACGACGAGAGCCAGGATGGCGATGATGCGGCGTGCCTTCCCGGTGTCGCGCCCGCGCAGCGTTCTCACCGCCGCGCTCTCCGCCTCGCCCTCTTTGGCCATCACCACCCAGGCGATCAGGTACAGCCACACCCCAGACCCGCCCAGAAGGGTCAGAGCCACCCATCCGATCCGCACGATCACCGGGTCGATGTCGAATCGCCGGCCGATACCGCCGCAGACACCGGCGATCACCCGGTCGGCTCGACTCCTGCGCAGCGGTGGTCGCTCGCTGGGCTCGTTGAGCCGGGGCGGAGGTGTGTCGGTCTCATCTGCCATGGCCGGATCATCGCTCGACCGGTGACGGGCAACAATCGGGGATTACCCTGATTCGACCCTGAGTACCGGGGGATGGTCGGGGGGTTTCCCCGAGGGACTGCCGGCCGAGGACGTGCGATCATGGTCGGGTGAATCAGATCCGCCGGCTCGGCCTTCCGATGCGTTCATCCACCGATCGTGTGGTCGGTGGGGTGTGTGGCGGGCTGGCGGCGTCCCTTCACATCGATGCCGCGATCCTCCGGGTGGCGGCAATCGTTCTGGCCGCGACCGGGCCCGGCATACCCGTGTATCTCATCGCTTGGTTGGTGATGCCCCGCCCGCTCCCGGAGGCGGGAACGGTCGCCTCGCCCGGCGATACGACGTCGGGCGACACGCCGACGCGTCGTGGGGTCGGCCTGGGGTTGCTCGTGCTCGGCTCGGTTCTTTTCGCCCGTCAGCTCGGCCTGGCTCCACCCGACCCGGTGACCATACCGGTTCTGGTGATCGGCCTCGGACTCGGTGTGGTGATATGGCAGTACCAGCCGCGGGTCATCCCCGACCGCTGGGCGGCGGCAAGGATCGCAGCCGGGGTCGTGGTGCTGGGCATGGGTGTGGTCGCGTTCGTGGCCGGAAATGTCTCCGTCAGCGTGGTGAGAAACGGTCTCTTTGCGGTGTTGCTCGTAATCGGCGGTCTCGGCCTGATCCTCGGTCCGTGGATCGCGGTGCTGATTCGCAGCAGGCAAGAGGAACACCGGGAGCGGCTGCGAGCCGACGCCCGAAACGACATGGCAGCGCATCTCCACGACTCGGTGCTCCAGACCTTCGCCATGATTCAACGATCGGACGACCCTCGGCAGATGTCGAGCCTGGCTCGACGTCAGGAGCGTGAGCTGAGGAGATGGCTCTACGGGGGCGGCGACCGAGGCGGGGACCTGACCCTCAAGACCGCGGTCGAAGGCGTGGCGGCGGCGGTCGAGGACCTCCACGGTGTCGTTGTCGAGTCGGTGGTGGTCGGCGCCACCCCGATCACACCCGGTATCGAGGCCCTGTTGTCGGCGACGGGCGAAGCGGCGACCAACTCGGCGAAGTGGTCGGGTTGTGACCGGGTGTCGGTGTTCGTCGAGGCCGCCGACACCGGGGTCCACGCGTATGTGCGAGATACCGGATCGGGTTTCGATCCCGAGAGCGTGGCGCCTGATCGGCTCGGTCTGCGTGAGTCGATTCACGGTCGAATGGAGAGGGCCGGCGGGTCGGCCGACGTTGTCAGCGGGGCCGGGCAGGGGACCGAGGTGCATTTGTTCCTGCCGGTTTCGTGAAACCACCGGGATCGTCCACGAGAGTCGATGACGGGTACGTTGGCCGGGTGCCACCAGCACCGCCAAGGATCGTCCTCGTCGACGATCACCGCCTGTTTCGCTCCGGTGTCCGTGTCGAACTGGGTGACCGCGTCGCCGTGGTGGCCGAGGCCGGCGACATCGCAGAGGCCGTGGCGGCGATCGAACAGTGGAGCCCCGATGTCGTGCTTCTCGACATCCACCTGCCGTCCGGCAACGGGAGAGAGGTGATCGACGCGGTCATGGCCGCCGGCATCGAGACCCGCTTCCTCGCCCTATCGGTGTCGGACGCCGAGGAGGATGTCATCGACGTCGTGCGTGCCGGTGCCCGGGGCTACGTGACCAAGTCGATCTCGGGCGATGATCTCGTCGACGCGATCTTGCGGGTGCGCGACGGCGACGCGGTGTTCTCGCCGCGGCTTGCCGGTTTTGTTCTCGACGCGTTCGCGATGAGCGGCGATGCCACACCGGGTGACCGTGCGCAAGCCGACGATGATCTCGATCGCTTGAGCCCTCGCGAACAGGAGGTGCTGCGTCATCTGGCCCGGGGCTACACCTACAAGGAGATCGCGCGACGGCTGTCGATCTCCATCAAGACGGTCGAGACTCATGCGTCGGCGGTCCTGCGCAAGCTCCAGTTGTCGAATCGACACGAGCTGAGTCGATGGGCGGCGGCGCGACGAATCTGGTAGCGGCCACCGTGGCGATACCGGTCACGCGCCGCGGCCCGAACCCTGTGGCCCGGTTGTGGCTCGGATGTGGCTCAGCCTCCGCGTACGGCCTGGGCGAATCCGTCGCGTCGGGCGGCGAGCTGGGTGGCGAACACCGCGGCTTCGGTGCGCGTGTCCATGCCGAGCTTGCGGAGCATCGTCGACACGTAGTTCTTCACCGTCTTCTCCGACAGGTGGAGTCGCTCGCCGATACTGCGGTTGGTCAAACCTTCGGCCACCAATTCGAGGAGCTGGCGCTCGCGATCGTTGAGGGTGCAGAGCCGTTCCTCTTCGCTGGGCTGGCCCGAACGCAAGCGGTCGAACATCCGGTCGGTGAGCCTGGGGTCGACCTGTGACCGGCCGGCGTGCACTGCTCTGACCGACTTCACCAGCTCAGGGCCCGCAATCCGTTTCAGTACGTAACCCGAGGCGCCGGCGTTTATGGCCGAGAACAGGGTGTCGTCGTCGGAGAACGAGGTGAGAACCAGCGTCTTCACGTCGGGGGCGAGACGCCCGATGGCCTCGCAGACCTCCACGCCATTGCCGTCAGGCAGCACGATGTCGACCAGGGCCACGTCCGGTCTGGTCGAGGCGATGCCCTTCACGCCGTCGATCACGGTGGCCGCTTCGCCCACGACCTCCACGTCGGGTTCGGCGGTGAGGATGTCCCGCAGGCCGCGCCGCACCATCTCATGGTCGTCGAGCAGGTAGACACAGATCGTCATTTCCACGGTTCCCTTCGGAGCGGGTGCCGATTCCCCCCGGGGTGCCGGGCAGGTCGACTCGACCCCCCCGTCGGCAATTGCCGGACAGTGTTTAGCCACGTCGGGTCACCTCGGACGGTGTTTGGCCACGTCGGGTCACCTCGGACAGTGTTTGGCCACGTCGGGAGGGGAACCATGGGTCCAAGGACCTATTTCCCGGGACTTTGGTCAAGGGGAGCCGTGCCGCTTCCGATCGGGGGAGCGAGCACTGAAGAGTCCGGCAATCTGCCCGATTCAGGATGGCACATGACCGACTTGGCTTCGAATCAGCGAATCGGCACCGAGGTCCGGCCGGATGCCGTGCCGTCGGGGGTCGCCGCCGTAATCGCGGAACACACCAACGAGTTCCACAGCCTGGGTGACACCGACAATCGTCTCGTCTGGGTGTCGGACTCGGTCCAGGCGGTTCTCGGCTATCAGGCTTCGGATTTCCTGCTGCACGTGGCCGTGTCGATCATCCATCCCGAGGACTACCCGAGAACTGCGACTGCCTTTCACGAACTGGTCAACGAGCCCAACGGCCGGCGGAGGGTCCAGTATCGGGTCAGGCATTCCGATGGAACCTGGCGGTGGGTGGAGACAGTCATGACCAACCTGCTCGATCGGGCGGGCGTCAACGGTGTCGTATCGACCACGCGCGACGTCACCAGCAGAGTGATGGCCAAGCGCCGGCTTGCGCAGAGCGAACGCAGACTCCGGTCGATCGTGTCGAGCGCCGGTGATGTCGTGGCGATCCTCGATTCGGTCCGAAAGGTCGACTACGTCACTCCGACCGTGGCCGCTCTTCTCAAGCGATCGACCGCCGCGGTGAAACACGACTGGACGTCGTTCGTCCACGCCGATGACCTTACGGCGCTCGACGCACTGTTCGAATCCGCGCTTCGTCATTCCGGGATCACCCAGGGTCCCATCGACCTGCGCATGTTGCGTTCGGACGGCGAGTGGCTCACGCTCGAGGCGCTGATCACCGACTACCAGGCCGATCCGATCGTCCGCGGTGTGGTTCTCAACGCCCGCGACGTCACATCCAGACGGCGGATCGAGGCCGAACGCTCGCGGAACCAGAACATGTTCAACGCGCTGGTCGAGATGGCACCCGTCGGAATTTTCCTGGCCGACAGTTCGGGCGACTGGAACTACGCCAACGCGAAGATCTCGTCGGAGTTCGGGGTCGAGCCGGCCGCTCTGCTCGGCAAGGGCTGGATGCAACTCTTCGACGCCGCCGACGTGGTGAGGCTCAAGAGCGAGTTGGCCCGCTGGGACGGCCGGGGCCGGTACATCACCGAATTGTTCACCCGCCACAGCCCCGACACCCGTGAGGTGAAGGTCACGATCAGCCGGCCGGAGTCGGCTGGGATGGTCGGCACGATCGAGGACGTGACCAGCCGCCGCGAACTCGACGAGATGCTCATCGACGGTGCTGCTCTCGGGTCCCTGGCCGGAGCGGTCGGTAGCGCGGCCCACGACATCCACAATCTTCTCTCGTCGATCGGATTCCAGCTGGGACTGCTCGACGCGGCCGAGGAGGTCGACCGGGTGTCGGCGGCGAACGAGGCCATCGACCGGGCTTGTGACATCACCGAGGACCTGATGGCGATGAGCCGGCCGAGTCGGGGTCGTGTGGCGGCGATCGATCTCGGCCCGATGATCACCTCCTTGGCCGACATGCTGGGTGTGCTGGTCGAACACCAGGCCGATCTGGTCGTGGAGCACCCCGGAGACGGCATCTTCGTGTCGGCCGACCGCACCGGTCTCGAGCGGGTGATCACCAACCTCGTGGTCAACGCCCGTGACGCGGTCGAGCCCCGCGGACGGATCACCATTGCCGTGTCGGAAGTCGACCTCGACGACGAGTCGGCGCCGACGGGCGGTTCGGCCGGCCCCCATGTGGCGATAGCGGTCGCCGATGACGGCTGCGGCATCCCGGAGTCGGTGATCGGCCGGATCTTCGAGCCGTACTTCACAACCAAGGCCGACGGCAACGGCATCGGTCTGGCGGCGTCCCGACGCAACGTCAGGACCTGGGGTGGCGACATCAGGATCTCATCGGTTGAACGAAAGGGTACGAGGGTCACGATTCTGCTGCCATCGGGATCTAATCTCGACTGATGGCCATCGTCACCGCAGATCTCAAATCAGGATTCGTCGTTGAACTCCGCCACGGCGATCACGTCTGGTACGCCGACGAACCCGTCGATGCCGGCGGCACCGACGTCGGTCCCAACCCCTATGACCTGCTCCTGTCGGCGGTGGCGGCCTGCAGTTGCATCACCTTGTCGATGTACTGCCAACGCAAGGGCTGGGTGCTCCACTCCATCTCGGCAAGATACGAACACGACAAGGTCCATGCCGACGACTGCGAAGACTGCGACGACGACCTGGCAGGGCGTATCGACCGGATCCGCAGCGAGATCTTCATCGAGGGCGACTTCGACGACGAGCAAAGGGCTCGGCTCACCCAGATCGCGCAACGCTGCCCGGTCCACAAGACGGTCGCCGCGGGCGCCACGTTCACCACCGAGTGTATTTTCGTGGGTTGATCTTGTGGGTTGATCTTGTGGGTTGATCTTGTGGGTTGATCTTGTGGGTTGATCTTGCGGGTTGATTTCGTGGGCTGATCTCGTGGGGTGAGGCCGGGCCCGAGACGACACACTCGAGATGCTCAGGCTCGCCGACCGAGGCTCAGCGGGTCCGCAGAGAGTCGCGTATCTCGGTCAGAAGGTCGACTTCGGACGGCCCGGAGGGTGTCTCCCCGTCCGGTTCTTCGGTCTTCTGGGTGAGGTTGTAGGCCTTCAACACGAAGAACACCGCGGCGGCCACGGTGAGGAAGTTGATCAGAGCCGAGATGACCGAACCGTAGAAGATCGGGGTACCGGCGATGTCGAACGTGAGTCCGTTGAAGTTCGGCTGGTTGAAAATCGCCGCGATGATCTGCAACAGCACACCATCGACCACCGTGTCGATGATCGGCTTGAAGGCGATGGCCATGATCACGGCCACGGCCAGATCGATGATGCTGCCCTTGTTGATGAAGTCCTTGAATTCCTGAAGCATTCTCTGTTCTCCGAGGTCGGAAGGGATCAGAAGGGATCAAGGTAGCTCGTGGCTCCGATCCTGACGGGGAATCACGGTGTGGCTAATGTCAGTCACCGAGCCGAGATCGGGAGGACTCCACATGGCCGAGGGATCGATCGAGATCTACGAGAGCGAAGACCGGGTGTTCCCGCCACCCCCCGAATTCGCGGCCGCCGCGCTCATCAGCGACCGCTCCCTCTACGACGAGGCCAAGGCCGACTACGAGGCCTTCTGGGCCCGTCAGGCGCGTGAACTACTCAGTTGGGACGAGGACTTCCACACCACACTCGAGTGGGATCTGCCGTACGCGAAGTGGTTCCTCGGCGGCAGGCTCAACATGAGCGTCAACTGCCTCGATCGCCATGTCGAGGCCGGCCGTGGCGACAAGGTCGCATACCACTGGGAGGGCGAGCCAGGCGACAAACGCACAATCACCTACTCCGATCTGTTGGCCGAGGTGGAGCGATTCGCCAACGTGTTGCTGGGGCTCGGTCTCGTCCGGGGCGACCGGGTGGCGATCTACATGCCCATGATTCCCGAGCTGCCTGTCGCCATGCTCGCCTGCACCCGTATCGGAGTGGTCCACTCCGTGATCTTCGGCGGTTTCTCCCCCGACTCCATCACCGATCGCTGTGAGGACGCCGATGTCAGGGTCATTGTCACCGCCGATGCCGGGTATCGCCGCGGTGCCCCGTCGGCGCTGAAACCCAACGTCGACGCCGCGCTCGTTGCCGGTGCCCCCAGCGTCGAACATGTGGTGGTGGTCGACCGGTGCGGTACCGATCCCGAAATGGTCGAGGGCCGTGATCTCTGGTGGCATGATCTCATGGCCGAGGTCGCCCCGCACTGTCCACCCGTGTCGATGGACGCCGAGGACCTGCTCTATCTGCTCTACACGTCGGGCACCACGGCCAAGCCCAAGGGCATCATGCACACCACCGGCGGCTATCTCACCCAGGTTGCCTTCACCCAGAAATATGTCTTCGATCTCCAAGCCGACACCGACGTGTTCTGGTGCGGTGCCGACATCGGATGGGTCACCGGCCACAGCTACATCGTCTACGGCCCGCTCACCCTTGGTGCCACGCAGGTCATGTACGAGGGGACCCCTGACACTCCACGCGAGGAGAAACGCTCCGGCGATCGTTCCTCCTGGGACAAGGACCGTCTCTGGGACATCATCGAACGCTACGGCGTCACCCAGCTCTACACGGCCCCCACCGCGATCCGCACGTTCATGCGTTGGGGCGGCGAGTGGCCGGCCAGGCACGATCTCTCGTCGCTGCGCGTCCTGGGCACGGTCGGCGAGCCGATCAATCCCGAGGCCTGGATGTGGTATCACGAGCACATCGGTGGAGGCGAGCGGCCCATCGTCGACACCTGGTGGCAGACCGAGACGGGTGCCCACATGATCACCCCGCTGCCGGGGGCGGTAGCCACCAAGCCCGGTTCGGCCACCTTCGCGCTGCCGGGGGTGTTCGCCGAGGTCGTCGACGACGACGGCAACGTCGTCCACGAGGGCGGCGGTTATCTGACGATCACCCATCCGTGGCCGTCGATGCTGCGTGGCATCTGGGGTGACCCGGAGCGCTACTTGCAGACCTACTGGTCGACGTACGAGGGGCGATACTTCGCCGGCGACGGAGCCCGTGTCGACTCCGACGGCTACCTCTGGCTGCTGGGTCGGGTCGACGATGTCATGAACGTGTCGGGTCATCGCATCTCGACCGCAGAGGTCGAGTCGGCGCTCGTCGATCATCCGGCGGTGGCCGAGGCCGCCGTGGTCGGCGCCACCGACGAGATCACCGGTCAGGCGATCGTCGGCTACGTGATCCTGATCGGGGCGGCCGAGGTCACCGAGTCGCTACGGGAAGAGATTCGTCAGCACGTCGCCAAGAAGCTCAGCCCCACCGCCCGCCCCAAGGCCGTGTTTCTGGTGCCTGATCTGCCCAAGACACGATCGGGCAAGATCATGCGCCGGCTCCTGCGTGATGTCGCCAACGGTCATGATCTCGGCGACACCACCACGCTCGCCGATCCCGATGTCGTGGCCGATATACGCGACCGAGCCGCGGAGTCCGACGAGGAGTGATCGAACCCGAACCCCAACTCAAACCCGATCCCGGAGCCGACCCCGACCACTGGCACCGGCGGGCGGGCGCCGCTTCCGGTGGCGATGTCGTCATCTTCGATCTCGACGGGGTGTTGTCCGACGCGTCACCCCGACAGGTCCATCTGCTCGGAGGCGTGCCTGATTGGGACGGATTCTTCGCGGCCGGGATCCACGACGAACCGCTCTCGGCCGGCGTGGTGCTGGCGCGGGTGATCGCGTTGCCGATCGTCGTGATCACCGCCCGTCCGGCGTTCGTTCACGCCGATTCGATCGAGTGGCTGGGCGCCAACCGTGTGCCGTTCGATCTCGTTATCACCCGGCCCGAGGGTGATCGGCGTTCGTCGGTGGAGTTCAAGGCCGCCGAACTCGAGGCGCTTCGCGCCGCCGGATACGACGTCGTGCTGGCGATCGACGACGACCCTTCCAACGTGGAGATGTACCGTGCCCACGGGGTGGAGGCCCTCTACATCCACTCGGGATACTACGATCTCGGAGTCGGGTCCTGAGCCCGGTTTGAACCCGATTTTCGCCGCTGCCGCCTATCATAAAAGCATGATCAACACGGCCAAGACCTTCACATTGTTGGCGGCGCTGGGTGGCCTCATGGTGGTCGTCGGTGGCGCCCTGATCCCCTCGGGCGGGCTCGTCATCGGCATGGTTCTCGGTCTGGTTCTGGTGGGCGGGTCCTACTGGTTCAGCGACAAGCTCGCCATCAAATCGGCACGCGCCAAGCCGGTCACCCGGGAGCAGATGCCGCAGTACTACGAGATCATGGACGACCTCACCAATCGGGCCGGCATGCCGATGCCCAAGCTCTACGTGTCGCCCAACCCGCAGCCCAACGCGTTCGCCACCGGTCGCAGTCCCAACCATGCGGCGGTCGCGGTCACCGCCGGCCTGCTCGAGGCCATGCAGTGGGACGAGATTCGCGGTGTGCTTGCCCACGAACTCTCGCATGTGCGGAACCGTGACATCCTCATCGGGTCGGTGGCGGCATCGATCGGCATGGCGATTACCTTCGCGGCCCGAATCGTGATGTGGGGAGCGATCTTCACCGGTGGCGGCGGTCGCGGGCGCAACATCATCGGAGAGTTGGCATTCGCGATCCTCGCCCCGATCTCGGCCATGCTCATTCAGGCGTCCATCTCGAGGAATCGTGAGTTCCAGGCCGACGCGTCGGGTGCCAAACTCATCGGCACCGGTGAGCCCCTGGCCCGGGCCCTCGGGCGTCTCGACGCCTATGCGAGTCGCATCCCCGGCAATGTCGACCCGAGCCAGGCCTCGGCCTACATAATCAACCCGCTCAAGGCCCAGGCTCGCGGGCGCAGTGGTACGGGCGGTTCCATGGGCAAGCTGTTCAGCACTCACCCGCCCACCGAGGAGCGCATCGCTCGGCTGCGGGCCGGCAACTGGGCCTGATCCAGGGGCTCGGCCCCCGGGTCGGGTCCGTCTCAGTCGCGAAAGTTGCTGAACTGGAGCGGCAGACCGAAGTCGCCTTTCTTCAGTTCGGCGATCACCGTCTGCAGGGCGTCGCGCTTCTTGGCCTGCACCCTGAGCTGGTCGCCCTGGGTCGACGACTGCACACCCTTGATGCCGAGGGCCTTGATGAACTTGTTGAGATCCCTGGCCTTCTCGGAACTGATGCCGTTCTGGAGCGTGGCGGACTGGCGAACCGACCCGCCCGATGCCGGTTCGATGTTGCCGTAGTCGAGGACCTTCAACGACACCTTGCGTTTGACCAGTTTCTCTTCGAGTACCTGCCGCAACGCCCCGAGGCGATCCTCCGACGACGACGCCAGGTCGATCACGCCGTCGCCCAGCGTCACCGACGATTCGGTGCCCTTGAAGTCGTAGCGCTGGGCCACCTCACGTGAGGCCTGATCGACCGCGTTTCGTACTTCCTGATCATCAACTTCGGAAACCACATCGAACGTTGCCATGGCCATGAAAACTACTACGGACACCGGCTGGTTCGCACCGCCGACGGTGTCAGGGCCGCTATCGTTCCTCGTCCGAGGGTCGGTGCCCGAGCGGCCAAAGGGAACGGGCTGTAAACCCGTCGGCTTTCGCCTACGAAGGTTCGAATCCTTCCCGGCCCACGCTGAGTGGGACCCGGCGCAACTGCGCCGGGTCTTTCTCGTGGGGAGTGAGTTCGGGCTGCCCGGTCGGCCGGGTGATCAGGCGGTCGGGCGCTCAGGTGATCATGAGTTGCATGATCACCACGTCGAGCCAGCGGCCGAACTTGCGTCCGACCTCGCGTTCGGTGCCGACGATCGTGAACCCGCAGGCCTGGTGCAGCGCCACCGACGTGTCAGACCCGCCGGTGATGTGGGCGACGATCGTATGGAAGCCGCGTTGGCCGGCCAGGTCGATCAACGCCTTGAGCAGGGCCTTGCCGACACCGCTGCCGCGGGCGGTTTCGCTCACATAGATCGAGTCCTCGACGGTGGTGCGGTAGGCCGGACGAGCCCGATACGGCGACAACGATGCGAACCCCGCCACCACCCCGTCGATTTCGGCCACCAGCACTCCGAGGACGCCGCTTCGCTGCGTGATCCAGTCGCGCTGTTCGACGAGGGTGCGGCCGACGAGGTCGAACGTGGCCGTCGTGTTCTCGACCTCGCGGTTGTAGATCGCCCTCGTGGCGGGGGCGTCGTCGAGAGTGGCGAGGCGGATCTCCACGATCAGCCTTGCGAAAGCAGCCCGGTGAGCCGCCGGTTTATGAACCCGGGCATAAGCTTGGTCGTGTTGGCGGCCATCTTGTTGGGCAGGCCCGGCACCACCCGGGGCGTGCCACTGGCGACACCGGCGAGCGCGGCGGCCGCGACGTCCTCGGCGCTCTGCCACAGGAACCCGGGAATCCTCGACGCGTCGAATTCGGCTCGGTCCTGGAACTCGGTGCGGGTGAATCCGGGACAGATCGTGCTGACGTTGACGCCCTTCGGTCCGAGTTCCTGGTTGAGGGACTCACCGAAGCTGACCACAAAAGCCTTCGAGGCGCCGTAGGTGGCGGTACGCGGCGACGGGACGAGGCCTGCTATCGACGCCGTGTTGAGGATCCCACCGTTGCCGCGCCGTGCCATTGCCGAGCCGGCGGCGTGAGCGAGGCGGGTGAGCGCGGTGATGTTGACATCGATCACCGAGGTCTCGCGCTCCACGTCGAGATCGATGAAATCACCGGTGAAACCGAACCCGGCGTTGTTGACCAGCAGATCGATCGGCTGGTGGTCGTCGGCGAGCCGCGCCTCGACTCTCGCGAGCTGTTCGCGGTCTCCGAGGTCGGCGGGAAGCACCTCGACGTCGCGTTCGCGGAGTTCATCGGCCAGCGACTGCAGTCGCTCCACGTTGCGGGCCACGATCACGAGATCGGTGCCGTCGGCGGCGAGTCGGCGGGCGATGGCGTCGCCGATTCCGCTCGAGGCGCCGGTGACCAGGGCGCGGGTCCATCGGGGCATGTCGACTCCAGGGGTGGTTGGCAGGGACGGCTGACGGGGTGGCGCGAATCTATCGGCCCACCGGCCCTGCCCTGCCGAATCGACTACCGGGTCAGCCGGCCGCTCTCACCGCGGCGGCGACATCGGCCCACCTGTCGAGGACGCCGGGGTCGGAGTCGAGCTGATGGGACGCGGTGTAGGTCACGACCCTGACGTGTGGTGCGACATCGCGGTAGCGGTCGACCAGAGCCGGCCCGAGGTCGGCCCAGGTGGCCGACACGATGTAGTGGTCGAGCACGTCGTCGGTGATCGCGGCGACCATGGCGGCCATGTCGCCCTCGCGTTGCATGGTGTGGAGACGGCCGGACAGATCGTTGAAGCCGTGGGTCTCGAACACCGGTGAATAGGTGGGGGTCGAGCCGTAGAAGGCGATCATCATTCGGGCGTGCTCGCGGGTCGAGGCCATTTCCTCCTCGGTGTCGCCAACCGCGGTCATCACCGGAATGACGAAGGTGATGTCGTCGAGCGAGCGCTTCGATCGTGCCGCACCCTCCGCGACCGCCGGTCGCTGCACGCCGGTGATGTAGTCGGGCGAGTTGAACGGGTGAATGTGGATGCCGTCGCAGATCTCGCCCGCCATCCGGCTCATCCACGGCAGCACCGCCGAGACGAAGATCCGGGGGTCGCTCTGGGTGATGGGCCCCGGCGACCATTGCCGCGGCAGCAGCGAGAACTGGTAGTAGTCGCCATCGAACCGGAGCTTCTCGTCGCCCCGGAACGCCCTGAAAATTGCCTTCACGGACTCGACATACTCCCGCAGGCGAGGTCCGGGATGCGAATACTCCGCCGAGTAGCGGCGCTCGATGTGGGCCTTCACCTGGGTGCCGAGACCGAGCGTGAATCTGCCGTCGGTGGCCTCAGCCAGCTCCCAGGCCGTGGACGCGGTGACCATCGGGCTGCGGGGGAACGCCACGGCGATCGCGGTGCCCAGCCCCAGCCGTTCGGTGGCCAGGCCGGCCGCCGCGCACGAGAGATACGCGGTGCGGCCCGATTCGGTGAGCCACATGGAGCCGAACCCCGCGACCTCCACCGCGGCTGCCAGTCGCTGCATCTCCCTCAGCTCAAGGGCTCCGGACATGATGTCGAGTTCCATGTGTGCTCCTCGTTGATGCCGTTGATGCCGTTGATGCCGT
>QIIW01000024.1 GCA_003231645.1 Acidimicrobiia bacterium | reverse complement strand
CGAAGGATCTGCAGATCGGCCACCACCAACAAGTCTGGTGGGTCGGTGAACGCGACCAGATCGCTGTGGTCCCGGTAGCGGACCGTGACGGTGCCGGTCGTCGGGTCGGCCACGACCTCATCGATGGCTATGCGATCACCGAGCGGTATCGCGTCGGTGACGGTCGTCCGGTCGGGGTCGGCGAACACCCCGTAGGCGTAGTTGGCCAACCCGGTACCGCCGGTGTTGACAGAGAGAATCACGACTGCGTCGTCGGTGCCGTCGGCGTCGAGATCGGCGGCTGTGACCTTGACGATGTCGACTTTCAACCGCGAGACGGAGTCGGGCATGGTTTCCTCGGCCGACCCGTCGACCAGGGTGACGAAACCGGTGGCCGAACCCTCGACCGGGTAGGTGGCATGGGAGGCGATGTCGACGGCCGAGTCGGTGGCGACAGGAGAGATCGTGCTCGAGGTGACGTCGACAGGAACCGTGGTGGTGACACTTGCTGCCGGGTTGGCAGCCGATGAGGTGCCACCCGGAGTGGTGTCGACCGTGAAGTAGACGATGGCTCCGCCGATCAGTGCACCGATGATCGTCGCCAACAGGAGCCACACCGGACTTGGCCGCGACGGTCGGTCGGGGGGGATACCCGTCCATTGCTGTGGACCCTGTTCGAAGATCTCCATGGGCACCAGTATCGCGGATCAGGCGGTGGCGTCGAGGATCCGGCCGAATCGGCGACCACCGCCGCCGGTCACGGATCGGTGGTCGCGGTGGACGCCGGTGGACCGAACTCGACCGGCACGAACGGATCCCTCGGTGGGTCGGGAGGCACCCACCTCTCGATCTGGGGAGGATCCGTGGCGGCGGGGACCGTGATCTGAGCGGTCCCGCTCAAGTTCTCGGTTCCGCTGATGGACGCACCCTCGAGAAGGGGACGGCCGAGCGCGAAGGCGGCGAGAAGCATCGTCACTCCCAGGAGGAACAACAGCTTCGACGATGATTTCCGAGTGGTCATCGTGTGCTCCCGGTCGAATCACCGGCTGCGCCGACATCGGCCTGGGGTTGCGGCGTGAGAGTCGCGGTGGTGAAGATCCGGAGTTCGAGATCCATGGTCACCTGCTGGGAAATCGCCTCATTCGCATTGAGGTCAATGACGTCCACCAGCACCAGTCGATCAAACCCGGTCAGCTCGTCGACGAAGTTCAACAGGTTCTGATAACCACCCGTTGCGCCGATGCTGACAAGGATCGACGACGTGTCGGCCGGCAGGACCACGGGGCCGTCGAGGTTGTCGCCGCTGTCGATCGAGAGCGGTGCGATCTGATCGATGATGACTCCCGTCCGGGTGGCTGCGTCTCCGGTGTTGGTGATGAACTGCGCCAGTTCGGCCGCCGCCGGCACGGCCAACTCCGTGGCCCGGATTCTCTGGTCCAGTTGCCGGGCGATGGCGGGAAGCGTTGCCGCGTTCACGAGATCGGCCGATACCTGGGCTCTTTCGGATTCCGCCTGTCCCATCAGATGATCGGCCGATCCGGACTGTGACGGAACCCAGCTCGACGCGAACCACACCGTGACCGCGAGCAGGGGGGCGCCGGCCAACTGCAGGATCGACCGACCGTTCATCTGATCGCTCTCAGTTGGGCTATCGGATCGGCTGGACCGATGACGGCTCCGTCGATGGTGAACACGGCCCCGGTGCCGCCGTTGCTGTCGTACGGTCCGACTGCCGACTGGGCAAGCCAGAGACCGGCCAGGGTCGGGACGTCATCGACCGACTGCAACCAGCGTCCAACGCCATCGAGATCCCTGGTGACGCCGGTCGCGGAGAGTACCGCTGCCGGCGGAGGTCCGTTGTAGCCAAGGGGTGACTCGCCCCTCTGTGCCCGCTGGATTCGAAGTGACAGGAGGAAAGAGTCCTGAGGAGTCGCTTCGGCCAGCTGCCGGATGATCGTCGTGAACCCGTACTCCTGATCGAGGAGTTCGTTGACACGGTCGGTCTGTCGCTGAGCGGTGGCTTCCAGAACCTGGTCCTCGTCGTAAGAGGCCAGTTCGATGCGCAGCCCATCGACGACGCGTTCGACCGCATGGAGTGAGGCGAGCTTGTCCTTGCCGGCGGCGGTGCGGTTCATTGCGTCACTGGTCAAGACGGGAGCGAGAAGCAGCGCCACCACCACGCCTGCCCCGACCCGGGTCATGCCGGCGCGCCGTTCTCGCACGCTCATCGGAACCAGATCGAACTCGCGACCACGGGTCCGCGCCGCACCGGAGGCGGCCGCCACAGCCGATGCTTCGTCGAATTCCGATGCGCCGGTGTCAGAGCCGGGCCACTGCACGTGCTGATGCCGCACCACCTCGGACCGTGGAAACAGTTCCGCCAGTTCAGATGCCAGATCACCGGAGGCCGACATTTCGCCGCAGAGCGTGATTCGGTGAATCGGTCGATCGTCGATCTCGCTCCGGAAGTAGTGGAGGGTTCTGCGTATTCCTTCCACGACGGTGGCACTGCTGGGTGCCGTCCTGTCGCTCGCCGAGGCCTGCGACTCGCCCATCTCCTCGCCTTGCCCGAAGCTGTCGAGAATCGTGAGTTCCTTCTGCAACTCGTCGGACAGGGAGGTCGGTAACGCACTGACTCCGGCGGTCACGACCCTCGAGAACAGCATCCCGTCGTTTTCGTGCACCACGATGTTGGTAACTGTCCTCGATACATCGACGATGACGCCCACAGCTCCGTCGGGCAGGGGATTGGGCCCGTTCACATGGCGGGCGAGTGCGGTCTGAGTCAGTTCGGTCGATACGGGTCGGAGCCCTGCCGCTTTGACCGCGGCGCGAAGCCCGATGATCGTGTCCTGCTTGGTCGCCAGGACCAGACACTGCACATCGCCGGGGGTCCCGCCCGAATTCTTTCCCACATCGAGCACTGAGACGAGTGCCTGGTCGAGTCGATAGCCCAGCAGATCTCCGATCTCGAATTCGGCGGCCTGCTGAAGGCTCTTGCGGGCCACCGCAGGGAATGTGGCGCGACGGATCACTGCGGCGCGGGCATCGAGCCCGATCGACACCCGTGTCGTGGTGAATCCAGCCGTCACCCACAGAGCACGCAGGCTGTCGGCGAACGCCTCGGCGTCGGCTATCTCACCTCTGTCGACCACCCCGGGCGGCAGCTCGGCAGAACAGGCTCTCAACACCTGGTCACCGGCGCCGCGACGAAATCGGCTCGGGTGCCTGAGTTCGACGGCCCGCAGTGTCGTGTCATCGAACACGACGCCGACCACACGATCAGACATGGCCGACGCTCGTGGCGTTGGCTGACCATTTCGATGATTTCGCAGCGCTGACTCGCACCTTCCTCCATCGGATGGGCGCCGGCCGGGTTGAGGAATACCGGCCGGACTCTCACCCGAGCGGTCGAGCCGCCGATGGTCATGGCAGTGGACAAGAGACCCGAGACCGGCGCGGAGATCAGGCGTGAACGTGGCACGACGATCGTGGAGGTGATTGTCGCGACCATGCTGCTGGCAGTCGGGGTGCTTGCCGTGTTGAGTTCGATGGGGACGGCGTCGAAGGCTTCAGCGGTGGCTGATCACCGCAGCACAGCAGTGAGGGTCGCCACCACGGAAATCGAGACCATGCGGTCATGGCCATACGACGGGGTCGGTATACGTCCGACCAGCCGGGGCTTCACGTCGCGGTTCGAATCCCGACCGACCGTGTCGGGCAACAGCATGAGGGCGAAAGCAACGGGTTCGATCGATGTGGGTGGAGTCACATACGACATTGTTCGGCACGTAACCTGGTCGCCGATATCGGTCAAGGGATCGACGATCTCGGATGGCTACAAGCTCATCACAGTCATCGTCGCGTGGGGTGACACCGCCGGACGACACGAGATGCGTCAGGACACGGGGCTGTATCGCCCGGTGACCAATGGCTGACAGCGATCGCGGCACGACATTGGTGGAAGTTCTCGTCGTGCTGTCGATCATGGCGTTGCTGGCCGTGCCGCTTCTGGCGATTCTTCGAAGCTCGGCGCGGATCGAGCAGACACAAGCCGGTCGAATCGATGTGCGTTCCGAACTCGATCGGGCACTCACGCTGATAGCCGACGACATCCGGACGTCCACGCCCACGGCCGGCATCGGGGGCGGGCCGAAGATGGCCGACTCGCTGCCGCTGTCGGTCACCAAGGCCGATGGCAGCGGTCTTTTGTTGATCTGGCACGTCGGCGACGCCGGTCTCGAACGTGTGGTATTCGATCCGGCCGGCCGGCGTGAGGTCGATCGATCCGTCGTCGCCCCGGAGGTGGTGCCGGATAAGAAGGCTGCCTCGTTCGTCTACTTCGGTGCGAACGGAAAGGAGCTGGATCCGAACGTGGTTCGGCCCGAGATCGTGGCCAATTGCACGGCACTGATCGCAGTGACGCTCGAAGCCCGGGCCGGTGATCGAATGATCACGTCGTCGATTGACGTCGCGCTGCGATCTCGTCCGCCGGGGGGAAACGGATGCTGACGCGACCGACTCGGCGAGGACATGAAAGCGGCAGCGTCATCCTGGCGCTGTTGGTGATGATGGTCGTCACGCTCCTGGCCGTCGCCGCCCTTTCGGAGTCGCGGCACGCGCTCGTGGTCAGCCGGATCGACACCGACGAGGCAAGGGCGGTGGCATCGGCAGAGTTGGCCGTGAACGAGGCATTCGCACGAATCGATGCCGGAGAATCCCTGCGCTTCGTCGGGGCCGGTACTCGCGACGACACGGCGTATTCATACGTGGCCAAGCCCACCGGAACGGACACCTGGTCGGTTCGCGCCGAGGCGACCTCGGGCCGCGTGACTCGCGCGCTGTCGGCCATGGTCACCAGAGACCCTCTCTACGCCTACACATTGTTTGCCACCAAGAGCATCTCGGTGAACCGAAACCTCGGACGCATCACCGGCCGGGTCGGTACCAACGGTGAAATGAAGATCAGAGGTCCGTCTCCCGGTGTCCGACAGGAGCTGTATCTACCCGATGGAGTGTGTTCCGGCTGTTCGGCGCCCGTGACCCTCGACGGTCCTCGTCGGGTCGCGCCGGTCGAACTCCCGAAAGGCACCACCCAGCGCTGTCCGAAGGACGGCCGGTTCATCGGCGCGGTCGACGGCCAGGCCGGGGTTCCGTTCGTGTGCGACAGTTCAGTCGGTGCTGTCGTGTTCGAAGGCAGACTCACGATCGAGAACCCACCACTGATCGTCTACGTGGAACCCAAGGTCGACGTGGTGCTCGATGGCGCGGTGGTCGACCCGCCAGGCCGAGCCGCAGGTTTCCAACTGTTCGTCGCCAGTGAGGCCCGCGGCCCCGTCGAATCGATCTCGGCCACCGGTGCCGAACTGAACGGCCTCATCTACGCACCGGGTCGATCGTTGCGATCCGATGACCTGAAGGTCACCGGGTCGCTCACGCTGCGGTCTCTCGACATCCCGAGGAAAGGCCGGGTCTCGATCTCCGGCGACCAGTCCATCTCAGGCCTGGCCGACGGCGTCTGGCGACTCGTCGACCTTCGATCCGTTCCGTCGAAGCGGTGATCAGACTTCAGGTGATGACCCTGAACAGCTCCTCCACGGTGGTCATGCCCATCCTCACCTTGCGCAGACCGTCAACCCGCAGGGTTGTCATGCCCTGGCGGATTGCCTGGCGTTCGACTTCCTCGACGCGCGCGTGGGCGAGAACGAGTTCGGCGATCTCCTCGGTCATCGACAGGACCTCGTGCACCGCGAACCTCCCGCGGTAGCCGGTGCCGCGACAGGACACGCATCCGATCGCCGAATACCCCTGGAAGGACTCGCTGCCACGAAGATCCTCCGGTAGCGAGGCGAGATTCACATCGCTCAACCCGAGATGTTCGAGCCGGATCTCCTTGGGCTCCCGACATTTCTCACAGAGCCGGCGGGCGAGCCGCTGGGCCAGAACCGCCGAAAGCGATGACGACACCAGGAAGGGTTCCACGCCCATCTCGATGAGACGCATCGGGGCCGCCGCGCTGTTGTTCGTGTGCAGGGTCGACAGCACGAGGTGGCCGGTGAGCGAGGCCTCGACCGCCGTTCTGGCCGTCTCGCCATCACGGATCTCACCAACGAGCATTACGTCGGGATCAGCCCGAAGGAACGAACGGAGCGCACGGGCAAAGGTCATTCCGGTCTTCTCGTTGACCTGCACCTGCTTGATTCCGTCCATGCGGTATTCGACGGGGTCCTCGATGGTGATGATGTTTCGTGAAGGATCCCGCAGTTCCTCGAGCGTCGCATAGAGCGTGGTCGACTTGCCCGATCCGGTCGGTCCGGTGACGAGAATCGCGCCCCACGGTCGTTCGTAGGCGGAGCGATAGCGGCTGAGTTGATCCGGCAGAAAGCCGATGCCGCCGATACCGAGTCCAAGAATCGTCCCTCGCAGAACCCGCAGCACGGCAGCTTCACCGTGCACCGTGGGGATGGTGACGACTCGCACGTCATAGTCGACCCCGCTGACCGTGGCGGTCAGCCGGCCGTCCTGGGGTATCCGTCGCTCGGCAATGTCGATCTCGGCCATGACCTTGATGCGGCTGATGATTCCTGCTCTCAGCGAGCGCGGAGGTGACATGGCCTTGTGGAGGACGCCGTCGACGCGGAATCTGATTCGGAGATCATCCGATGTCGGCTCCACGTGGATGTCCGACGCGTTCTCCTGAATGGCCTTGGCCAACAGAAGATCAATGAATCGGACGATCGGGGCTTCGGCGTCGCGGTCCTGCTCGGCCCGGGATGCAACCGGACTCGAAGCCTCGCGGTGCTCCCCGATGGCGGCCTGAATGGTCTCCTGGACTCGGTTGTCGCTGTGGCTCATCTGGTCGATGGCGTTCATGATCTGGGCCGCCTGGGCCATCACCGGCTTGACGTGGCGACCGACCAGAGATCGAATGTCATCAAGGGCGAGGACATCGGCGGGGTTGGCCATGGCCACGACGATCTGTCGCCCGTCTCTCCAGATCGGAAGTGCTTGGTGATGTGCGGCCAGTTGCTGTGGGATGGCCTGCGCCAGCTCGACGTCGATCGGACGGTCGTTCAGATCCACGAACGGCAGATCGAACTGGATGGCGAGCGCTCGCACGAGATCCTTGGTCTGGACCAGGCCCTCGTTGAGCAGGACCTCGCCGAGACGCTTCCCGGTGGATCGCTGCACTTCGAGCGCGCCCTTGATGTCGGAATCTGTAACGATGTCAAGTTCGACGAGAATCTCGCCGATTCGACGACGCGTGCTGACCGCGGTCTGACCCATGGGCCTCACATCGGCCGGGACACGGTCGGTATGAGCTGCCAAGCGATTTCGGCCGCGAACGCGTCGACGCGCTGCGGACTTCTCAACATGTCGGGTCTGTGTCCGATCTTGGTCACGTGGATGGTGCACTGGACGTTGGCTGGCACGAACTGGATGACGAGGGCCGAGATTTTCTCGCCGCAGCCCTCTCGAGGGCGGAGGGCCCCGAGGATGATCAGCTCGGCGAACTGTTCGAGACTGCAGTAGCGGCTGGGGCCTCGGATCTGCATCTCAGCGCGGGGCTTCCTCCGTATCTGCGTGTCAATGGCGATCTCCGACCGCTGGCGGGTGTTTCCGCCCTCTCGGAGCGCGAACTGAATGAACTGCTGACAGGGGTGCTGACCGTCGCTCAGAGGTCCACCCTGGATGCCACCGGTGATCTGGATACGGCATTCGGCTTCAGCACCAAGAACGGGTCGACGCGGCGGTTCCGCGCCAGCATCTTCCGCCAGTCGGGTTCTCTCGCCGCGACCATTCGGGTCGTGCCTTCGGTGATCCCACCGCTGGTTGACCTGGGGCTCCCACCGGTCGTCAAGAAGTTCACGGAACTCAGCAGCGGTCTGGTGCTCGTGACCGGCCCGGCCGGCTCGGGCAAGTCGACGACTCTCGCCGCCATGGTCGAGCAGATCAACCGGACACGTTCGGCGCACATCGTCACCATCGAGGATCCGGTCGAATACCGATACACGTCCAAGATGTCAGTGGTCCAGCAAAGAGAGGTCGGCTCCGACACCGAGTCGTTCGTGACCGCAGTGCGTTCCGTCCTCCGACAGGACCCCGACGTCATCCTCATCGGTGAGCTACGCGATCTGGAGACCATACGAATAGCGCTGACCGCCGCCGAAACCGGCCATGTCGTATTCGCCACCCTTCACAGTTCCGATGCCACAAGCTCCGTCAACCGGATCATCGACGTGTTCCCATCGGACCAGCAGAGCCAGATTCGATCGCAGCTTGCCCTGTCGATCGAGGGGTGTGTCAGCCAGCGACTACTGAAGTCCTCGGAGGGGAATCTGATTCCGGCCACCGAGGTGATGGTGGCCACAATCGCGATACGCAATCTGATCAGGGTCGACAAGGTCCACCAGATCCGGTCGGCTCTCGAGGTGGGCGGCGAGGAAGGTATGCACACCTTCGACCAGTCTCTTGCCGACCTGGTGGTTCGGAGGCGACTCGACATGTCGACGGCCGTGGGTGTCGCTCACAGTGTCAAGAATCTCGAGACCCTGGTTCGGGCATGAGCAGCCTCTTCACACCGGATCCGGTTCGCTTCGGTGGAGACGACCGGGGGCCGAAGCGTCCGATGGGTGCTCGGCGGTCGTCGACGCGCGATCGGGTGGTGACCTATCGCTACCAGGCGGTCGATGCCAACGGTTCGGTCCGTGATGGCCGCGTGGTCTGCGAATCCGAGGACGAGGCCGTGCGTCGCGTACGGCATCTTGGCCTTCGCCCCGTATCGATCCGTCGATCGAGATCGGCGGCGTTCAGTCGAGAGATGTCGATTCCGGGTCTCGGGCGGCGCGTCAAGGGTGGAGACCTCGCTGTTCTGTCACGCCAGTTCGCCACCATGGTCAACGCCGGTGTGCCACTCCTGCGCGCTCTGGTGGTGCTCAGGGATCAGACCGACGACGCCTTGCTCAACAGCACGTTCGAGCAGATGCGTCTCGATGTGGAGGGCGGCGACTCGCTCAGTGAGGCCATCAGCCGTCATCCCCGGGTGTTCGACCGTCTTTTCGTCTCCATGATCCGATCGGGTGAGGCCTCCGGGGCCCTCGATCTCGTGCTACTGCAACTGGCAACGACGCTCGAACGGTCGGCAGGAATGAGGCGGAAGATCCGGTCGGCCCTCGCTTACCCGATCGCCGTTCTGTTCATGGTTCTGGGTGTGATGATCGCCATGCTGACGTTTGTGGTGCCGCAATTCAGCAGTATCTACAACGATCTCGGGGGCACACTGCCGCTGCCAACCCGAATCCTCGTCGGGTTCTCCGACATGTTCACACGGCAGCTCCCTCTTCTGGCGTTCACCACTGCGGCCCTCACCCTGGGGTTGCGTCGATGGAAACGTACCGAATCCGGCGCTTGGCGCTGGGATGCCATGAAGCTGCGGCTACCTCTGGTGGGCGAACTGCTGCTGAAGAGCAGCATGGCGCGGTTCGGGCGAACCATGTCCGTGCTCACGAAGTCGGGTGTACCCGTTCTCGAGACGTTGCGGATCACCTCCGAGACTCTCGGCAACGCGGTGCTGTCCCGAGCTCTGCTCGAGACCCGCGAGGCTGTACGGCGCGGCGAACAGATCGCACCGAACCTCGCCAAGCGTGAGGTCTTTCCGGCGATGGTGGTCCAATTGGTTGCCGTTGGCGAGGAGGCCGGCGCCCTCGATCAGATGTTCGACACGATCGGGAGTTCCTACGAAGAGGAGGTGGAGACGGCTGTTGCCGGGTTTGCCGCGCTCATCGAACCGCTCATGATGGCGTTCATCGGCGTGGTGGTGGGGGCGATGGTCGTGGCCCTCTACCTACCGATGTTCCGAGTGATCGATCTCGTGCAATGAGCGAACACCCAAGCCTTATATTCGGCCGAGTCGCTCCGACAGGAAGCCGTGCAGAAGTTTCGGAATCTGTACGGACAGCAACAAGGAGAGCGAAATGAATACGGCCCCATCAACTCGGCGTCACCCGGTCGGTAGTACCGACGATCCCGAGGCTGGATTCACGCTGATCGAGGTGATGGTGGTCGTCATGATCATCGGAATCCTGTTGGCCATCGGGATACCGACCTTCCTGGGCGCACGGACCCGTGCCCAGGATCGATCCGCTGAATCAAGCCTGCGTATCGCCCAGACGAGCGCCATGGTCGTCTACACCGATTCCAGTGACTTCGGCGCCGTGACCACCGGGAGTCTCCGTGCGGCCGAGCCGGGTTTCACTTGGCTCAACAGCAATTCGAAGTCTACGAACGACATGCGGATCAGCATCGCCAGCAACAAGGCCGGCACAGAGTGGGCCGCCGCCGCATTGTCCGACTCTGGCACCTGCTTCTACATTCGGATCAGGGAGACCGCATCCACCCTCTATGGGAAGTCCTCGAGTGCCTCATGCACCGGCAAGTCGGCGCTGACACGGGCAACTCGCACCAAGTGGTGAGCTGATCGGGTTCCCGGGCTTATCCGGGTGGGCAGCCGGTACCCCATTGCGGGGGGACGAATCCCACCGGGAAGAAGAAGCTCGGGCTGGGTATCCAGGTGCCGACTCGTCCGTCGACGGTCAGTAGTGAGAGATGCAGGGCCACGTCGGGGCCGATGATGCTGCTCGTGTCCTGCGTGAAGAGTCCCTCGGCTTGGCAGGTGAAGGACAGTTCGTCGCTCAAGTCGATCGTGATCGGCTGGCCGCCGGGGTCGAGCACCGGCTCGGGTTTGCCGTCCACGGTCACGAACAAAGCGATGGTTCCGCCGGTGAGAGTGACCAGATCGGCAACTCCGTCGCCGTTGAGATCGGGAATCCACGGGCCGGTCGGCCGAGGCGGGGGAGGCCCTGTGGTCTTGGCGGTCGGGGGCGCAACGGTCGAGGTTGGTTGAAGCGTGACCGGTGGGAACGTGGTGATGGGCACGAAGGTCGCGGTGGTCACCGGCTCGAAGGGGGTCACCGGGTTCGGAGGGCCGGTGGTGGTGGCCCCGCCGGCCGTGTCGACCTCCCCGTTACCGGTCTGGGCCACCGCGTACAACGCGGCACCGGTGGCCGACACGATGAGGACCACGGCCGCGACGGCGCGCCATCCATGTCTGCGCCCGCCGTGTGACGGATCAACGTCGACTCGCACACTGCCGGGCGGGTCGACGGGCATGGCCTCTCTCGTCAACTCCATCCGCTGCCGCAGTTCGTCATCGAAGGGGTCGTCGCCATCAGGCATCTGAGAGTTCCTTTCGGAGGTCCGAAGTCGCTCGGTGCAGCAGCGGGATCCGGTCGGGGAAGACAGCGAGTCGCACGAGCGACACCGACACCGACCCCGGCCGGCGCATCTGCACTGGTCGGGGCCGGTTCTCACTCTGCGCCCTCGGGGCGACTCGAACGCCCGCACACGGCTCCGGAGGCCGATGCTCTATCCGCTGAGCTACGAGGGCCGGCCCCAAACGGGGCTTGGGCCAGACTATCGCCGGGATGCCGATGCTCACCCGGTGAGCCTCCGAAATGCCCCGAGACTCGGAGGCCACCGACGGTAGGCTCACCGCTCGTCACACCATCGCTGTCGAGGCCGACATGGACATTCGCGAGCACCTCCGATCCGCTCTTCGAGCAGCCCTCGCGGATACCGGTATCAGCCCGCTTCCCGATGAGATCGCTCTGGAGCGACCGGCCCGGCGTGAGCACGGCGACTGGTCGTCGAACGTGGCCCTGGCCATTTCCAAATCGGTCGGGCGCAACCCCCGCCAGATCGGCATGGAGCTCGTCGACAGGCTGTCGGCCGATCTCCCGGCCCACGTCACGGCGGTCGAGATCGCCGGACCCGGGTTCGTCAACTTCCGTCTCTGCGACTCGTGGCTCCACGAGGTTCTCGTCGACGTGATCACGGCGGGTGTCGACGGCTACGCCGCACCCGACCTCGGGCACGCCAGGAACGTCAACGTCGAGTTCGTGTCGGCCAACCCCAACAAGCCGATCCATGCCGGTCACGGCCGCGGTGCCTGCTACGGCGACAGCCTGGCTCGCCTGCGTGAACGTTGTGGCTGGCAGGTCACCCGCGAGTTCTACCTGAACGACCGCGGTGTGCAGATGCAGCGCTTCGCCGAGTCACTCGCTGCACGCAAACGCGGTGAGCAACCACCCGACGACGGCTACCACGGTGAGTACCTCGTTCGCTGGGCGGCCGAGATGCCCGACGACGCCGACCCGTTCGAGTGGGGATACGCCCGGGCGTTGCAGAGCCACCGTGAGACCCTCGCCCGGCTCGGCATCGTCTTCGACGAGTGGTTCAGCGAGCGTTCGATGATTGACAACGGCGCCATCGACGACACCCTGGCCGACCTGCGGGCCCGCGATGCGGTGTTCGAGCAGGACGGGGCGTTGTGGCTGCGCAGCACCGACCACGGCGACGACAAGGACCGCGTGCTGGTGAAGTCCGACGGTGACTTCACCTACCTGCTGCCCGACATCGCCTACCACCGCGACAAGTTCAGTCGGGCCGATCATCTCGTCAACGTGTGGGGTGCCGACCATCACGGCTACGTGGCCCGATTGAAGGCCGCCATGAGCGTGCTCGGCCACGACGCCGACGAACTCGAAGTGGTCATCACCCAGATGGTCGATCTGGTGCGCACCGGAGAACCGGTGCGTATGTCGGGCCGCTCCGGCGACCTCATCGAACTCGACGACATCATCGCCGAGGTGGGTCCCGACGCGGCCCGGTTCACCTACCTGATCCAGTCGGTCGACAGCCGCCAGACCTTCGACCTCGACGAGGTCAAGAAACAGGCCATGGACAACCCGGTTTTCTACGTGCAGTACGCCCACGCCCGCATCTGCTCGATCGAGGCCAAGGCGCGCCAGGCCGGGATCCAGCGGCTGTCGGCCGACCGCATCGATGCCTCACTGCTGGTCCACGAGCGCGAGACCGACCTGTTGCGGTCGCTGTTCGAACTTCCCGACATCGTCGAGATCGCCTGCACCGACAACGCCCCTCACCGGGTGAGCGCCTGGGCCCGCGAGCAGGCGGCCGCGCTCCACGGCTTCTACCACGACTGCTGGGTGATGGGCGACGGCGTGTCGGCCGAACTCACCCAGGCCCGACTCGGACTGGTCGAGGCGTCCCGCGTCGGCATGGCGATCGCCCTCGATCTGCTCGGCGTGAGTGCGCCCGAGTCGATGTGATCGGGGCGTGAGCCGATCATGGGACCACTCCAGTGGCGCCTCCTGCCCGACAACTCCGAGATAGTCGACGGCCGTCTCCGAATCGGTGGGTGTGACCTCGTCGATCTCGCCGTTGAGTTCGGCACACCGCTGTTCGTCTACGACGAGGACCATCTGCGGTCGCGTTGCCGTGAGGCGGTGGTCGCATTCGGCGACGGGGTGGCCTATGCCTCCAAGGCGTTCCTGTGCACGGCCATGGCCCGGCTTGCCCACGAGGAGGGCATGAGAATCGACGTGGCCACCGGAGGTGAACTCCATGTCGTGCTGGCCGCGGGCGTCCCGGCCGACAGGCTCGTCATGCACGGTAACAACAAGTCGCCGGCCGAGCTGCGCATGGCCGTCGACCATGGCGTCGGGCGGATCGTCGTCGACTCGTTCGACGAACTCGACCGGCTCGACGAGATCCACTCCGCCACCGGCGCTGTCCCCAAGGTTCTGCTGCGTCTCACCCCCGGTGTCGAAGCCCATACCCACGAGTTCATCGCCACCGGCCAGGATGATTCCAAGTTCGGATTCACCGTGTCGACCGGGGCCGCGGCCCAGGCGATAGCCAGGGCGTCGCAGTCGTCGGCCGTCGAACTGGTCGGGGTCCACGCCCACATCGGCAGCCAGGTGTTCGCGGTGTCGTCGTTCGCCAAGGCGGTCAAGGTGATAGCCGAGGCCGCCGCGCCCTACGGGCTGCCCGAGATGTCGGTTGGTGGTGGGCTGGGAGTGCCGTACATTGCCGACGACATCGCCCCCCAGATCAGCGACTGGGGCCGTGCGGTACGCGACGCATGTGAGCAGGCCGGAGTCACCGCCGTGGTGTCGGCGGAGCCGGGCCGCTCGATAGTGGCATCGGCCGCGGTCACCCTCTACAAGGTCGGCACGGTGAAGGACATCCCCGGTATCCGCACCTACGTGGCGGTCGACGGTGGTATGAGCGACAATCCGCGTCCGGTGCTCTACGGCAGCGGCTACGAGACCTTCCTGCCGCG
>QIIW01000010.1 GCA_003231645.1 Acidimicrobiia bacterium | reverse complement strand
ATCCCGCCGATCGGGACGACATGAGCGCGCGCTACCGTGCTGGTGTCGAACTGTCGTCCTACTTGGACAAGCACGGCTTCTACGGGGTCACACTTGAGGAGCATCACTCGACTGCCGTAGGTTGGTCACCGACACCGCTTCTGAACGCCGCGGCGATCCTGGCGGTCACCGAGAAGATCACCGTGTCGATCACGGCCCTGCTCGTTCCGCTCCACGACCCGGTCAGGGTGGCCGAGGACGTAGCCGTACTCGATCTGTTGAGCAGAGGGCGCATTTCGATCACCACCGGGCTGGGTTACCGGCCCGACGAATACGTTGCCGTCGGCAAGAACTGGAAACGGCGGGGAAAGATCCTCGACAATTCGCTCGGCGTGATGATGAGGGCCTGGACCGGTGAGCCTTTCGACTATCTCGGCGCCACGGTGCAGGTCACGCCCCGGTCGTTCACTCGACCGCACCCGATGCTGTTCATCGGCGGATCGAGCCCGGCGGCGGCTCGCCGTGCCGCTCGGCTCGGGCTTCCCCTGCAGCTTCCGTCGAAGAATCCGAAGGTGGAGGAGTTCTACCAGTCGGAATGCGATCGTCTGGGGGTAACGGCATTCTGTATCGCCCCCGACGACGTGGCCATGGTCCATGTGGTCGAAGATCCCGACCGGGCGTGGGCCGAACTCGGCCGGCACTTCATGTTCGAGGCTCAGCTCCACTCGTCGTGGCAGCCGGCCGGGCAGACCTCGGCGCTCCGCAGCAGCGCGTCGACGGTCGATGAACTGCGGGCCGAGGGCATCTACCGGTTTCTCACCCCCGAACAGGCCATCCGTCGGGCCGACTCCGCCGACGTGTTCACGATCCATCCTCTGGTGGGAGGCATGCCGATCGACGAGGCGTGGTCGTCGGTCGAGTTGGTGGCCGACCGGGTGATGCCGGCGCTGGCCGATTGACCGATGACCGACTGGACGGCTCTCACCGCCCGGGCCGGCGTCAGCTCACATCGACTGATCGGTTGGATCTTCTGGGACCCCGGGGCGATCGCGAACAACAAGGCTCTCGGGGCGCCGACCATGCCATGCGCGATGCCGCGTGGGGTCGGCTCGAAGAAATGGATCTGGCCGATGGCCGCGTCGTCAACGACACCGGGCGCCGATTGCGCGACAACATCGAGACCCGTACCGATGAACTCTCGACGGTGATGTGGCGCACCCTGGGGGAGGCCGGCCGTCAGGTGCCGGTGACCGACCAGTGCCAGGGCTCGCTGGGCAGGTTCTTGAACCCAAACTTCGGGGCGATTTTCGTGAGGGTCTTGTAGACCTTGGAGCTACGGCTGCGCAGTGCTCGGCCGTTGTAGGTGAGGTCGACGGCCAAGCCTCGTTCATGGGCGGATCGGCCCGGCGGGGCCGTGGGAGGGCGGCATCTGGACGCCGGCTTCTGCCAGATCGCGTAGTCGGATGTGCCGCAGTTCCTGCGACGCAGGTCGATCTGGGAGGCCGGGTTGCGGTAGCCGCCGCCTCCGAGCACGAACCCTTTCGCCGCCATGGCGGCCAGCAGCCCCTCGAACCGGTCGGCCATCACCACGTTCACCGTGATTCCCCGGACTTTGGTCAGCTTGACGACGAGGTTGTCAGGGATGCTGTAGGAACCGGAGTTCCGTCGGTTGCGGGCGGCGATGGCGTCGGCGATCTTCTGTTCTTCACTGCGGATGTCGGCGGCGAGTCGGGCGTCGACCCGCTTGAGTGATGCCAGTTCGGCAAGCCGGTCGTCAAGCCTCGCGTTGGCCTCGTCGAGGACTTGTGTCTGACGGTCGCGGGCATCGGAGAGTTCGACAAGCAGGAGCTTGAGATCGCCGGTCTTCTGCTCGGCTTCGGCCTCGGCTGCCTGGGCCTCGCGGTTCTGGACCTCGAGGTCGGCACCGATCCGGCGGAGCTCGTCGAGAGCATCGAGGTTGCTGCCCGTGGCGAACTCGACGAGCGAAGTCTCCCGGGCTTTTTGCCACGGGTTGTCGTTGAGTATCGACAACCCGCTCGACGGTCCCTGAAAGCTCACGTAAGCCTCGACCGCTTGGGCCTGCATCTTCTCGGTGGCCGTTCGTTGTCTGGCCCTGAGCTCGGTGATGCGGGCCCGGGCCGCCGCGTTCTCTGCCCGGGCCTGGGCGACACCACGCTGGGCGGCCTCGACTGCGGCCGACTGGGCATCGACATCCTGCTGAATGGCGTCGAGCGCCGCGCTGACCTCCTCGGCATTGCCGGCCGCGATGTCGACATCTGCGGCGGCGGCGGCTTCGTCGGCTTGCACGTGCCTGCGTTTCTGACGCAACTGGTCGGGGGTCTCGGCGGCGGCCAGGCCGGTGGAGGAGAGCAGCACGAGCACGCCCACGATGACGGCGAGAAGGCGGCGGGCGGAGAGGGACTGTCGGGGCGGTTGGTGCATTTCGTCACACGTTCGCAATGAACGGATGATGACGGTATCAGTGTGGCAACGGGGCCACTCGTCGGCCGCCGGTCATTTCCGGCGGGCTGTGCACCATCGACGGGAATGATCACCGCGGATCGGACGACGGGAGGGCAACGGGCTACGGTCGGCGGACCCGGCCGGTATCGAACGCGACGACGGAGGTTGATGATGGAACTCGGACTCACCTGGGGCTACTGGGGTCGTGAAATGCCCGACCGGTTGGTTGAACTGAGCGTGGCGGCCGAGCAGGCCGGGTTCGATGCCGTTTGGTCGGCCGAGAGTTGGGGATCGGATGCCTTTTCGCCGCTCGTGCTCATTGCCGCCAACACCGAACGAATCAAGCTCGGTACCGGCGTCGTGCAACTGTCGGCACGCACTCCGACGGCCACGGCGATGCAGGCGGTGACCCTCGATCACATCTCGGGCGGCCGCACCATCCTGGGATTGGGCGTGTCCGGTCCGCAGGTGGTGGAGGGCTGGTACGGCATGCCATCGAGCCGGCCACTCGCTCGCACCCGCGAGTACGTCGAGATCCTTCGACGGGCGTTTCGTCGCGAGGGTCCCCTCGTCTACCGGGGCGACCATTTCCAGCTGCCGTTCACCGGTGAAGGTTCGGTCGGACTCGGTAAGCCGCTCAAGATCATGACCCACCCCCTGCGTGAGATCCCGATCTGGATCGGTGCCGAGGGGCCTCGCAACGTCGCCCAGACGGTCCAGATTGCTGATGGATGGTTGCCGCTCTACTTCACTCCGTTGCGGCCCGAGGTCTACGGCGAGCAATTGAAGAACCTTCGGCCCGGATTCGAGATCGCCGTCAACGTCTTCATGCGAGTGCACGACGACGTCGAGGAGGCTCTCTGGCCCACCAAGGCGTCGCTCGGGTTCTACGTCGGGGGGATGGGTGCCAAGGGCCAGAACTACCACACCAGGCTGATGGCGAGAATGGGATACGAGGAGCAGGCCCACAAGATCCAGGATCTCTTCATGGCGGGCAAGCGCGACGAGGCGATCGCTGCCGTGCCCACCGAATTCGCCGACGAGATATCGCTGGTGGGTTCGGTCGACCGCATCCGTGACCGGCTCCAGGCCTGGGAGGAGAGCCCGGTGACCATGATCAACGTCGCCGCCCGCAGTGTCGATGAGATGAGGCAGCTGGTCGGGATCGTCAAGGGCTGAGGCCACGGGCGGAACTGATCTCCGGCGCGAGGCGTGCAAGGATGACGCGATGCAGGAATTTGTGGGCCGTACGGCCGTCATCACCGGTGGGGCGAGCGGGATCGGTCTGGCGGTGGCACGCCGGCTCGGACGCGAGGGCATGAACCTGGTGCTCGCCGACATCGAACAGCCCGCTCTCGACCAGGCGGTCGCCGAGCTCGAAGCGGCAGATGTGTCGGTGCTCGGCGTGGAGACCGACGTCTCCGACGTGGGAGCGGTCCGCCGACTCGCGACCGCGGCGGACGAGCGATTCGGCAACGTGCATGTGCTGTTCAACAACGCCGGTGTGGGTGGCGGTGGACCCATACTCGAACCCGACGACATCGACATGTGGGAATGGGTGCTCAGTGTCGACCTGTTGGGGGTGCTGTACGGCATCAAGGTGTTCGGTCCGTCGATGGTGGCCCACGGCGAACCGTGCCACATCGTCAACACCGCTTCGATGGCCGGGCTCGTGCCCACGCCGGGCCTCGGTAGCTACACGGTGTCGAAGTACGGCGTGGTCGCCATGAGCGAGACCCTCTCGCTCGAGACCACCGACACCAGTCTCGTGGTGTCCGTCCTGTGTCCGGGATTCGTGCGGACCAAGATCGCCGAGTCCGACCGCAACATCCCTGAACACCTCGTCCGGCTCGAAGAGCTGTCCGAGGAGCTGGAGTTCCTGCGACAGGCCGTGCAGGATCTGGTGGCGGGTGGAATCCCACCCGAGCAGGTCGCTGACGCCGTGTTCGATGCCCTGAGAACCGGACGGTTCTACATTCTCACCCACCCTGAGTATGGCGACCAGATACGTCAGCGGGCCGAATGGATCGTCGCCGGCGAGGCCCCCTCCAGCTGGGACATCTGATCACCGCATGGCGAATGCCAACGACCACGTGCTCGCGGCGCGTATCGCATCCGAGACCGGCGATCTGCTCGTACGACTGCTGGACGAGCACGCGACCTCGGAGCGGCCACGCGGCGGCATCGAGTATCTCGGCGACCGTGCCGCGCACGAATTCATAGTCGCCCAACTGGCCCGACACCGGCCCGACGACGCGGTCCTGTCAGAGGAGGGTTACGACGATCCGGCCCGCCTGGACGCGTCACGGGTGTGGATCGTCGATCCTCTCGATGGCTCCTCCGACTACGGATGGAGCGCAACCTGGTCGGTGCATGTTGCGTTGGTCGAGGACGGCCGGCCCACGGCGGGTGCGGTAGCCGTGCCCGGATGGGAGACCACCTGGGCCACCGATCCCCAGCCCCGTTCGATCATGTCGAGGGTCGGCCCGAAGCCGCTGGTTCTGGTGTCCCGGTCTCGTCGCAACGTCGACGGTCGGCGGCTGCATCGCGCCATGGACGTCGAGATCGCGGCGCTCGGATCGGCCGGGGTCAAGGCCATGGCCGTGGTCCGCGGTGAGGCCGACGCCTACGTCCATGGCGGCTATCTCTACGAGTGGGACTCGTGCGCACCGGTCGCGGTGGCTCAGGCCGCGGGCCTCTCGGCCTGCCGGATCGATGGGACCGAACTCGAATTCAACAAGGCCCGACCGGCCACTTCAGGGCTCATCATCTGCCGACCCGAGCTGCGTGATGGCATCGTCGATGCGATGGCGTCACCCGATTGAACCCGGCCAAGGAGATCATCACCCGTGACGGACAAGCACATCTCCCGCTCTCTCGAACGTCACGTGATGGCCACGCGGCCCCACACCTGGGAGGTGATGCTCCGCGAGATCGAGTCCATGGCCGGTCCCTACATCGTCGAGGGCGAGCCGGCTCCCCACGGGGCAGGAGCGGTGCTTCACCTGGTGCTCGACCCGGCAAGGCCACCTTTCGTGGAGACCGTCCTGTCGAGTGAGCCGCCGTGGCGCCGCGCCTACAAGGTCGAGGGAGACACGGGGCTCGACATGTGCCACGGCACGTTCGTCATCCGAGACGACGGCCCGGAGTGTCACCTGATCTGGGGGGTGGTGATCGACCCCGACCCGGGTCCGGAGGGCCTCGTGTTCCTCGACCTTGCCGTCGAGGTGACCGATCGTTTTCTCGATCATGTCATGGTGGCAGCCGAAAGCTAGCGTGGAGCCGACGACATCGGAGGTCGAGGACAACCATGCCCAGATCAGAACTTGCAAGGAAGCTAGCACCGATGATCTCCGATCTCGGAGCGAGGTTCATGTCCGACCCGGCCGGGTTCGCCCGCGCCGATGAAATGAACGTGGCCCCCGGGGTGGGTGTCTACATGGCCGGACGGTTCGGCGTGCTCGGCCGGGTCCACGCCGATGTCGTGATGGCGTCGGCGGTGTTCATCGAGCCCGGGCTGCTCAGCCGGGAGTGGAACAAGGCGATGGAGACCGCCGACCCGGCCAAGGCGGCCGAGATCTACGCCTCGATCGCGGCCAACTACGGCCGGGACCATTTCTCCGACGTTCCCGACCTCGAACGCTGGGTCGAACTTGCCGAACGCGTGGTCGACAACGCCTCCCTGCTCGGTGCCCCTATCTTTGCCGGCTGGCGGGTCATGCCCCGGTCCGACGAAGCCGCGGCTCGGACCTGCCAGCTCGCCCACGTGTTGCGCGAGTTGCGGTTCTCGCTTCACGCCAACGCGGTGGTGGCGGCCGGAATCGATCCACTCATGATGATGGTGTGCACCCCCGACGCCGAGGCGCGGCTGCCGTTGTTCGGCTGGCGGAAGCCCTATCCGGAGCCGACCGAAGCCGACAAGGCCGGCCGCTGGGAGGTGGAGGTGGCCACCAACGATCTGAGCACCCGCACTCTCGAGGCGCTCACGGTTGCCGAAGTCGAGGAGTTCGTCTCTCTCACCGAGGGGATCGCCGCCGCCGCGGTGTGACCACGGGGACCGCCCCCTAGCGTTGTCGCCCGTGTCCTACCGCTTTTCTGCCCTTCTTCTGGCCGTCGCCCTGATCGCTGCAGCGTGCGGCGCGGGAGGCGCCGCGGCCGACCCGGCCGAGTCCACCACCGTCGAATCGACGTCGTCGACCGTCGTGTCGTCGGTCGAGCCGACGACCACGGCCGCGGTCGTCGTGTCGCCTCCGACGAGTCGTGGTCTGCCCGAACCGGTGAGGGTCGATCCTCTGCCGGCGTCGATGAGGTCGGTGACGGTTGTCTCCGGTAATCCGGCCTACCGGGGCGTGCTCGGCCAGATTGATCCGGACCGGATAGTGGTGGCCCCGGTTGCCCTGCCGCCGGCACCGGCGGCGGAGGGGATCGCGCCGCTCACCGGGCTTCCCCTGTCCGACCCGTCGGTGGCTGATCGGCCGGCGATTCTCGCCAAGATCGACAACACACCCAAGGGTCGTCCCCAAGCTGGAATCTCCCAGGCAGACATGGTCTACGAGGAGCAGATCGAGGGTGGTTTCACGCGTCTGGCCGTGGTCTTCCACACCAACGCGCCGGCGGTGATCGGTCCGGTGCGATCGGGTCGAAGCACCGACATTGCCTTGCTCGGGTCGCTCAACGACCCGATTTTCGTGTGGTCGGGGGCCAACAGGGTCCACGGTGCGTTGCTGCGTCGGCAGAAGATCGTGGATCTTGGCGCGGCCACCCGTAGCGAATACACGCGGGCCAAGGATCGGCCCGGTACCTACAATCTGATGACCGACGCCGCGACCATGCAGGCCATAGCCGCCAAGTCAGGGTCGGGCGGCGCCCCGCCCCCGCATTTCGAATACCGTTCCGACACGATCGGTCTGCCGCCGACGGCGCGACCCGCCAAGTCGTTCACGGTCGAGTTCCCGTCGGTCACGGCCCGATGGGACTGGGACGCCGCGGCCGGTGGCTGGCTTCGCACCCAGGACGGCACCGCCCACCTTGACGCCGATGGGGTGCAGGTGATGGCCGCCAACGTGATCGTGGCGGAGGTCAAACAGGTTTCGACCGGGGCGGTCGACATCATCGGATCGACCGTCTACGAGGAGCAGTTTCTTGGTAGTGGCCGGGCATGGGTGTTCACCGACGGCCAGGTGGTCGAGGCCACATGGACCAAACCGTCGATCGACTCGGTGGCCACGTGGACCACGCCCGACGGCATTCCGGTGGCGCTCACCCCCGGAGTGACCTGGATCGAATTGGCGCCCGGACCGCCCGGGAAGTAGCGATTTCAGAGGCGCTGGATGAGGGTGCCGGTGCCGAGGCCGCCACCACAGCACATGGTGACGATGGCGTATTCTTTGCCGGCCCGGTGAAGTTCGTGGACCGCCTTGGTGATCAGTATCGAGCCGGTGGCCCCCAGCGGGTGGCCCAGGGCGATGGCGCCTCCGTTGGGGTTGACTCCGGCCATGTCGGGCGAGAGTTCCTTCTCCCAGGCCAGGACCACGGAAGCGAAGGCCTCGTTGATCTCGACCACGTCGATGTCGTCCATGGAGAGTCCATTGTCGGCGAGCAGTTTTCTGGTGGCGAAGATCGGGCCGGTGAGCATGAGAACGGGGTCGGAGCCGACGTTGCAGACGTCGATGATTCGGGCCAGCGGAGTGAGATCCAGCTCGGCCGCCTTCTCGGCCGTCATCAATAGCACCGCGCCGGCACCGTCGCTGATCTGGCTGGCCGATCCGGCGGTGTGGATGGCGTTCTCGCGGCCGACGGTCTTCAGCTTCTCCAGCCCGGCGAGCGTCGTGTCGCGGAGCCCGCCGTCGCGCGTGACGGTGTGGGTCCGGCCGGTGTCGTTGCCCTCGTCGTCCAGGACCGGGGCCTCGATCGGCACGATCTGGGTGGCGAATCTGTCTTCGGCCCACGCAGTGGCCGCAAGCTGTTGGCTGCGAAGTCCCAGGGCGTCGGTGTCGGCACGGGTGATGTCCCACTGCTCGGCGATACGTTCGGCCCCCTCGAACTGGGACGTCCACTCGTAGTGATCCCAGTAGCGCTTGTTGACCGGCACACCGACATCGGGTTCCTGGGGGATCGAGGACCCCATCTTCACCCGGCTCATCACCTCGACTCCGCACGAAACGGCTGAGTCGACGACCCCGGCCTTGATCATGGCGTAGGCCAAGCTGGTGGCCTGCTGCGAGGAGCCGCACTGGTTGTCGACAGTGGTGGCGCCCACCTCCAACGGCAGCCCGGCGGCGAGCCACGCGTTGCGGGCCACGTTCATGGTCTGCATACCGACTTGGCTGACGCAGCCGCCTATCACCTGGCCGACGTCGGCGGGGTCGATACCGGTGCGATCGAAGAGCGCCTGCTGGACATCGCCCAGCAGGTTGATCGACTGCATGGCTGCCAGTTCGCCGTTGCGCTTGCCCACGGGACTGCGCACGGCATCGACGATCACAACATCACGTTCGGTCATGTCGTCAATCTACGTAGCCGCCCGCGGAAAAGCTAACGCTCGTTCACTTATGGCCACGTCGGCCGGGATTTTCGCGCGGCCGGCCGTGCCGGTGCCGGGGATAGCCTCGGCGCCCATGAGAGACACCCTCCTCACCATTCACATCATCGCGGCCGGCACCTGGCTGGGTGCCAATGTCGTCCGGTTCCTCCTCACGCCACAGCTCCAGAGAGCCGGCGGGACGGTCGCCGCAAGATGGCACCGCAACATGGTCGGACTGTTGCGAACCCTCTACATGCCGGCCGCAGTCCTGGCCCTTCTCACCGGCGTGGGCCTGGTCACCTCGGTCGACAACTCTCCCTACGAGATGTCCGATCTGTTCGTGTCGATCGGTTTTCTCACGGTGGTGGTCGGCTCGGCCCTCGGCATGGCGTTCTTCGCCCCCAACGGTCGCAGGGCCGCCGATGCCCGCGAGTCGGGTGATGACACGCTTGCCGCTTCGATCGAGAACAAGTTGCTGATCGGCGGCGTGGTCGACACGGCACTGGTGATCGTCACCATCGCTGTGATGGTCGGCAAGTGGGGGGTCTGAGAACTCTCGACGACCGGTGAACGATCGTTCACTTCAGGTTGGTCCCACCCCGATGGCCACGCCTATCCTGAGGGTCCGTGGCCGACATTGACGAGATCCGATCGCTTGTTGTCGGCTTCCTGCCGCGGCGCGACCCCGAAGCGCCGTCATCCGTTCTCGGCGCCGGCAACGACGACATCGAGGTCGGCCGGACCTGGCTGAGACGAGCGGCCGAGCACGGTCTCGCCGTGCCGAAGTGGCCGGTCGAGTTCGGTGGCCGTGACGGCGACGGCGACGAAGCCGATCTGATCGGCTCTGTCCTGTCGGAGTTCGCGGTTCCCGACATGTATCCCTTCGCCGTCGGGATCAGCCTGGTGGCCCCGATCCTGTTCGATTCCGGCTCCGAGGATCAGCGGCGGCGATGGCTGCGTCCCATCGCCGACGGTTCGGAGATCTGGTGCCAGATGTTTTCCGAGCCCGACGCGGGCTCCGATCTGGCCAATGTCGCCTCGCGGGCCGAACTGGACGGTGATCAGTGGGTGATCAGCGGCCAGAAGGTGTGGACGAGTCGCGGCCCCTATTCGCGGTGGGGTATGTGTCTGTCCCGCACGGACACCGGTCAGGTGAAGCATCGTGGTCTCACCATGTTCGCCCTCGACATGCAGGCCGAAGGGGTCGAGGTCAGGCCGCTTCATCAGATGAACGGCGATACCCATTTCAGTGAAGTGTTCGTCGACGAGGCCAGAGTCGGCCGTGACGACATCCTCGGCGGTGAGGGCCAGGGCTGGGGCGTGGCCATGGCAGTTCTCACCCACGAACGCGCCGGCCTCGGTGGATCCGGTGGTGGCCTCGACCCGAGCGGTGGTTACGGGTGGCTCGACCGACTCGGGACGCTCGGCCGCACCACCGATCCGGTGTGGCGCGATCGGGCCATGCGGATCTATGTCCGCCAGAGGGTGGCGGCCTGGACCGCGACCCGCCGGCAGGCCGAGGTGGAGATGGGGCGACCGGATGGCTCGGGCGGCTCGGGTGGAAAGCTTCGGCTGGTCGAGGTCTACAAGGAACGCACCGCGCTGATGCGCGACGCCCTCGGTCCGGCCGGTGCCCTCGTTGACGACACGATGGTCGAGTTCCTCACCGGCCCGTCGATGTCGATCCGTGGCGGGACCGACGAGATCCAGCGCAACATCATCGGCGAGCGCATACTCGGGCTCCCACCGGAACCCAGGGTCGACAAGGGCGTGAGCTACGCCGAATTGCGTAGGCAAGGAATGGTCTGAGACTTGGATCGAGACCAGGAGGGCGAGATGATCAAACCAACAATCCACAGGAGGCGCCATGCGCACTGAGATCACCGAGATGTTCGGTATCGAGTTTCCGATTCTGGCATTCAGCCATTGCCGTGATGTAGTGGCCGCGGTGTCGAAGGCGGGGGGCATGGGCGTGCTCGGTGCCGTTGCCCACTCGCCGGAGTCGCTCGAGATCGACCTCGACTGGATCGAGGACGAGATCGGCGACAGGCCCTATGGCGTCGACATGATCGTTCCGGCCAAGTACGCGGGCGATGAGGAGGGGGGCTACACGATGGCCGACCTCGTGAAGTTGATACCGCCGGAACACAAGGAGTTCATCGACGACATTCTGCGTCGCTACGAGGTTCCCGAGTTCCCCAAGGAGGTCGTCACCGGCGTCCGCGGTTTCGACAGCTTCGACGAGGCGCCGTTCTCGGCCAAGTCGGCCGGACCGCAGGTCGAGATCGCGCTGGCGCACCGGGCGAGTTTTCTCGCCAACGCTTTGGGGCCGCCACCCCAACACATGATCGACGCCGCCCACGACGCCGGCCGTCTGGTGGGGGCGCTGGCCGGGCGTCCCGTCCACGCCGAGCGCAGTGTCCAGGCCGGGGTTGACGTCATCATCGCCCAGGGTGGTGAGGCCGGCGGCCACACCGGCGACATCGGCACGATGGTCCTGATCCCCGAGATCGTCGATGCTGTCGACGTGCCCGTCCTGGGGGCCGGTGGCATCGGCTGTGGACGTCAGATGGCGGCGGCGATGGCGCTGGGAGCCAAGGGAGTGTGGTGTGGCTCGGTATGGCTCACGACCGATGAAGCCGAGACCGATCCGGTGGTCAAGGAGAAGATGCTCCGCGCCACGTCGGCCGACACGATCCGCTCGCGTTCACTCACCGGCAAGCCGGCACGGATGCTCAAGTCGGCGTGGACCGAGGAATGGGAGAGGGTCGACACGCCGGCCCCGCTCGGCATGCCTCTGCAACCGATCCTCAGCGCCGAGGCGCAGCGTCGTATCACCCGTGCGTCGCACAACGCAGGGTCGGGAGCCGAGAAACTGGCCGGCTATTTCGTTGGTCAGATCGTCGGCTCGATGAACCGGCGCAAAGGGGCCGGACAGGTCGTCATGGAGATGATTGAGGAGTTCATCGAGTCGGTCGAGTCGCTTTCCACCCAACTCGAGGTCTGATCCCCCTGCCCCCGGCCCGGAGGGCCGACGAGACATTGAGCGCCGGACTCGACGTTTCGGTCGGGGTGCCGTCGCGTGGCACGATATGGGCATGACCGACCGCGCCGCCGACCGAGCCGTGTTTCGAACCTGTCCACTCTGCGAGGCCACGTGCGGGTTGGAGATCTCGATCCGTGACGGTCGGGTGGTCCGAATCCGAGGTGACCGTGACGACGTCTTCTCATCGGGTTTCATCTGCCCGAAGGGTTCGAGCCTCAAGCAACTCCACGATGACCCCGACCGGCTCCGCAAGCCGGTGGTGAGGCGCGGGTTCGACGACGAAGGCGCTCCGGTATTCGTCGAGGTCGAGTGGGATGAGGCCTGGAGGGTGGTCGACGAGAAACTGTCGGCGGTTCGTGAGGCTCACGGCAACGACTCGGTCGGCATCTATCTCGGTAACCCGACGGCGCATCTGTTGTCGGCGTCGACCCATCTGCGTCAGATGGTTCGGGCTCTCGGCGGCCACAGCCGGTTCTCGGCCGGCACCGTCGACCAGATGCCGCGTCATGTGGCCTCCGGGTATCTCTACGGCGGCGGGTTGATCATTCCGATCCCCGATATCGAACGCACCGATCTGCTGGTGATGCTCGGTGCCAATCCGTTCGAATCCAATGGGAGCCTCTGCACAGCCCCGGGGTTTCCCGATCGTATCGACGCCTTGCGCGAGCGAGGAGCGAGGGTCGTGGTGATCGACCCGTGCCGCACCCGCACCGCCGATCACGCCGATCAACACATCGCGGTGAGGCCCGGCACCGACGCCGTCCTGCTGGCCGCCATGATCAACCACCTGTTCGCCTCCGGACTCGCCGATCCCGAGCATCTTGGCGACCTCGTCGACGGCCTCGACGAATTACCGGGACGGCTCGCCGCTTTCACGCCCGAAGCCGCCGCGGTGGTCACGGGCGTCGGTGCCGACACGATCCGCTGGCTGGCCGAGGAGATCGCCGGTTCCGAATCGGCTGCGATCTACGGTCGTATCGGCACCTGCACGGTCGAGTTCGGCACCCTCACCACCTGGTTGATCGACGTTCTCACCATCGTCACCGGCAATCTCGACCGGCCCGGCGGCTCGATGTTCACCAGCCCGGCGAGCGAACGGGTCAGGGCGCGACCGGAGGGTCGGGTCTACCAGGTCGGCCGGTTCCGGAGCAGGGTCAACGACCGCCCCGAGGTGCAGGGCGAGTTTCCTGTGGCCGATCTCCCCGACGAGATCCTCACCCCGGGAGATGGTCAGTTGCGGATGATGGTCACCTTTGCCGGCAACCCGGTGCTGTCGGGTCCCGACGGCGTCCGGATGGATCGGGCCTTCGCCGATCTCGAAGCCATGATCTCCTTCGACATCTACATCAACGAGACGACCCGCCACGCCGACGTGATCCTGCCTCCCCCCGGATCACTCGACAAGAGCCACTACGACATCAGTTTCTACGGACTCGCGGTGCGCAACATCGCCAACTACTCGCCGCCGGTATTCGATCACGACGGCCCGAGTGAGGACGACATACTCGCCCGGTTCACGCTCATCGCCATGGGTATGGGTGCCGGCGCCGATCCGTCGTTGGTCCACGACCGGGTGCTGCGCGGACTGCTCGAGGGGGAGGTCCGGGCCGAGGCGTCTCCGGTGGCCGGTCGTGACGTCGACGAACTCATCGGTTTGGTCAAAGGCGACACCGGAAGTGACCGGGTGCTCGACGCCATGCTGCGCACCGGGCCGTACGGCGACGGGTTTGGCACCGACCCCGATGGTCTCTCGATTGCCAAACTGCTCGAGCATCCCCACGGCATCGATCTCGGGCCACTGGTGCCGCGACTTCCGGGCAATCTCCGCTCACCGTCGGCTCGCATCGATCTCTGGGCCGGACCGTTCGCGGCCGATCTCGATCGACTGGCCGGGCGGGTGACGGAGTGGTCCGGCGACGACCGGATGAGGTTGGTCGGTCGCCGCCATCTGCGTTCCAACAATTCCTGGATGCACAACCTCGAGGTGCTGGTGAAGGGCAAGGGCCGATGCACCCTCCAGGTTCATCCCGTCGATGCCGAGCGGCTCGGGCTTGCCGATGGTGGCGAGGCCGAGATCCGGTCCAGGGTGGGCAAGGTCGTTGCTCCGGTCGAGGTCACCGATGCCGTGATGGCCGGTGTGGTCAGCCTCCCCCACGGTTGGGGTCACACCTTTCCGGGTACTCGGCTAAAGGTGGCCGGTCGCCATGCCGGGGTGAATTCCAACGTGCTCACCGACCCGGCGGTGATCGATCCGATGTCGGGCAACGCGGTGCTCAGCTCGATTCCGGTGGA
>QIIW01000106.1 GCA_003231645.1 Acidimicrobiia bacterium | reverse complement strand
CGACGCTCCTCAAGTTGTGTCAGCTCGGTCTCGAGGGAGGATCTGAGGTCGTCGGCCTGCTGCTGCGCCTCCACTCCGGCGAGCAGCTCCTGTTTGCGCTGCGCCTCCAGTCGACGGAGCTGATCGAGGAGATCACGATCCGATCCCGCGGTGAAATCGAGGAACGCCAGCCTGATCGCGGTGCGGTTGAGGTCGGTCGACTGCAGCCACGGCTCGACCCCGTTGTTGGATCCCACGTAGGCCTCGACCGCCCGCTCGGAGATCTGCTCCCGAGTGGTTACCAGCTTCGCCGAAGCGTCGGTGGCCCGCGACTTTCGACCCTCAACCTCGGCCATTGCTGCGTCGAGTGCCTGTCTGGCCCCCTCGACCCGAGCGACCTGGGCGTCGACCGAAGCCTGGATCTCGGCCAGCACATCGGCCACCTGGGAGTCCTCGAGCTTGAGAAGATCGACTTTGGCCAGCGCGGCCGCCTTCGCGTCGCGAGCGTCCTCGCGCTGCTTGCGGATATCGCTGATCGAGCCCTGGGCACCGACCGCGGACGGCCACACGAGCAGCACTGCCAACATCGGCAGGAGTATCCGGCGAAATAGTTGTGATGATTCCATGCTGGCCAAAGCCATGATCGAGCGACCACCCGCTTCGCCATGAAGATAGCGAACCGGCGACAGCCTGCGGTGGCATCGGCCACGCGCGCGACGGATTGCCGCGCGTTCGTGGTGGACTGTTTCACCGTCATGTCGAATCCCCCACCAGACCCACGTTCGCTTTCCGTCGTCTCGAAGGCGTCGTCCGGACGTGGACGAAAGTCGGCCCGTCGGCGGCGCGCCGGCCGCCGCGACACCTCCCCCCCGGCGGTCTGGCGGCGACGCCTCGTCAAGTTGATGGTCGCGCTGGTGCTCTCTCTCGTCGGATCGCTCACGGTCGTATCACTGATTGGGTGGTCGTCCTGGAGAAGCGTTCAGCGGGTCGAATTGTCGGGAGTCCTCCAACCGTCGTCCCGGGGCACCAACTACCTGATCGTTGGCACCGACTCGCGGGCCGGAATCAGTGCCGATCAACCGAACGCCGGTGCCATCATCGGCTCCTCGGTCTCGGGTGAGCGCACCGACTCCATCGCCGTCTTGCACCTCGGAGAGGGCGGGCCACGTCTCTTGGCCATCCCCCGCGATCTTTACCTGCCCCTCGACGGGGGACCCGCCAACCGCATCAATGCCGCGTTCTACTTCGGGGGCCCCGCGGCGTTGGTCCGTACCATCCAGTCGGAACTCGGGATCAGGGTCGACCACTACCTCCAGGTCGATCTCGCCGGATTCCTGGGACTCATCGATGCTCTCGGGGGAGTCACAATCGACATCCCGAATCCGGCATATGACCTGGGATCGGGACTCCGTATCGACACGAGTGGACCGGTCCGACTCGACGCTGACACCGCGCTGGCGTATGTGCGGGCCCGTCACTACGTGGAGATCATCGATGGAAAGAAGGTCCGGGACCCGACATCCGACCTCGGGCGTGTCCAACGCCAGCAGAAGTTCCTGGCCGCCGTGTTCAACCGTATGGGCCGCACCTACAACCCGTTCACATTGCTGAGAGTGGTTCGTGGCGTCGCCGCGAATGTGAAGGTCGACGATGCCTTGACCTTCCGGGATGCCGCACGCCTGGGACTCACGCTACGGGGCCTCGATCCCAAGACCGCCACCCTGCCCACCAGGCCATTCACCACCGATTCCGGGGCCCAGGTCCTTCTCCTGCGCCGGGCCGAGGCCGACGCGATGCTGACGGAATTTCGCTGACCGAAGCCGGCGACAGCGTGGGCCGAGGCACATACGATGCGGCGGTATGGGCGCCTGAACGGTGCCGTGCGTGGCTGGACACGCCCCAGGTTCTGGGTGAGGGGGTGGTGGAGCGCTAGCCTGCGCGCGCCCCCCAGCGAGGACCCAGATGGCTTTCGACGATCACGTATCAGACCTGTTCGACTCCGATTCATGGTCGACGGTCGCCGATTTCGATGAACTCGCCGACGTCACGTACCACCGGGCCCGAAGTCAGGGAACGGTGCGGATCGCGTTCGATCGTCCCGAGGTGCGCAACGCCTTTCGGCCCCGCACCGTCGACGAACTCTACCGATGCCTCGATCACGCCCGTATGTCGAGTGACGTCGGCTGTGTGCTGCTCACCGGAAACGGACCATCACCCAAGGACGGTGGCTGGGCGTTCTGCTCGGGCGGCGACCAACGGATCCGCGGTCCAGAAGGCTACAAGTACGCCGCGGGCGAGACCGCCGACACCATCGACCCGGCTCGTGCCGGGCGTCTTCACATACTCGAGGTGCAGCGTCTCATTCGCACCATGCCGAAGATCGTGATCGCCGTGGTGCCGGGTTGGGCGGTCGGTGGCGGCCACAGCCTCCACGTCACCGCCGACCTGAGCATCGCGTCGGCCGAACACGCGATCTTCAAGCAGACCGATACCAACGTCGCGAGCTTCGACGGCGGGTTCGGGTCGGCCTACCTCGCACGCCAGGTGGGCCAGAAGCGGGCACGCGAGATTTTCTTTCTGGGCCACGACTACTCGGCGCAGGAGGCGTTCGACATGGGGATGGTCAACAAGGTCGTGCCCCACGACCGACTCGAACAGGTCGCGCTCGAATGGGGAGCCGAGATCAATGCCAAGAGTCCGACCGCTCAGCGAATGGCCAAGTTCGCGTTGAATCTCATCGACGATGGCCTTGTCGGCCAGCAGGTGTTCGCCGGCGAGGCCACGCGGTTGGCCTACATGACCGAGGAGGCCGTGGAGGGGCGGGACGCCTTCCTCGAGAAGCGAGCTCCGGACTGGTCGGGCTTTCCCTGGTATTTCTGACCGGTGGACGGTGTCGGCGACTCTGAACCGGTGGTGAGATTCTGGAAGCCCCATGGTGTGATGACCGCCTTCACCGATCATGAGGGGCGCGAGACGCTCGCCGACTACATCGACGTGCCCGGCATCTATGCGGCCGGCCGACTCGATCGTGACAGCGAGGGCCTGCTGGTGCTCACCGGATCGAAACGCCTGCGCGGTCTGCTCATGGATCCCGGAATCGGCCATCCGCGCACGTATCTCGTGCAGGTGGAGGGGATCCCCGATCGCGGGGCTCTCGAGCGGCTTGCTTCGGGAGTCGAATTGAAGGATGGGTCGACTCTTCCGACGCAGGTCGAGAGGCTGGTGGAACCGCCTCTCCTGCCGCCGCGGCGCGTACCGATCCGGGTGCGCAGGTCCGTTCCTGATTGCTGGCTACGGATCCGGCTCACCGAGGGACGCAACCGACAGGTCCGCCGCATGACCGCAGCCGTGGGGCACCCGACGTTGCGGCTGGTCCGTGAAGCCATCGGCCCGGTGACCATCGACGGTTTGACGCCCGGCGAGTGGCAGGCGCTCGACGATCACGACGTCGCCGCTCTCTGGTCGAGCGTCAGGCGGGCGGAATCGACCAGTCGACCGGCTCGCGCCCAGCGGCCACGAGGGCCGCGTTGGCCCGGCTGAACGGCCTCGAGCCGAAGAATCCGCGATGGGCCGAGAGCGGCGACGGATGGGACGACTCGATCACCACATGTCGACTGCTGTCGATGAGCCTCTTCTTGGCCCGCGCCGATGAGCCCCAGAGGATGAACACCACGGTCTCCGGTTTGGTATCGACCACCCTGAGCACCTGATCGGTGAAGGTCTCCCATCCGTGTCTCTGATGACTCGCGGCCACGCCCCGTCGCACGGTGAGGGTCGTGTTGAGCAGGAGGACTCCCTGACGCGCCCAGGCCTCGAGCGACCCGTTGGTGTCAGTCACGATCCCGAGGTCGGATTCGAGTTCGATGCAGATGTTGACCAGCGACGGCGGCCGAGGCACTCCGGGCGAGACCGAGAAGCAGAGTCCGTGGGCCTGACCTGGGCCGTGGTAGGGATCTTGACCGAGGATTATCACCTTCACGTTGGCGTGGGGCGTGAGGTGAAACGCGGCGAAGACCCGATCGGGCGGCGGATAGACCTCGGTGGCCGAGCGCTCTTCGGTGACGAACTTCTGAAGATCGCGCCAATAGGGCTTGTCGAACTCTCCCCGGAGCAGCGGGTTCCAGTCGGTGACGGTGGACAACGGCGGTCCTACCGCGCCCTGGTGCCGGTCTCGGCTGATGGTCGTGTCTCGGTCATGGCCTTGGCCTCCTGGTTCGGGGGTCCGACGATCCCGACCCCCGAAGCGACGATAGGCCGCGGCGGACAAGTGCGCCGACTTCGTGATGCTCGGGTGGGTCCCCATCGCGGCACGCGAGTCACGCGACAATCTGGCGGTGTCCGACATCACCGAAACACGATCCGCCTGGCTGAGTACCGATGACCTCACCGAAGTACGAGACCGTGTTCCGATCATCTACGTCGACGCCATTCCCGTCAGGCTCGACTCCATCGGTGAGGTCACCGAGATCGGGCTGCTGCTCCAGGCCATGCCGGACGGCACCATCAGTCGGGCGCTCGTGACCGGCCGGGTGATGTTCGGCGAACGCATCCGCCATGCCTTGCTGCGTCACGTCCAGAAGGATCTCGGACCCATGGCTCTGCCACGACTGCCTGCCAATCCCACACCGTTCGCGGTGGCGGAGTATTTCCCAGACCCCGACATCTCCGGCTATCACGATCCCAGGCAACACGCGGTCAGCCTCGCCTACGTCGTGGTGATCGACGGTGAGGCCGAACCGTCGCAGAAGGCTCTCGACCTGGCGTGGGTCACCCCGGACGAGGCCATGAGCCCCGAAGTCCGCAGTGAGATGACAGGCGGCCACGACCGCCTCCTGCGCCTGGCCCTGGCCCACGTCGGGCTGCTGCCATGAGTCACCTGCCCCGATAGCGTGCCGGGATGGTTCGCCAGTCGATAGAAGTCCGTGGACTCACGGTCGCCTACGACGCCAAGGTGGCCATCAGGAACATAAACCACGTCTTTCCCGGTGGTACCTCGACTGCGGTCATGGGGCCCAACGGATCGGGTAAGACCACACTTCTCAACGCACTCGCCGGGTTGGTGACCCCGATCACCGGTTCGATCATCGGAGTCGACCCGCCCGACGTCGGCTACGTGATGCAGCACGGCTCGGCCGGTTGGATGCCGATCACGGTGGGTGAGGTGCTCGAGATGGGCCGTTATCGCCACGCCGGCCTGCTTCGGCGGCTGTCCGGCGCCGACCGTTCGGCCATCGCCGCCGCCGCTGAGCACCTGGCCATCGCCGACCTCATGGGCCGACAGTTTCATGATCTCAGCGGCGGCCAGCAGCAGCGGGTCCGGGTCGCGAGGGCCCTCGCCGGACAGCCTCAAGTGCTGTTGCTCGACGAGCCCATCACCGGTCTCGACCTACCGAGTCAGCATCGCATCCTCGAAGTGATGGCCGCCGAGACCCGACGGGGTACGACCGTGGTGCTCACCACCCATCACCTCGACGAGGCCCGACACTGCACCGAAGTGGTCCTGATGGCGACAGAACTGGTGGCGGCCGGGGTGCCCGACGAGGTGCTCAGGCCCGCCGCCCTGCGCCGGGCCTTCGGCGGGCGGATTCTCGGTGACCACGACACTCACGACCACGATCACGAACTGTTGATATTCGACGATCACGGCCACGGTGATCACGGCTCCCATGGTGCCCACTCACCCGGTTTCCCTCCGGCGGTCGACCCGACTCGCGGAGAGTCCGGGGGCCCGAGGTCATGAACGGCCACGATGTGATCGTCATCGGCGCCGGCCCGGCCGGTTCGGCCTCTGCCATCAGGGCCGCCCGTGCGGGAGCGAGGGTTCTGGTATTCGAGAAGGGCCCCAAGGGGCGCGACAAAGTATGCGGTGACGGTCTCACCCCCCGGGCCGTGGCCGCTCTCGATCGTCTCGCCATCGACATGAGCGAGGCCCACCGGATCGACGGCCTGAGGATGATCGCGGGGCGCACCCGGCGCGACCTTCCCTGGCCCGACAACGGAGTGTTCCCACCCAACGGGGCGGTTTGGCGGCGCCGTCTTCTCGACGCCCGTTTGGCCGCGGCCGCTTTCGACGCCGGCGCCGAGATTCGCTGGGAATCCACGGCCGTGCCGACACTCGACGCCAACCGTGTCACAGGAGTTGAGGTCGACGGTGAGAGATACGCGGCCGACCTCGTGATCGTGGCCGCCGGAGCGCCCGGGCCGGTCGCCCGCCTTCTCGGAGCGGGGCGTGTCGCCGACGAGCCCCACGGTCTCGCCATCCGTGCCTATGTGCCCTCGCCCCGGCACGCCGATCGTCATCTCGAGGCCTGTCTCACTCTCAGGGGCCCGGGCGGCACCGCAGTGCCGGGCTACGGCTGGATGTTTCCGGCCGGCGACGGCACCGTCAACATCGGGGTGGGCGCGCTGTCGACCATGAAGGGCTTTCGTAGGCTCAACCTGGGCTCACTGCTCGACGGCTACCGAGACCTCGTACGCGACGAATGGAACCCCGGCGACTACACCGCCAAGCCCAGGGCGTGGCGTCTCCCGATGAGCTCGGCCCGACGTCACGGTCCCGGCTGGGTGGCGGTCGGCGACGCCGCCGGCCTCATCAACCCGATGAACGGCGAGGGCATCGACTACGGGCTCGAGTCGGGGATGCTCGCCGCCGATCTGTTCATCGAAGACCCGGCAACCGCGCCGGCCAGGTACGACGCGCAGATAGGGCAGAGATTCGACGCCTTCCTGCGGACCGGGCGTCGTTTCAGCTTCCTCATCGGGCACCCCCTGATCCTGCGCAATGGGCTCCGCCTCGCCGTCGGCACCCAGACCATCGCCGATATCACCCTCCAGGTGATGGGTAACCTCGTCGATGCCGACACTCCCGGCGCCGCCGGACGGGTGCTGCGGGTTGCCGATCGTCTGCTGGCGGCTGCGGATCCGCTCCTGCGCCGGACCCGGGCTCGCCCCGATTGACGGCCCGGGCGTCACACGCTGACCGCCATGGCCATCCGTCGGTTTCTCAACGAACCCACGAATGACTTCCCGGCCAGCACCACGAAGAAGAGCGTGACTGCACTCAGCGCCATACTCGCGCCGGCCGCCGTGCCGCGGTGGAAGCTCACCAGCAGGCCCACCACAATTGATACCCAACCCAGGAGTACGGCTACGACCATGATGCGATGCACGCGTCGGACGATGAGGGTGGCAGTAGCGGGCGGCGCAACCAGGAAAGCGAACACGAGCAGATTTCCCACCGTCTTGAACGAGGCGATGATGGCGAGTGCCACCAACGCCAACAGAACCCCATGGGTGAGTCGTGGCTTGAGGCCGATCAGACCGGCTGATGCCTCGTCGAAGGTCAGGGCGAGCAGAGCGCGGTGCAGCACGACGACACCCACCACCGCCACCACCGCAGCGATCGCCTGCCGCAACAGATCGGCACCGTCGACGCCCGTAACCGAGCCGAACAGGAATCGGTCGAGGTCGTCGACACTGGAGCCCGTGTTGCTCGAGATGATCGCCACGGCCAAGGCGAGCATCCCGATGAACAGGATGCCGATCGAAACGTCCTCGGGCAGCGGCGAATGGGACTTCACCATGCTGATGCCGCCGATCATGACCAAGGCCGACACCACCGCGCCGAAGGTCGTGTTGCCACCGACGACGAACGCAATGGCGATACCCGGGAGAACTCCGTGGGCCAGGGCGTCACCGAAGAAACTCATGCCGCGTAGCACCACCCAGACGCCCACCACCGATGTCGACACCACGGCCAGCAAGCCGGCGTAGAGGGCGAGTCTCATGGACTCGTCGTTGGTGAACGGTGCGACCCACCAGGTCCACGGGTCGGTCAGGAAGTCCACATTCGTATCCGTCGGTCGGCACTGCTCATCCGCCCACGCTAGCGACCACTCGGATCAGCCGAGGGCCTCGAGCGGGTCCGTGTAGGGGCGATCCTGGGACGCCGCGACGTGGGTCTCGGTCACGTGACCGGCATAGACGTTGAGCCCACCGAGCAAATGCGGGTCGTCGAGCAGAGCCTGCCGTGGCCCACTTTCGGCCAGCGCCAACACGAAGGGCAGAGTGGCGTTGTTGAGCGCGTAGGTGGAAGTGCGGGGAACGGCGCCGGGCATGTTGGCCACGCAGTAGTGGACGACATCATCGACCACGAACGTCGGGTCGGAGTGGGTGGTCGCATGCGAGGTCTCGAAGCACCCTCCCTGGTCGATGGCCACGTCGACCATCACCGCACCGGCCCGCATGTGCCTGACCATGTCGGCGGTTACCAGCTTCGGCGCCTTGTCGCCCTTCACCAGAACGGCTCCGATGACGAGATCGGCGCCGAGGACGGCCTCGTCAATGGCGCGGCGGGTCGAGTAAATGGTTTGCAGTGCCGGGCCGAATCTGCGGTCGAGACGATCGAGAACATCGACGTTGCGATCGATCACTGTGACACGCGACCCGAGCCCGATCGCCATCTCGATGGCATTCTCGCCGACCACACCGCCGCCTATCACCACCGTCGATGCCGGCGGTACGCCGGGCACGCCTCCGAGCAGAAGACCCGCGCCACCATTTGGGGCCTCGAGTGCGTGGGCTCCAGCCTGCACGGACATCCGCCCCGCGACGCGCGACATCGGCGCCAGCAGCGGGAGCCCGCCGTTGGCATCGGTGACGGTCTCGTAGGCGATGCATGTGGCACCGCTGGCGATCAGATCGGCGGTCTGAGCAACGTCGGGGGCCAGGTGGAGGTAGGTGAACAGAACCTGGTCGGGGCGCAGCATGGCCCGTTCCGGTGCCTGTGGTTCCTTGACCTTCACGATCATCTCGGCCTGGTCCCAGACTTCCTCGACGGTGGCGATTCGAGCGCCGGCCTGCTCGTAGGCCGCGTCCGCGGCGCCGATACCGGTTCCGGCCCCGGTGCCCACCACGACCCCGTGACCGTGAGTGACCAGCTCGTGAACCGCGTTGGGAGTCAGGCCGATCCGCTGCTCGGCCACCTTCACTTCCTTGGGTACGCCAATGAGCATTATCGAGAACCCCCCGTTCGACCTCAACTGATCATAGATGCGACATCGGGCAATAGGAATGCGTATGATGGCGCGAGGCCGCGCGTTGACACACGTTTATGTCGCGTTCAACTGGATTAGTAGAGGATTATTGTGAGGGTCGCTATCGACACAACCGATCGAGTCATTCTCAACCAGCTCCAACACGACGGCCGAATCACCAACGCCGCTCTCGCCGAGAAGGTCCATCTGTCGCCGTCGGCCTGTCTGCGGCGGGTCCGCCGACTCGAGCAGGCCAATGTGATCAATGGCTACACGACGCTCGTCAACCGGGCGGCCATTGGCCGCTCGACCACGGTGTTCGTCGAAGTCAGTCTCACCGGACAGCAGGAAGATCTACTAGCCGAATTCGAACGGGAAGTCGGCAACTGCCCCGAGGTGATGAGCTGTCACCTGATGGCCGGTATCGCCGACTACGTGCTCTACGTGGTGGCCGATGACGTCGAGGACTACGAGCGCATCCACCGGACCCACCTGTCGCGTCTTCCGGGCGTGGCCCAGATTCGCTCGAGTTTCTCGCTTCGGGCGGTTTGCGAGAAGACCGCCCACGAACTCTCCTGAGCCACCCCTTGCCGGCACGTTTCGCCCACCTGCTACGGCGACCCCAGAACGTAGGACTCGGCTGTCGGTTTGAGTGGACGGGCGTACCACATCGGACGACGAAGGCCGCCGGGGCCGGGGGCCGGGCGGGTGCGTTCGAGCCACTCGAGATAGACCTCACGCGACTTGGCCGTGTCGACCACCACATCGCCGTAGCGGTCACCGTCAAGGGCCGCACCCACATGCACCCGCTGATGCCAGCACTGCATCCCCGAGATCGGATCGGGCTGTACGCAGAACGCCAGGTTCTGGTGGACGCCGGCATCACTCCACCAGATGCGTGAGGTGTCGGGGTCGTCGCTCTCGTAGGGGCCCACTCCTCCATTGCGGCGAAGGCGCCACTGCGAACCGCCGGAATCGTTGGGGATCGAGGTGATGTCGGCCTGACCATTGCCCCAACCCCTGGCTTGATCCGGGCCGACCCGCCAGCGCCCCATGTGGTGCGAAGCAGCGACGATACCGGGACGGATGCCCTCGGTACGCCACGCGCTGATCACGAAATGACCGATTCGTGTGGTGACCCGAACCAGACCGGATTCCTCGATGCCGAGTTGGTCGGCGTCGCAGGGATGGATCCAGAGAGGATGCCGGTGGCTGATCTCGTTCAGCCATTTGCTGTTGCCGGAGCGGGTGTGGATCAGCGTGGGAATTCGAAAGGTGGGGATGAGGATCCGTTCGTCGCCGTCAAGGTCGAGATCTTCCCAGTGGACGTGGGACGGAATCCAGGTTGGAGTGGCGTATTCGGGCCAGCCCCAGTCGGCGATGGTCGAGGAATACAGCTCGAGCTTGCGCGACGGCGTGGGAAAGCCCTCCTTGGGCTGACCATCGATGTCGACACCAGGTGAGCCGTCACCCAGCGGCGACAATTTCACTTCGTGGAGATCAGAGATCTCACCCGACCAGCCACCGAGGGTGCCGGGTTTGCGGTAGACACCGGCATCGTCCTTCACACAGCCCTCCAGCGCCGCAGGGTCCACCGGTCGTTCGTAGGGTTCGTAGGTGTCACCGGGCACCGCGAAGGCGCCGCGGTCGCGCATGAAGTCGAGGGGTGACTGGCCTGCTTTCTCGGCCGCCTCGGCCAATCCGGGCACCGACTCGGAGAACATAGTGGCGTAGTACTCATCGACAGTGAGCGGTTCGCCGGGACGGCTGTCGCTTTCGAACCACTTGCGAATGCCCATGGAACCATCGGGGTCGATCCGCCACGACAGATCGATCCAGAACTCATTTTCCTCCCAGACTTCACCGGGGTTGAATTCGTGGGTACGTGTGTGGTTGTCGATCTTCGCCCCCTGCAATTCGGCGTAGCGCCGGAGCACCGGCTGACGAAAACCGATCCAACGTCCGGCGTGGGTTTCGAAGCTGGCCACGTCGTGGCGTTCCGCTCCGACCCCCATCGGCAGGACGTAGTCGGCGAACCACGATGTCTCGGACCATGTCGGTGTGAGCGCGACGTGGCACCCGACCTTCGATTCGTCCTTCAACGCCTCCATCCACGTGAAGCCGTCGGGGTTGGTCCAGATCGGGTTGTAGACCCTGGTGAAGTAGGTGTCGATCCTGCCTCTGCCCTCGGCCAGGAAATGTGGTAGCAGCATCGACATCTCGTGGTGGGCGAGCGGGTATTCCCTGGGCCAGCTGAGCTCGTTCCACCCGTTGAGGGGTGGGGCACCCTTGGGAGCGGCCGGCTTGAACTTGTTCCAACCGTTACCGCTGGTGCCACCCACCGTGGCGACCGATCCGGTGAGCACGTTGAGAAAGAACAGGCATCGGGCCGTCTGCCAACCGCCGAGGTTGCCCGCACCCGCGGCGCGCCAGTTGTGCGACGCGAACTTGGTCGGATGGCGTCCGATGATCCCGGCGATCTCACGAATCTGTTCGGCGGGGACGCCGCACAGGTGCGCGGCCCGCTCGGGGGTGTGGTCGGCGTATTCATCGAGCCAGGCCTGCTTGACCGACTCGAACTCACATGGCAGATCGGGCCTGGTCTTCGCGAGGTAGGTCTCCCAGTTGGTCCACCGCCTCACAAAGTCGTGCTGCCAGGTGTCGGCCTCGATCAACAACCGTGCGATGGTCAGGAGCAGGAACGGCTCGGTGCCGGGCCAGGCCGGAAGCCAATGGTCGGCTTTCGCACCGGTGTTGGACAACCGCGGGTCCACACAGATGACCGTGGCGCCGTTGTTCTGCGCCTCGATGATTCGCTGGGCGTGGGGATTGAAGTAGTGACCGGCCTCGAGATGGGCCGAGATCAGGAAGATAACCTCGGCGTTGGCGAAGTCGGATGACGGTCGGTCGTGACCCATCCACGACTGGTAACCGATGCGGGCGTTGGACGAACAGATGTTGGTGTGACTGTTGTGCCCGTCGACGCCCCAGGCCTTGAGGACCCGTTCGGTGTACCCGTCCTCACCGGGCCGGCCAACGTGGTAGATGATCTCGTCCCGGCGTTCGTCGCGGATCGCACTGCGGATTCTCGAACCGATCTCGTCGAGCGCCCGGTCCCAGGAGATGCGCTCCCACTGGCCCCCGCCACGTTCGCCGACCCGCCTCATCGGATACAGCACACGCTCGCGGTCGTAGACCTGGTTGAGGGTGGCGGGTCCCTTGGCACAATTACGGCCGCGGCTGGCCGGGTGTTCGGGGTTTCCCTCGAACTTCTCGATCCGGCCGGTTGTCTTGTCGATGTAGGCGAGCAGACCACAAGCCGCCTCGCAGTTGAAGCAGGTCGTGGGCACGAGTGCGTAGTTGCGGTCGACCTTGTCGGGCCAAGCCGCGGCGTCGTTCTCGTGCCAGTCGTGCCACTGCTCGTGGGGTGGATAGCTGCGAAGGTCGGTCACGGTGATTCCTAGCTGAGCGGGACGGACTGGCCGGCCCTGACGAATGCGTCCTCGTAGGCGAACGTTCCGGCGAGTACGCCGACCGCGGCGATAGCCGGTAGGGCCACGCCCGCGGTGCCGGTACCGAGGGCGATGGTCATCAGCACCGCCGGGAGTGCCATGCCGACGACCACGCCGAACCAGAATCGGTTGCGGTAGCCACCACGGGTCAGGGCGTGGACGGCCAACTCGACGTGACGCGACCCGTGGCTGGTGGTCTCCATGGCGACGATCACCATCGATGCGATCGTGCCGCCGAGAAGTACCCACCCCACGGCGGTAGTGTCGGGGACCTCGGCGAAGAGATCGAGCAGTGAATAGGCGGCTCCACCGGTGGCCGCGGCCTGGGCCAACAACATGGGAAGCACGAGAGGCGATTGCCAGAGATCGCGGCCCTCACACTGTCCGAAAAGCAGGGCGGTGTATCCGGCGGTGCCGGCGGCACCGAGAACTGCGGGGATGGCAAGCCATCGAAGCATGGTGGCGGAATCGAACAAGCCGCCCATCCACCACAGGCCGATGACCAACGTGTTGGCCATAAGGACGTACGCCCCCTTCACCAGCCAGGATGAGCGGTTGCCCCGCGTGATCAGATAGTGGAAGCGACTCGGCTGTTTGAGATCGGTGATGAGCAACACTCCGGTGATGGCGAGAAACACTCCTGCGATCATCGGAGGGATCACTCCCACCGTCGCCTGCGCGGTGGAGTTGCCGAGTAGTACCTGGAGCGCGGCGACGGCCATCACACCGGCGGCAATCGCCTTGGTCACGAGATAACCCGACACCTTCCCTTTCCAGGTGATCGGGTGGGGCGTGGTGTAGGCGGTGCGGGCCACCACGCCGGCATCGAACGGGTAGCCCGGCACCGTCGGGTGTGCCGGCGTGGTTTCGGCCCAGATCATGCCGTCGGTCGCAATCGCGGTGCGGGTCGGGTCGAGTGATGCCTGATCGGCGCCACGGTAGAAGACCTTCGGCTTGGTGTTCTGCTCCGGCGATCGGACCGCCACGTCGGACCGGCTGACCACAGCGGCCACCGGATCGAGGGGGTCGTCGAAGTCGGCGACCCTGATCGCGTGGGTCGGGCAGATGATCACGCACGAGGGCTCGAGCCCGACCGCGATTCGGTGATTGCAGAAGTTGCACTTGTTGGCAGTGTTGGTCGCCGGGTTGATGAAGATCGCGTCGTACGGGCAGGCGTTCATGCAGCCCTTGCAGCCGATGCAGATCGAGTCGTCGAAGTCGACCACGCCGTTGTCGGCCCTGAACAATGCGCCGGTCGGGCAGATCTCAATGCACGGTGCGTTGTCGCACTGGTTGCAGCGCATCACCGAGAAGTGGCGGCTCACGTTGGGGAACACGCCGGTCTCGATGTATTTCACCCAAGTGCGGTTGACGCCGAGAGGGACATCGTGCTCGCTCTTGCAGGCAACGGTGCAGGCGTGGCAGCCGATACAGGAGTCGCTGTCGAGTAGGAACCCAAGCCTGGTCAAGGATCTCCCTCGGTTCGAAAGGCCCGCCGAAATGTACGGACGTTTGCCGGCGGGGTCAAGGACATCGGGCCCCTCCGCTCAGAACGGCGCCGGGCGGGGCGGGCCCTCCCCCAGACGTGGGGTCGGTGCCGGCTCAGGGCAACAACCCGGTGAGAATCGTGACGAACCGGTGAATGTCGGCGAACGAATTGTAGAGCGGCACGGGAGCCGCCCGGATGACATCGGGATAGCGCCAGTCGCACGCCACGCCGGCCACCGACCGTCGATGCCCGAAGCGGTCACCCGTAGTGAGAACTGGCAGCCGCGCTGTGCCAGTGGACGCGGCGTGATGCACACGATCTCGGGTTCGAGCAGGGCATCGACGAGAAAGTCGGTGTATCGGATCTGCTTCTCGGACTTTCGCCGCATGGCCGAGATGCCACCGGCACGGTCGATCAGATCCAATGAGGCTCGCAGGGCAGCCATCGAGAGGATCGGGGGGTTGCTCAGCTGCCACGACTCGACGGTGGGAACCGCTTCGAACTTCGTGTCCATCTCGAAGCGCGTGGCCATCGCCGTGCCCCACCACCCGAGCAGCTTGGGAAGGCCCTGATCCTCGACATGGCGCTGGTGGACGAACGCTCCACCCACGCCGCCCGGACCGCCGTTGAGATACTTGTATGTGCACCAGGCCGCGAAGTCGACGTTCCACTGGTGGAGGTCGAGCATGACGTTGCCGACCGCGTGGGCCAGGTCGAACCCGACCATTGCACCAACACCATGACCGGCTTCGGTGATTGCGGCCATGTCGAGCACCTGACCGGTGTAGTAGTGCACACCGGGGAGCATCACCAGAGCCAGCTCGTCGCCGTGTTGGCGGATCGTGTCGATGATGTCGGCTCGGCGCAGCGTCTCCTCCCCCGGCCTCGGCGACAGCACCACCAGCGAGGAATCAGGGTCGAAACCCCGTTGGCTGATCTGTGACTCGACCGCGAAGTGATCCGATGGGAAGGCATGCCGTTCGATGATCACCTTGTGACGCGCCCGGGTGGGTCGGTAGAAGCTCACCATCAGCAGATGCAGGTTGACGGTGAGGGAATTCATGGCCACCACTTCATCGCTGCGGCCACCGACGATTCGAGCCATCTGGTCGACCAGCAGCTCATGGTACGTCACCCATGCCAGACGGTCGGATCGGTGGCCACGGACACCCATCCGCGACCAGCGGTCCAGTTCGGTCCCGACGTAGGAGCGTGATGCCCGCGGCTGGGCTCCCAGTGAATTGCCGACGAGGTACACCGACTCCGACCCGTCCGGGGCCGGCGGTATGTTGAACTCGGCGCGCATCGCAGCCAACGGATCCGCAGCGTCGAGCTGTCGTGCGCAGTCGACGTCGGTGGTGAACCCGGCCTCAGCCACCATTCGCCTCCGGATCCAAGAGCCTCCCCGGGTGACCGGACAACGGGCAACGCTCCTGTCGGCGAGCATTGGTGCAGTCTGGCCACCCGGCGACGGTTTCACCAACACCTGAGCAGCCCGCCGGGCCGGGACGGAACGTCCGCTGCCGATGCTAGCGGGAGTTTCCTGGGTATGCGTTGGTGGTGGTGTGTTTGTGCTGGTCGGGGGGTGTTTTGGTGGTGGGTGGGTGTAGTACCTAGGTTCAGCGTTTGGGGGCGTAGCGGTCGAGGCTGAACAGGTCGTGGAGGGTTTGTT
>QIIW01000145.1 GCA_003231645.1 Acidimicrobiia bacterium | reverse complement strand
CCGATGAGCGCTGGGGTGAGGCGGTGACCGCCGTGGTGGTCTGCGCCGAGGGTGAGCTCACCCTCGAGGATCTCCGCGACTGGGGAGGCGAGCGGCTGGCCCGCTTCAAACTTCCGACCCGTCTCCACCTCGTCGACGAACTTCCCCGCACGTCGTCGGGCAAGGTCCTCAAATACGAGCTCCGAGCGCAGTTCGGCGAGTAGTCCAATGCCGCCGGTGACGATTGCCAACTGGCCCGATCTGCCCGATCGCGAGCCGGTCGGGGTCATCGTCGACGATGTCGATCTCGTGATCGTGCGCTTCGACGACAACCACTCCGTCCTCCATGGACGCTGCCTGCATCGTGGTGCGCTGATGGCCGACGGCCGCATCGAGGGCGACAACCTGATCTGTGGCCTCCACGGCTGGGACTACGTCTTTCACACGGGCGTGTCGAGCTACGACGACAACGAATGTCTCCACCGGTTCCCGTCGTGGCTCGAGGGCGACGAACTCATGGTCGACTCCGACGAGATCAGGGCTTGGACCAGTGAGCATCCCCAGCCCTTCGACCTCCGCGCCTACCAGGGCCGATATCAGGACCCCCACGGCGACCCCGCCGAACCCCACGTCGGGCTGATTCGTCGGCTGGCCGGTGACGGTCTCGCCCACCTCGGTCACCACGGGCCGGTCGCGTCGATGGGGGTGCCGCGGGACGAGCTCCCGAAATGGGATGACATCCAGTTCGTTACCGCGCAGCTCGCCCGCCGGCCCCAGCTCGACGACGTGCCGGTGTCGACCGACGTGGTGATCGGACCCAACGCCGAGAGGCCGTTGCGGCTCGACATCCCGATTTTCGTCTCCGACATGAGCTTCGGTGCGCTGTCGCAGGAGGCCAAGGTCGCCTTGGCCAGGGGCGCCGAGTCGTCCGGCACCGGCATCTGTTCGGGTGAAGGCGGGATGCTGCCCGAGGAGAAGGCTGAGAACACCCGCTACTTCTACGAGCTGGCCAGCGGCCGTTTCGGCTGGTCGATCGAAAAGGTTCGTGACGTGCAGGCTTTCCACTTCAAGCTCGGTCAGGGCGCCAAGACCGGCACGGGCGGCCATCTGCCCGGCGTCAAGGTCACGGGCAGGATTGCCGAGGTGCGCGGACTGGAACCCGGCACCGACGCCATCTCGCCGTCTACGTTCCCCGACTTCACCACCGAAGCTGATTTCCGGCGGGCGGCAGCAGAGGTGCGGGAGGAATCCGGGGGCATACCGATCGGAGTGAAGCTCTCCGCGCAACACATCGAGGACGACATCGACGCCGCGCTGCGGATTGGTGTCGACTACATCATCCTCGACGGTCGAGGCGGCGGAACGGGCGCAGCCCCGGTGCTGTTTCGTGATCACATCTCGGTCCCGACCATCCCCGCCCTGGCCCGGGCGCGTCACCATCTCGACGCCTGTGGGCGGGGCGACATCACTCTCGTCATCACCGGCGGACTTCGTACCCACACCGATTTTGCCAAGGCTCTGGCTCTGGGTGCCGACGCGATCGCGGTGTCCAACGCGGCTATGCAGGCCATCGGTTGCATCGGCATGCGGGCCTGTTCCACCAACAACTGTCCGGTCGGTATTGCCACCCAGGATCCCGAACTGCGGTCGCGGCTGCCGGTCGACGAGGCAGCCCAGCGGCTCCATCGCTTTTTCGGCGCGACAGTCGAGTTGATGGCGGTCATGGCCCGAGCGTGCGGCCACACCAGCCTGGCCGGGTTCGATGTCGGGGATCTCACGACCTTCGACCTCGACATGGCGCATCTGACCGGAATCGCGTATGGAGGTATCAACCGATGAGTTCCGAGGAAACACCCTCGGGGGCCGAGCCGGCGCTCCCGGAAGGTGAATTCGTCTGGCACCGACTGACAGAGGCCGACGAGTTGCCCGAGGGAAGGGTCGCCACGGCCACCGTCGGCCACGAAGTCCTGTGTGTCACCCGAAGCGACGACGGCTACGGCTGCCTCGGCAACCGGTGTCCGCACCAGGGTGGGCCGCTCGGTGAGGGCTCCATCGAGAAGGGTTGGCTGCGTTGCCCGTGGCACGGCTACGACTACTCGCCCAAGAACGGCCGGCCGCCAGGGGGCTTCGCCGACGCCCCCCCGGCCTACCGCACCGAGCAACGTGACGACGGCATCTACGTGGCCCTGCCGGTCGAGGTTGCCCGCGGCCGAAGCGTCTCCGATGTGATGGTCGAGACCATGGTCAACTGGGGTGTCACCCACGTGTTCGGCATGGTCGGTCACTCCAACCTCGGGCTCGCCGACGCCATGCGGGTGGCCGAGGAGCGCGGCGATCTCACCTACATCGGCATCCGCCACGAGGGTGCGGCGGCCTTCGCCGCCACCGCCTACGGCAAACTCACCGGCGGGCTGGCCGCTTGTTTCGGCATCGCCGGGCCGGGGTCGACCAACCTGCTCACCGGTCTCTACGACGCCAAGACCGATCGGGCCCCCGTGCTGGCGCTCTCGGGCCAGGTCCCGTCGAAAGTGCGGGGCAGGGGAGCGTTCCAGGACACCGATCTGGCGGGAGCATTCGCCGACGTGGCCCGCTATTCCCAGACCGTGCAGGCCGGCTCCGACCACGCCGAGTTGATGAGCCTGGCGTGCAAGACCGCGATCGTCGAGCGTGACGTCGCCCATCTCGTGTTTCCCGACGAGGTGCAGGAGACGGCGGCCCCCGAGGGAGCGGTTGCCGCCGGCCCCGACGGGCGCACCGGATCACGCGAGATCGGCCCGCCGACCTCCGCCCTGGCCGAGGCGGTGGAGTTGATCACCCGATCTGAACGGCCGCTCGTGATCGTCGGCAACGGCGCACGTGCCAGTATGGCCGAGATCACCGCGCTGGCCGAGAAGATCGGCGCGCCGGTGGCCACCACCTTCAAGGGCAAGGGTCTGATCTCCGACCACCACGAACTCGGATGTGGTGTGCTCGGCCGTTCCGGCACGCCGATCGCGAGCTGGTTCATGAATGAGTCCGACCTGATCGTGGCGTTCGGGGTCTCGTTCTCCAACCATACCGGCATCGCCGACTACAAGCCGCTCGTGCAGGTCGACTTCGATCCGATGGCGCTCGGTCGCTTCCACCCGGTGACGGTGCCGGTCCAGGGTCATGTCGGCGTCACCGCCGCGGCCATCACCGAGGCCTTGCCGGCTGACCTGCGCTGCGTCGACCACCGATCGGAGGTGGCCGAGCGGTGGCAGATATGGCGAGCCGAGAAGCGGAGCCGCATCGGTGACGACCACGCCGCCGGCATCGGTGCCGCAGCGTTGTTCGACGCGCTGAGCCGGCTCGTTCCGGCCGACGCGATCATTCCGGTCGATGTCGGCAACAACACGTATTCGTTCGGCCGCTACTTCGAGGTCACCGACCAGAGTGTGCTGATGTCGGGCTACCTCGGTTCGATCGGCTTCGCCTTTCCGGCGGCCATGGGGGCTTGGGCGGCAACGCAGAGACATCCTGATTTCGCCGGCCGTCCGGTGGTGTCGATATCGGGTGACGGCGGTTTCGGCCAATACGCCATGGAACTCACAACCGCCGTCAAGTACGGCATGAACATCACCCACATAATGATGGACAATCGCGAACTCGGCAAGATCTCGAAGGAACAGCGGGCCGCCGATTTCGACGTGTGGCAGACATCTCTCCACAACCCCGATTTCGCGGCGTTCGCCCAACTGTGCGGGGCCAAGGGGATTCGGGTCGATGATCTCGGCGATCTCGAGGTCGCGATCGCGGAGGCACTGGCCCATGACGGTCCGGCCCTCGTCGACGTTGTCACCGACGCCCTGCTCATCTGATCTACTGGCCCGTATGCCACCGATTCGCCTCGTGCAACCCGATGATCTCGATGAGATCCTCGAACTCAACAACGCCGCCGTGCCGGCCGTCGGCGAACTGGAGCGAGGCGATCTCGACTGGTTCGCCGATGTCGCCCACTCGTTCTTGGTGAAGCCGGCGGCCGATGGCTCGGTCGGCGGCTACATGATCGGGCTTCATGGCCCGGGCGTCGACTACCGCAGTCTCAACTATGAATGGTTCTCGCAACGCTACGACCGGTTCATATACGTCGACCGGATCGTCGTGGCCGAAGCCGGTCGTGGCCAAGGCATCGGACGGGCGCTCTACGACGAGTTCTCGGCGCGGGGGCGGTCCGAGGACCATGATGTGCTGCTGGCCGAGGTCAACGTCCGGCCCCGCAACGATGTGTCGTTGGAGTTCCACGACCGCTACGGTTTCGTGCCGGTGGGAGAGCAGGACACCGAGGGAGGTACCAAGCGGGTGGTGATGCTCGAGAGGCGCCTCGATGGCTGAGCCCCGGGTGGCCTACTGGGACCCATCGGTGGTGAGGCATGTCTGAGGCTCCCGTCTTCGGGGAGGCGGCCGCCGGCTGGGAAGTCGTACGTGACGTGTTTCACGACAATTTCCGAAAGACCGATGACGACCCCGGTGATCTCGGCGCGTCTCTCTGTGTAATCGCCGATGGGAGCACGGTTGTCGACATGTGGGGCGGCTGGGCCGATCGGGCCTGCACCCGGCCGTGGCGAACCGACACGCTGGTCAACTCTTATTCGGTCGGCAAGGCCGTGGTCTCGGCGGTGGCGCTGACCGCGGTGAGCCGCGGCCTGATCGACCTCGACACGCCGGCGCGTACCTACTGGCCGGAGTTGCGATCGACAGCCACCGTCAGGGAGGTGATGAGCCACCAGGCCGGTCTCCCGGCGCTGCGCGCCACAGTTTCCGACGAGGTCGTGCTCGACTGGCACGCCATGTGTGCGGCGTTGGCTTCGACCGAACCCTGGTGGGAGCCGGGCACAGCTCACGGCTACCACGCCAACACGTTCGGTTTCCTGGTCGGCGAGCCGGTGCGTCGGGCGGCGGCCGCGGGCCGCTTCGGTGATCTGCTGCGGGAATGGGTGGCTGATCCGATCGACGCCGACGTCTGGTTCGGTGTCCGCGACGTCGACCTGGCGCGGTGCAGCGAGATCGACCTCAGGAAGGGTCCTTTCGATCCGGTGGCACCGGACAGTCGAGCCTCCGCCCGGCACTTCGAGACGGACCATCAGCGCATGCTCCACCACGCCTACTTCAATCCGTCCACGCTCAGCGGGATGCGGGTCGTCGAGACTCGTCGTTGGCGACAGGCCGAGGTGCCTTCCACCAACGGCCACTTTACGGCCTCGGGGGTCGCCGCTGTCTACGCTTCGTTGCTCGACCCGCGGGGACCTGTCGACCAGGCGGTGCTCACCGAGGCGACCTCCATGCAGGTGGAGGGGGTCGATCTGGTGCTTGGCAAGGTGTCGAGGTTCGGGCTCGGCTTCCAACTACATCAGGACGAGAGGCCGATCGGGGTCACACCGGCGTCGTTCGGCCATTTCGGATTCGGTGGCTCGCTCGGTTTCGCCGACCCGGCCGCCGGGATCGCCGTCGGCTACTTGATCAACCGGCCGGGCGACCGCTGGCAGATACCGCGGACGCGCCGATTGTTGGCCGCGCTCAAGGAGGCGGTCGGGGCATGAGTCTGCGACGGTTGTCACCGGTATCCGAGTGACAGACAACCGCCCGACGGATCGGTAATGATGCACGCCGTGACAGTGATCGCCACGCGTGGGCTGACCGTGCAGTTCGGTGCCGAGCGGGCTCTCGATGAACTCGATGTGACGATTCCCAGTGGAGTCACCGGCCTGGTGGGAGCCAACGGCGCGGGCAAGACCACGCTCATGTCGATCGTTCTCGGACTACGACCGCCGACTTCGGGGTCGATAGAGGTGTTGGGCATGGATCCGCGATCGCAGGGTCACCTGATTCGTGCCTTCGTGGGATACGCGCCCGAACGAAACCTGCTTCCCGGGGACATGCGGGCCGTCGATTTCGTCCGCCATCTGTCCGAGGTTCGTGGTCTGCCACGCGACGAAGCGCGCAACCGGGCCAGCGACAGCCTCTGGCTGGTCGGTCTGGGCGAGGAGCGGTTCCGGGCCATCGGCTCCCTGTCGACCGGCCAGCGTCAGCGGGTCAAGCTGGCCCAGGCCATAGCCGCCGACCCCCGTCTCGTGCTCCTCGACGAGCCGACCGATGGCCTCGACCCGGTGCAACGTGACGAGATGCTCGCCCTCATTCGCCAGATCAACGATGAGTTCGGAATCGATGTCGTGCTGTCGTCACACGTGCTCGAGGAGGTCGAGCGGGTATGCGACAGCATTGTCGCCCTCGATGCCGGCCGACTGGTCGCCAGCGGACCCCTCCAGGACCTGATCGCCGGCGACGAGGGCATCGAGGTCGAACTGGTCGATATCGCCGATCGACCCGGATCCATCGATCAGGTCGTGGCGGCGCTGTCGGCGCGCGGCCTGTCGATTGCCCGTGACGGCTCGGTCATCACCGTGGTCGGCCCCGACGCCGACGCCGTGGCCGATGCCACCCGCGACGCCGTCGCCGATGCCGGCGCCCGTCTCGGGCGCATGTCGTCTCGGCGCCGCACTCTCGAAGACCTCTTCATGGAGGGGTCATGAGCGACGAGGCGATGATCGTCGACCGGGGCTATCGCACATACGACGGCCCCCGGTCGGGGGTGGTAGGTGCCGTCAGGTCGGTGGCTTGGCATTCGATGCGTTCGGTGCTCGGGATCGGCCGACCGGCCCGCCACAAGATCCTGCCGGTCATGGCGGTGCTGATCGCCTACCTGCCGGCGTTGGTCTTCGTCGGCATCGCGGTGCTGTTGCCGGTCGATCTCGTCGGCAAGGGAGTAATCCCGTCCTACGCCGACTACACCGGGTTCATAGGTCTCGTGATCGTGCTGTTCTGCGGTCTGGTCGCTCCCGAGGTGCTGGTGGGCGACCGGCGAAACGGCATGTTCGGCCTCTACCTCTCCACCCCGTTGCGCCGCGACACCTACCTGGTCGCCAAGATATTGGCGGTGATGGCCACACTCATGATGGTGACCCTCGGCCCACCGCTGCTATTGCTGATCGCCTACACGTTCGAGGGTTCCGGCCCAGGGGGAGTTGGCAACTGGTTGGTGCTGCTGGTGCGGATCGTGGCTTCGGGTGTTGTGATCTCCGCCGTTTTCGCTGTCGTGAGCCTGGCCGCGGCGAGCCTCACCGACCGACGGGCATTCGCATCGGTCGGCGTCATCCTCGTGCTGCTCGGCAGCAATGTGGTCATGGGCGCACTGATCGTCAAGGCCGGGGTGTCGAGCACTCTGGGCGTACTCGATCTGCTCGGCATGCCGTTCGAGCTTGTCCAACGGATCTACGGGCAGCCGGGAGGATTCCCCAAGATGTCGGTGCTGTTGGTGGCGGGCGCCAACGCCGCATGGGCGACCCTGGGTGGTGTGGTCATCTGGTATCGATACCGACGGCTGGCCATCAACCCATGAGCGTCCTTCCACCGCCTCCACCCCCTCCCACCTCGACCGATGCCGAGCCGGGTGTCGAGCCGATGGTTCAGGCCATCAACGTGTCCAAGATCTTCGGCGATGTGGTGGCGGTGGCCGACGTGAGTTTCTCGATCGGCCCGGGCGTCACCGCGCTTCTCGGCCCCAACGGAGCCGGCAAGTCGACGCTGTTTCGGATGCTCTGCGGGCTCACCCCGCCGTCCAGGGGACAGGTGGCGATACTTGGATCCGACGCCCGACATGATCGCGAGGTGCGCGGACGTATCGGACTCGTCGGGCAGGAAGAGGGGCTCTTCGATCGGCTTTCGGCCCGACGATTCGTGGAGATCGCGGCGGCCACCCACGGAATGGTCGACCCTGCACGGGTGGCAGCCGAGGTACTGGCCGAGGTCGAGATCGACCCCGACGACCCCAAACCGGTCGGTGCCTACTCGAAGGGCATGCGTCAGCGAGTGAAGGTCGCCACCGGGCTGGTCAACGACCCGGACGTGTTGGTACTCGATGAGCCGCTCGCCGGGCTCGACCCCGTGCAGCGCCGTCGCATGATCACGCTGTTTCACCGTCTCGGAGACGAGGGCCGGTGTGTACTCGTATCGAGTCACGTGCTCGACGAGGTGGCGCGGATCGGTTCTCGGGTTCTGGTGATAGCCCAAGGTCGCCTCACTGCCGCCGGCGACTACCGGGCTCTGCGCAACATGATGGACGATCGCCCTCATCGCATCAGGCTCCTGGTTGACAATCCTCGAGCGCTGGCTGCCAGGTTGATCGCCGGCGGCACCGCAATGGCGGTCAGAGTCGAGGGCGAGAGTGTGGTGGCCGACACCCTCGACGTCGATCGTTTCGGTCGATCGGTGGCTCCGCTGGCGCGCGACGCCGGGGTTCGATTGCGTGAGGTCGTCCCACTCGACGACGATCTCGAGTCCGTGTTCCGATACCTCGTGGAGCGACGATGACCGGAGTTGTGGTACCCCGCCGAGAGCGACACCCCGTCGGGGTCGTGGCTACGTTCGTCATCACCTACCGGGTGTTCTTACGTCAGATCGTCACCCGTTCGAGACTTGTTGCTCTCGGTGTGTTGGGTGGGCTCGTCATACTCGTCGGCTGGGCCGTCGGTGTCTCCGGCCCCACCACCAAGCATCCGGAACCGCTCACGCGGGGTGTCGACCTGACCATCAATCTCGGTCTCACGGTGGTGGTTCCGGTGGTGGCTCTCGTGTTCGCGGCCGGGGTGCTGGGCGATGCCCGCGAAGACGGCACCCTCGTATATCTCTGGCTCAGGCCGCTGCGTCGTTGGCCGCTCGCTCTGGGTGCCTACTTCTCCGCTCTCACCGTCATCGCCCCGCTGACCATCATCCCGGTGGTCGTCTCCGCCGCGTTGATCGACAACAGTTCCGACCTGGTGGTTGCAGCATTGCTCGCCTCGGCAGTCGCGGTGGTGGGCTACACCGGCCTGTTCGTGCTCCTCGGCACGCTGCTTCGCAGGTCGATCGTGTGGGGTCTGGCCTACATCATCATCTGGGAGGACATCGCGTCGGGCTTGGGAAGGGTCGCGGCTCGACTTTCGATTCGTGGCTACGCCGGCTCCGTTCTCACCGACCAAACGGGTGTCGTCGTCGACTCGTTCGATCTGAGTCGGTCGTGGGGCATCATCGTGCCGCTGGTCGTGGCGGTCGTGGCAGTAGCACTCACATCGCTTCGGCTCGATCGGGTCGATGTCGCCTGACAACCGGTGAATCGGCGGGGGAACTCGAATGGCGACGGCACTGTGCCAAGCTCTCGCATGCCACGCGAACAGCACTCCTCATCGATGGGCGACGGCACCACCGTTGCGTGGACCAGCGAGGGCGCCGGCCCGCCGGTGATCCTGATCCACGGAATCACCGAGAACTCGTCGGCATGGGGGCCGGTGGCCGACCGTCTGGCGGAGGATTTCGAGGTGTTCGCCATCGACCTCCGCGGCCACGGACGATCGGGTCGAGCCGACGACTACGGGCTCGGGGCGATGGCGGGTGATGTCGCGGCGGTGATGGTGGAAGCCGCGATCGAGAGACCCCATCTGGTGGGTCATTCGTTGGGTGGGGCCGTGGTGTCGGCGGTCGGTTCGGCTGTGCCCGTGGCATCGGTGGTCAACATCGACCAGTCGTTGCGGCTCGACGAGTTCAAGGAACAACTCGGCGCAGTGGAGGAGATGCTGCGCGACCCCGAGGTGTTCCCGACGGTCGTGGCTGCGCTGTTCGACGAGATGGCCGGTCCGCTTCTCCCGGAGTCGGAGCGAACGAGGCTGAGCGAACTTCGCAGGGCCGACCAGGATGTGGTGCTCGGTGTCTGGCAGATGATCCTCGAATCGTCGGTCGACGAGATCAGTGCCGCGGTGGACGAGGCACTGGGGGGCTACGCCACGGGCGTGGTGCCGTACCTGTCGTTGTTCGGGTCGGACCCCGGGGACGACTACCGGGGATGGCTGGTCGGGAAGGTGCCGGGGGCCGAGGTGGAGGTGTGGTCGGGCCACGGCCACTATCCCCATCTGGTCGATCCGGGGCGGTTCGTCGAACGCCTGGGTGAGTTCTGGGCCGCGGCCACGCCCTGATCCGGGTCGGCCGGCGGAGAAAACTCGGAGAGGAACCCATCGGGGGTGAACGGCCGGGGCACAGTGGTCGACAGCCCCGGGGATTTCCCCCGGACATGGTCGGGATCGGCATGGGTGCTGACCGGGGATCCACCAGCGTGATCCCCGAACCCGGACCGCCGATCTGTCCACCGCTGAATTCCTGTCGGGCGGCGCGAACGATCGACCTCACGTTGGGTCGAAAAGTGCCGATTGGTCCAGTCGTGAGCAACAAGGATGGGGCGGGGTCCCGCCACGACGTCTTATGGAAGATCGGGGCGTGGTTCACACGTTCGGGGGCAGGCGACTACGACCGCGTGGTCGGTGCCGCACTTGAGAGGTTTGCGGTTTCGCTCGGAGCGCATTCAGCCAACATCTGGGAGGTCGATCTCGCCGGGCTCGATGCACAGGTTTATCACCGGTGGGCAAGCGGCCCCGACACCGATCTCGGCGCGGGAGCAGAGATCGCGGTCAACTCCAGGGTGGTTGAGGAACTCACCGTGGCCGGTGGGGCCATGGTTTTGAGCGATGCACTCCTGGTGGGGGCCGAGAAGGCGGCCCAGCGCGGATGGACCGACGGCCAGTCCGGTGTCGCAGTCATCAGTCAGGATGAATCGTCGGCAACTGCGATCGTTGTTGGTGCCAGCAGTGGCAACTGGGGCGCCCACGAAGTCGACATGCTCCGTGGTTTTGCCACGCTGCTTCGCCAGTTCGACCGACGTGTGGCCGACGAGCGGAGACTCCAACTCAGGCTGGACCTCGACATGCTCGTCGTCGCCGGCTCAACCGGCCTGCTGGCCGCCGGGTTCGGCGATTGCGAGTCCGTGGTCGATGAGGTGCTCACCGACCTTCGTGACGTTCTCTCCGCCCGGCTGATCGCCGTGGTCTGCATGGCACAGGGGCAGCCTGACATCGAGATGGTCGTGGTCTCGTCCGCCAACCCGGTGGACGAGGCCCTGCTCCGCTTCTCGGGATCCGACTACGCACCACTCCCCGGCATCGCCGGTGAGACCCTCCGTGAGGTGCTCGAGCGGCAACAGGAGTTCGAGCTGGTCCCGGCCCTGGCGGCATTGGCCGGTGACGATTTCGTGGATGAGGCGGGCCTCACCGATGCTCATCGAAGTGCCGTGCTGATGCCCGCCTCGGCCAAGGGCGGCGACACCACCTCGGTGCTCGTGATCCGCGACGGTACCGACGCCTGGTTGCCCGAAGAACTTGATGCCACCAAGACGGTCGCGTCCTTGATCGCCCAGGCGAGGATTCGGGCCGCCGCCGAGGAGCGCTCCGAGTTTCGGCTGGAGGCTCTCGAGGTTCTGAGCAGCGCGACAGGCGCCCTCATCGGGGTCGGCCCCGACGATTTCGATGTCACGGTTCGAGAGGTCCTGCGGAGCGTCGGTGTGTTCCTCGGAATCGACTCACTCACGACCTGGCATGTGAAGCGATCCGACCGGACCTATGTGATTCGGTGCTGGTGGATCGACGGCGCCGATCCGGTCGGGGGCTTCGACACGACCATCGCCTGGGGAGAATCCTCGGCATTCGATCGCGTGAGGATCAGCGCCGTCACCGACATCGATGGGCCGGCGGAACCGTCCGTGGGCGACTGTTCGTCCGTGGTGGTGCCGACTGGCGACGATCAGGTTGAGGGTTTCCTCGTCGCATCCCAGTGGTCGGCCCGGACGTGGCATTCCGACGCCGTAGCACTCCTCGAATCATTGAGCCGGACCATTCGCCAGGCCGAGGTCAGGGTTGCCGCCCAGACCTACTCGTCGGCGGCATTCGGTTCGGCCCCTGTCGGGGTGGTGCTCTGTGACTCCGAGCGCCGACTGGTCACGTGCAATCGGGCGTTCGTGGAGTTCATCGGCGCTGGTTCACCCGATGAACTGATCGGCAGGTCGCCTGATGAGATCACCGTCAACCACATCGATGATCAGGACTGGAAGCGCAACGACGACCTCGTTGAGAGTGAGGTCGCCTTCCGTCGCATCGATGGCACCCACGTGTGGGGCCATGTCAGGGTCACCCGCGTCGATGGCATCATCCAGGGAGAGTGGATGTGGCTGGTCCACATTGAAAACATCACCCAGCGGCGACGCGCCCTCAACCTGTTGCGATTCCAGGCGACCCACGACGACCTGACCGGACTGTTGAACCGTCGTGCGCTGAGCCGCCAGATCGATCAACTTCTCGGAGATCCCGGGTGCAGTTCGATAGCCGTTCTCCTCCTCGACCTCGACCGATTCAAGGTGATCAACGACTCGCTTGGTCACGAACGTGGCGATGAACTGCTCGTGGTCATATCCGACCGGATCCGGCTGTCGGTTCGCCCCGGCGACTACGTCGCCCGTCTCGGTGGCGACGAGTTCGCGGTCATTGCCGGTGGGTCTGTGGACCTTGATTCGGCCCAGCGGCTCTCGGAGCGCCTCCTCCGGATCATCGGGGAGCCGGTTTCGTTGGGAAGCCAGGTCATCTACCCGTCCGCGAGTATCGGCATAGCGATCGCCGACGGTGAATCCGACTCGTCCGAGTTGATGCGTCGGGCCGACATTGCGATGTACCGCGCCAAGTTCGAGGGCCGCAGCCGCCACGAGGTGTTCGATGAGGATCTCCGCCATCAGGTGGTGGTGAGGATGGACACCGAGGTCGGCCTCCGCGGTGCACTGCGCAACGGCGAACTGACCGTGCACTACCAGCCGGAATTCATGCTCGCCGACGGTTCGGTACTAGGCGCCGAGGCCCTGGTCAGGTGGCAACACCCCGACCGTGGCTTGCTCGCGGCCGGGGTGTTCATCGAGGTGGCCGAGGAAGCGGGGCTTCTCGTCGAGATCGGCGAGTTCGTGCTCCGTGAGGCGTGCCTGGAGGCCTCGACGTGGCCTCGGGTCGGGCGGCTTCCGGTGGTGGCGGTCAATCTGGCCGCCGCGCAGATTCAGCGTGTGGAGACGGTCGATCTCGTCCGATCGGTTCTGCTCGAGGTCGGGTTGGCAGCCTCGCAGTTGTGCCTCGAAATAACCGAATCGGCCATGATGCGCGATCCGATCCGGTCGGAGCGTGTGCTCGGGATGTTGAAGGATCTGGGTGTGAAATTGGCGGTCGACGACTTTGGGACCGGCTTCAGTTCGCTGGCCTACCTGAAGCGATTCCCGGTCGACATTCTGAAGATCGACCAGTCCTTCATCAGTGACCTGGGGGTCGATCGTGACAATGAGAAGTTCGTCAACTCGATCCTTCGTCTTGCCGACACCCTCGGTCTCGAGGTGATCGCCGAGGGAGTCGAAACCGAACATCAGGCCGAGGTTCTCAAGGCTCTCGGATGTCAGATCGTGCAGGGCTACCTCTACGCCCGGCCCGCTCCGGCCGAGGAGATGCGGGCCCGGCTGGTCTGAGCACCGGCCGGTGTCACATCGACAATCTGCCGTGGTCGATGCGGCAGCGCGAGCCGACCGGCTCTCCGTTCATGAAGTTCCGCATCAGATCTGGGTCGAGGCTCTGGGCCCAGGCCCGGGCGCCGTCGTCGAGGCGGCATGCCGCGATGGCTCGAACCGGTCCCTCTCGGCTGTGCTCGACCGTGAACCCGTCGATCACGACATCGGCCCTCGCGTCGGGTGGAGCGATCGGGCGTCGGCCGGGGAAGGAACCGCATTCGATAGCGTCGTAGCAGGCGGTCGGTGGTTCGCTGGACAGAACGATCACCGCGTGCTTGGCGGCATGGCCGCCGTTTCCGTGGACCAACCCGAACGAACCGGGGTCGTCACGCAAGGTCTGGACCATCGCCGCGAGTGATTGCCCGGCCGCGAAGTTCATCGGAGCCCCGGCGAAGGCCAACCCGCCGGTGACCGTGGGAACAGCATCGGCGGGCAGGCCGAGTGTCTCGAAGGTCAGATCGACGATGGAGGGAAAGCAGGCGTAGATGTCGAAGTGGGCGACCCTGCTCATGTCTGCGAACCTGTCGTTCAGCACGTCGGCCACCGCGTGAAGCCCCGGCACCGAGTCGAGCCGATCACGTGACAGGAGGTCGGGAGGGTCGGTGGCCGCCACCGACAGGTGCGGGTGGACGCGACGTTCGGGCGGTACGCCCAGACGGTCGGCAACGGCCGTGCTGCCGAGGATCACGGCACCGGCCCGGTCGACGATGTTGTTGGCGCACATGGCCTTCGTGTAGGGCCAGCTCACCATGCGATTGGTCGGGGTGATCTCCATGATCGTGGCGGCGTCGGGGGCGCGGCGATCGGACGCGTGAGGGTTGGTGGCGGCAACACTCGCGTATCGTTCGCACATCTCCGCCGCCCGCCGGCGGCCCTCGTCGGTGGATTCGTCGCGGCGGGCCCGGATGGCACTGTCAAGAATCGCGTAGGAGTTGATCGGGAGACTCGCCCCGAGGGCGACGGTCACCTCGTCGCCCATGTCGAGGGGAGGACCCCATCTGTCGCCACCGGCCTCGGGTGGTTCGGGTCTCTCGGCTGGTTTCAGGCCGATCCGTCGCAGGCGATGACGGGTGACCGTGGACTCACCGCCCACCAGCACCGCCATGTCGAGTCGACCGAGGGCGATTTCGGAAGCGATGTGGCCGGCGAGCGATATCGGTATCTGTCCGCCGAAGTTGGTCAGCAGCGTGCGAGCCTCGGGGATCCCGAGATGGTCGGCGATTATCCGGCCCGGATCGCGGTGGCGCCAGACGCCGGCGGCGACCGCCACCAATCGCAGAGCCGATGTCACGCCGTGGGCGCCGGAGTCGGCGGCCGCGGAACGGACCGCCATCGCCATCAGATCGACGGCATCGGCGGCATCGGTGGGATCTTCGTGCTCGTCTGGCCATTGGCTGACCTGAGCTGCGCCGATGATCACTGGGGCACGGGGATCGATGGTCAAGGTGGCTCCGTCGGTCGGGTGGTCAG
>QIIW01000158.1 GCA_003231645.1 Acidimicrobiia bacterium | reverse complement strand
GGCTTCACGTTCGACTTGCATGTGTTAGGCACGCCGCCAGCGTTCGTCCTGAGCCAGGATCAAACTCTCCGTTGAGATCTCCGCATCGACCAAAGTCGATACATCAATCATGTTGCTCGTCCCCCAATCACCGAAGTGATCGCGTGAGGGATTCTGCGATTAGAGAGCCGGTCACCGCCTGGCGGGCGGATAACCATTTTGTTGGCTCGACCTTCTTTCGAAGACCGAGCCGGCTCTCCCGATGCCAGAGGCACCGGGCATTGTGAATTGACAGACAACATCACCAGATCGCGAAACCCGATGACGTCGCCCACACTCGCTTTTGCGTCCGTCTCTTCCGTTTTCAAGGAGCAGTCAGCGCCGCGAGGCGCCGGACACGCAGTGCCGCTGAACGGCTCAGTTGGTGTCCTACTCGTGCACTCCAGCACCTAATCGGTGCTCTCGGAGCGACTGACCACGCTACCGGCGTGATCCGGGAGCGTCAACCCCCGGCGCCGTTTTCTTCGAGTCGGTCGGACCGGCTCGGTAGCGCCCGCAGGAAGCTACCCTTGGCACCACGCGCCACCAACCTCCGTCTCGGGTATTTCCCGTGAGCGGCGTGACATCCGGCTCAGGCGTCGCTCACCACCACCAGATGACGCTGCAGCTTTCCCTTCTGCACGAGGATGTAGCGGCCGTCGATCGCCGCGACGCTCGCGGCGGCCTCGCCGACCAACGTGCCGTTGATTCGGACACCGCCCTGTGAGATCGTGCGGCGGGCGTCGCCGCGTGACCCACACACCCCCGTGGCCACCAACAGATCTACTGCGGGTTCATCGGAGCCGAGCGAGGACCGATCGACGTCGGTCTCGGGAACGATCCCCCGCAACGCCTCGAGGTTGTCACCGGTTAGTTCGTCGCCGCCGAACAGTGCCTCGGCGGCGAGCTTGGATCGACGGACCTCCTCCGGCCCGTGGACCAGAGCCGTGACCGCGTCGGCCAGTTGGGTCTGTGCGATACGGGCCTCGGGCGACGCCGAGTGCTCGGTCATGATCTCGGCGATCCGTTCGACCGTAAGCAGTGTGAGTTGCAGGAGGATTCGTTCGACATCGCGGTCGTCGATTCGCAGGAAGTACTGATGGAACTCGTACGGCAGGGTGCGGCGCGGGTCGAGCCATACCGCACCATTCGCCGTCTTCCCGAATTTGGCGCCGTCGGATCTGGTCATCAGGGGCCAGGTGAGGCCGTGGACGGCGTCTGCGCTCATACGCCTCGTCAGGTCGATTCCTGCTGTGATGTTGCCCCATTGATCAGATCCACCGATCTGCAGATCGCAACCGTAGTGCTCGTGGAGCCACCAGAAGTCGAATGCCTGCAACAGCATGTAGCTGAACTCGGTGAACGAGATGCCGCTTTCGCTCGCCATGCGCGATCGTGTGGATTCCTTGGCCACCATCTGATTGACGGTGACGTGCTTGCCGACATCCCTGAGGAAGTCGAGCAGGCTCACGTCGCGGGTCCAGTCGTGGTTGTCGACCAGTCGGGCCGCGGCCGGACCACCGAAGTCCAAGAGTTGCCCGAGTTGGCCCCGGATGCCCACGAGGTTGGAGGCCAGGGTTTCGGCATCGAGCAGATTGCGCTCATCGGAACGACCGCTCGGATCGCCGATCATTCCCGTGGCTCCCCCGACCAGCGCCAAGGGTCGGTGGCCGGCATCCTGGAATCGCCTCATGGCGAGAACGCCGATGAGGTTGCCGACGTGGAGACTCGAAGCCGTGGGGTCGATGCCGTGATAGAGCGTGACACCGCCGGCGCCCAACAGCTTCGCCAGCTCGGCTTCGTCGGTGTGGTCGTGGACCAGCCCGCGCGCCGACAGATCGTAGAGAACATCTGCACCCTGCATGAGAAGCAACGATATTGCCCCCCGCCGAGGTTCGGGGCCGAATTGGCAGCAGACTGGATCCCGCATGCGCCGAATTCTGATTATCGCCGTCGTCGCCGCGACCGTGGCCACCAGTTGCTCCTACCAGACGAAGAACTTCGACCAACTGTTCGCCGGCTTCACCGAGGACACGCTGCAAACCGCTCAGACGTCTCGCGTCTGGGACCGCAACGGCAAGCTGATCACCGAACTCCGCGGTGAACAAAATCGCACGGATGTGGCCATCCAGGACATCCCGAAGCTCCTACAGCACGCGGTGGTGGCGATCGAGGACGAACGCTTCTACGAACACTCCGGCGTCGACTTCAAGGCCATCCTTCGCGCCGCACGATCCAACGTGAGCGCCGGTGGCATCGCCCAAGGCGGCTCGACCATCACCCAGCAGTACGTCGGCAATGTGTTCCTCGACCGCTCCGATCAAACGGGGAGTCGGAAGATCGAGGAGATCTTCATGGCCCGCCGATTCGAACAGCGTTACAGCAAGGACTTCATCCTCGGGAAGTATCTCAACTGGGTCTACTTCGGCAACGGCGCCTACGGCGTGGAGGCCGCAGCACGCGAGTACTTCGGCCCGCCGTCGTGTGACAGGGCGACCACGATCGACCAACCCGACGATCGCAAGTGTCTCAAGGTCAGCGAACTCACGCTCGATCAGGCCGCGCTCATCGCCGGGCTGATCCAGGCGCCCTCGAGTTTCAACCCGTACCGCAACTACAACGCAGCGTTGAAGCGCCGGAACCTGGTACTGGGCCGCATGCTGGCCAACAACTACATCTCCCAGGAAGAACATGACCAGGCAGTCGCCAGGCCGATCGAACTCGTCAAGGACGTACCGCTTCTCCAACAGCGCTATCCGGCTGCGTACTTCGTCGAGGACGTCAAGCAGTGGTTCCTTGGCAACCCGGCGTTCGGCCCGACTCGCGAGGCCCGAACCAAGCTTCTGTTCGAGGGCGGCCTCGATATCCACACCACCGTAGATCTCGACCTGCAGGCCAGCGCCGAGGCAACCGTCGAATCGATTCTGCCCGACAACGGCACCAACCCCGACGCCGCCGCGGTGGTGCTCGGTACCACACCGGCCGACGACGGGCAGGTTCTGGCGATGGTCGGAGGCCGCGACTTCTTCGGGGACTCCCCGGAGGCCAAGTTCAACCTGGCCACCGGCTCGGGACGCCAGGCCGGATCCTCGATGAAGCCGATCGGCCTTGCCACCGCGCTCGAGATGGGCATCCCGATCACGCGTGTGTACCCGGCACCGATGAGAATCGAGATCGACGAACCCAGCATCTGCGGGCCGGTGTGGAAGGTCCGAGGCGGGCTCAGGCCGCCGCCGGTCGATCCGGCCACCGTCACTCCCGACACGCCCGAGGTGATCCCCCAGGCAACCTTGGTACGCGCCACCCGCAGCTCACTGAACGTCGTGTTCGCCCAGCTGATGGTCGACATCACGCCGAAGCGATTCGTCAACATGGCCGAGCGCCTCGGCATCGGCAAAGGACGGCTGAAGCCGTTCTGCGGGGCGATCCTCGGCACCGAGAACGTCAACATGCTCGAGATGGCCACTGTCTTCTCGACCTTCGCCCGAGGTGGAGTGCGGGTCGATCCGATCATGGTCACCAAGATCACCAACCGCGACGGAACGGTCCTGTACCAGGCGGTTCCCAACCCGGTCAGGGTGCTGAGCCGCACCGTTGACAACCAACTCACCTGGGCGCTGACCAACGTCATCAACTTCGGCACCGGCACCCGGGCCAAGATCGACCGGCCGGCCGCAGGCAAGACCGGAACCGCTCAGAACAATGCCGACGCCGCGTTCATCGGGTTCACCCCCCAGCGGACCACCGCGGTATGGGTCGGCTTCCCCGAGGGCCAGGTCCCCATGCGAAACCTCTTCAAGGGTGGCCCGGTTCAGGGCGGCACGTTCCCGGCGCTGATCTGGAAGGGCATTATGCAGGCGGCCGAGAAGGGGCTGCCCGTGCAGGACTTCCCGGCGCCTCCACCCAGTTCGACCACCACCACGCTGCCGCCCCTCCCGGACTCGGTCGAGGTACCGAACCTCATCGGGCGAACCGTCGATGATGCTCTGAAGTCCGAACTCGATGCCGCGTCGCTCATCCTCGCCCAGGCCAATATCGAGACCAACGAGTTCGCTCCGGGCACGATCGTCAACCAGGCCCCGGCGCCGGGTGATCTGGCGCCCGGCGGAGCGACCGTAACCGTCGAAATCGCCGTGCTGCCACCGGAACCGGCCACCGAAACGGTGCCCGACGTGATCGGGCTCACCGAAGCGGCGGCCAAGCAGGCGCTGGCCGGACTCACCTTCGCGGTCGACACCGTCTACGAGACCGACCCGGCCGCGAGCAACACTCCACCCGCTCCCGGTGTGGTCTGGTCGGTCACACCGGCGGCCGGGCAGATCACCCCCACCAACTCCATCGTCACAATCAAGGTGAACCCCAGCCCATGACCGAGAACACTGCCGGTGAAAGCCCTGCTCCCAGGACCGCCGGACACCGGTTCACGATCGGTCGGGTGATGGCAGGCGTTGCCCGTGTTGTCCTGGCTCGTGATCTGGGTGTGGGCGTTTGCCATCGCCTCACCGGGCAATCCCAACAAGCTCAACACCGTCAGCTACGGCACGACCTCGGAAGTGGCGTGCGCAGCTGCCAACGCGACGATCGACTCCATGCCGTCGCCTCGGGCCGCCAAGACACCGCAGCAACGAGCCGATCGGCTCAAGGAAAGCACCAAGGCGGTCGAGAGCCTGGTCTCGGCCCTCCACACCGGTGCCGCCTCGATCACCGATGTCGACGATTCGGAACTGGTCACGAGATGGCTCGAAGACCACGACGCCTACATCGCGGATCGCTGGCGATACGTCGAGAAGCTGTCCGGGGCCGACGGCACCGAATCACCCCGGGACTTGGCATTCACACTCAGCCAGCGGGTGTCCGGCGGTGTCTACACCACCCGGATCGACACTTTCGCCAGGGCCAACGCCATGCCGTCGTGTCAGGTTCCGGGCGACGTCTGAACCGGCAGATCTGAAAGCCCCCGCCACTCGACTGCCAGCGATCCCGCCCGTTCGGCGAGCCGGATCAGACCGGCGTCCGCATCCAGTGACCCGAGATCATCCAGACGTATCCAGCGATGATCGAGCGACTCGTGATTGCCGGCGAATTCGGCCCCCGGCGGGGCGACCACCAGGAATCTCACGTCGTGATGGAAGTGGGGGTCCTCGGCCGGCGTTCTGACCTCGTGGACGTCGAGATCGACCGCCGACGGCCAGATCCGTAGCCCCTCGATGCCGGTTTCCTCGGTGGCTTCCCGCAACGCGACCGCGGCCAGGTTGGCGTCTCCGTCGGCGTGCCCCCCGGGCTGAACCCAGATTCGCAGCTTCGTGTGGAGCAGCAGAAGCGTGGAGGCCAGGTTGGAGTCCAGCACCAGGGCGCTGCCGGTGAGGTGGCCCGGCCGAGACGACCGATCGAGTGGTCGCGCCACCATCTCGATCAGTGAGCGCATCCTCGATCGTGTGTCGCGCAGTTCAGGAGCGTCGACCTCGGCGATCAACGCCCATGCATCACCGACTCTCCGCGATCGGACGAGGGACGGGTCGGCAACGGAGATCAGGGTTGCCTCGACCACCGACGACGAACCTACCGTGCTCCCGTCCTCCCGTGACCAGGTTCCGATTGATCGGGGCCACCGACTGCATGGTCGAGTCGCTGCTTGAATCTCGACAGCTGATCGACAACCGCCGCGGGGGCACCGCCGCCACGGGTGGTGCGCCGGGTGACCGAAATTCCCGGCTTCAGGAGGGCGGCGGCTTCGGACCCGAGCCGCGTATCGCCGGTGACGAGATCGGCCAGCGACCCCTCGCCGCCCAGTGATCGCCTGACCAACTCACCGACCACCGAATGGGCATCACGGAACGGCATGCCTCGTGCCACCAGCCATTCGGCCAGGTCGGTTGCCGCTGCGTAGGGCGAAGCGGCGGCCGCGGCCATCCGGTCGGTTCGAAACCCGATCGTCGACAGCATGCCTTCGAGGGCCACAAGTGTGAACCTCACCGTGTCGACCGCGTCGAACAACGGCTCCTTGTCCTCCTGGAGATCCTTGTTGTACGTGAGCGGCAGACCCTTGAGGGTGGTGAGCAGGCCGGTGAGATGGCCGATGAGACGGCCGGCCTTGCCTCGGGCCAACTCTGCTATGTCGGGATTCTTCTTCTGCGGCATCATCGACGAGCCGGTTGAGAAGGCGTCGTCGAGCTCAACGAAGCCGAACTCCTGGGTCGACCACAGAACCATCTCCTCGCCGATCCGGCTGAGATGCACGCCGAGCAACGCCAGATCGAAGAGCACTTCGGCCACGAAGTCGCGGTCACTCACCGCGTCGAGGCTGTTGTCGAACACCGCAGCGAAGCCGAGATGGTCGGCGGTGATCACCGGGTCGAGAGGCAGCGAGGAGCCAGCCAGCGCGCCCGCGCCCAGCGGCGACACGTCGACCCTGCGTCGGGCGTCGGCCAACCGTTCGAGATCACGAAGCAGAGCCCAGCCATGGGCCAGGAGATGATGAGCCAGGGCAACCGGTTGTGCCTGCTGCATGTGGGTGTACCCGGGCAGGTGGGCATCACCGGCCTCGACGGCGCGATCGGCGATGGTGCGGGCGAGACGGGCCACCAGATCGGACACATCGTCGAGCGCGCCGCGGGTCCAGAGACGAACATCGGTGGCGACCTGGTCGTTGCGGCTACGGCCGGTGTGCATCTTGGCTCCGGCCGGCGCCAGCTCGGTGACCCGACGTTCGACCGCGGTGTGGATGTCCTCGTCGGATGATGCCCGGACGAAAGTGCCGGTCGAGAGTTCTTGCTCGACCGTGTCCAGCGCGGCCAGCACCTCGTCGCGTTCGGCCGGGTGCAACAGGCCCACGTCGGTGAGCATGCGCACGTGGGCACGGGAACCGGCTATGTCTTCGCGATACATGCGACAATCGAACGGGAAACTGTCGCTGAGCGCCTGCAGCGCCTCGGAGGGACTGCCGGCGAACCGGCCGTGCCAGAGTTGACCTCGGGTCTGATCGCCGGCCATGGGTCAGCTCCTCTTTCGGGCGAGATTGCGGAGCCTCAGGGCATTGAGTTTGATGAACCCCGCGGCGTCGGTCTGGTCGTAGGCCCCACCGTCGTCCTCAAAGGTGGCAATCCTCTCGTCGAAGAGTGAGTCGTCGGAGCGGCGTCCGGCGATCTCGACGTTGCCCTTGTAGAGCCTCACCCGCACCTCGCCGTTGACATGTTGTTGACTGTGATCGATCGCGACCTGGAGCATCTCGCGTTCGGGGCTCCACCAGAAGCCGTTGTAGACCAGTTCGGCGTAGCGCGGCATGAGCCAATCCTTGAGGTGGGCGACCTCACGGTCGAGGGTGATCGACTCGATGGCCCGATGGGCCCTCATCATGATGGTGCCACCCGGCGTCTCGTACGCTCCCCGGCTCTTCATCCCGACGTAGCGGTTCTCGACGATGTCGAGCCGGCCGATACCGTTGGCACCCCCGGCCTCGTTGAGCATGGCGAGCACCACGGCCGGCGTCATGGGACTGCCGTCGATGGCGACGATGTCGCCGTGGTCGTAGGTGAGGTCGAGGTAGGTGGCCTCATCGGGAGCCAACTCCGGGCTGACCGTCCAGCGCCACATCTCCGACGGCGGCTCGTTCCACGGATCCTCGAGTGGACCGCCCTCGTAGGAGATGTGGAGCAGATTGGCGTCCATCGAGAAGGGGGACTTGGTGCCACGGGCCATCTCGATCGGAATGTCGTGCGACGCCGCGTAATCCATTAGCGACTGGCGGGAGCCGAGCTCCCACTCGCGCCAGGGCGCGATGATCGTGATGTCAGGGGCGAGAGCGTAGGCACCGAGTTCGAATCGAACCTGGTCGTTGCCCTTCCCGGTGGCGCCATGACTGATGGCATCGGCACCGGTCTCGGCCGCGATCTCGACGAGACGCTTGGCAATCAGGGGCCGGGCGATCGAGGTGCCGAGAAGGTATTCGCCTTCGTAGATGGCGTTGGCCCGGAACATCGGGAACACGAAATCGCGGGTGAACTCCTCACGGACATCCTCGATGTAGATCTCCTCGGGCCTCACACCCATGGCGAGAGCCTTCTCACGGGCCGGTTCGAGCTCGTCGCCCTGCCCGAGATCAGCCGTGAAGGTGACGACGTCACAGCCGTATGTCTCCTGCAGCCACCGCAGGATAATCGAGGTATCGAGTCCGCCGGAGTAGGCAAGGACGACCTTGGAAACATCGCTCATCGGGTTCTTCTTTCGATCGGGACGATCATTGTTCTCGGTTGACATCGCTCTCGGCGCGCACGAACCTGTCTCCGCCTCTCTACAGCCCGGCCAGGTCGCTCAGACGCTGGGCCAGATCGGAGACCGGTGTGCCCTCCACCGCGACCACCATCAGTGTGTCGTCGCCGGCCACGGTGCCGAGCACGTCGGGGATGCCCGCACGATCGAGGGCCGAGGCAACGACGTGGGCCGATCCGGGCGGGGTGTGCAGTACGACGATGTTCCCCGAGTGTCCCAGGTCGGCCACCCACTCCCCCATCACCCGACGCAGATGGTCCTCGGGTGCGAAACGATCCATGGGAAGTTCCGGGATCGCGTAGAGCGTGTCGCCACCGGCCACCCGAACCTTGATGGCGCCGAGATCGTCGAGGTCGCGTGACACCGTGGCCTGGGTGGCGGTGATGCCATGGGCCTCGAGCAGTTCGACCAACCGCACCTGGTTGGTCACTGCGTGCTCCTCGAGTAACTGGATGATGCGGTGTTGACGGCGTACCTTCGACATGGCTCAGTCGTTCTCGCTCAGCAGCCATGCCAGCAGGCCACGGGCCGCGTGCATCCGATTGGCCGCCTGTACCCAGATCCGACTTTGCGGGCCGTCGACGACCGCCATGGCCACCTCCTCGCTGCGGTGGGCGGGGAGGCAGTGTAGGAAGACGGCACCGACCTGAGCGATGCTCATCAGCCGCCCATCGACCGAGAACCCCTCGAAATCCTGGAGTCGACGAGCCTTTTCGCCCTCCTGACCCATCGAAGTCCAGACATCGGTGTAGACCACGTCGACGCCCTTGACGGCGTCCTCGGGCCGGTCGGTGATGACCGGCTCCATGCCTGTCGCCCTGATCCGGTCGATGTCAGATTCGGGGAACGTGTATCCGGGCGGGCTGGCGATATGGAACCGCATGCCGGTCATGCCACATCCGAGCGCCAGCGACCTGGCGACGTTGTTGGCATCGCCCACGTAAGCCACGCTGCGCCCCTCGAGCGAGCCGAACTCCCGACGGATGGTGAGCAGATCGGCGATCGCCTGCAGGGGGTGGGCCCGGTCGCTCAGCATGTTGATCACCGGCACCCGGTCGAGAGCGGCCATGCGCTCGACGGTGGAGTGCTCGAACACCCGGGCCCCGATCACGGAGTAGTAGCAGGCCAACGTATTGGCAACGTCCTCCACGCTCTCACGCGTGTCGAGCCCCACCTCATCCGCCTGGATGTAGGCGGGATGGCCGCCGAGTTGGAAGACGGCCATCTCCACCGAATTACGGGTGCGCGCCGATGGCTTGGCAAACAGCAGAGCCACACCCTTCCCGGCGAGAACACGCGGCGGGTCGGGGACGGTGGCCAGGGCCATCACTCCCTGGAGTTCGGCCGGTGACAGGTCGTCGATCTCCAGCAGGTGACGCATCAGTGGTCCTCCAGGACTTCTCCGATGATGGCGACGCCCTCGGCAAGTTCGGCGTCGGTGATGATGAATGGGGGGGCGAGCCGCAGCGCGGTGGGAGTTACCCCGTTGACCACGAGGCCACGATCGAGACAGGCGAGGGCAATCTCGGCGCCCTTGCGGCCGCCGAGGGCCTCGGGGGTGAGTTCGGCCGCCAGCAGCAGTCCCCGGCCCCGGACGTGGTCGACGCCGGGCAGATCATCGAGTAGCGCGCGCAGGTTGAGGCTCTTCTTGCTGACGACCGCCGGCGCGTCCATGGCTATCAGGGCGTCGAGCGTGGCACGCGCCGCAGCGAGGGCAAGTGGCTGACCGGCGTACGTGGAACCGTGGTCACCGGGTCTGAACGCCGCGGCCACGTCATCGCGGGCCCACACGCCCCCGACCGGCATGCCATTGGCGACGGCCTTGGCGAAGGTGACGATGTCGGGCTTGACCCCGGAGTGCTGGAACCCGAACCAACGTCCGGTACGTGCGAAGCCGGTCTGGATCTCGTCGAAGATCAGCAGGATGCCGCGGTCGTCGCACATTTGCCTGACCGCCAGCAGGTAGGAGTCATCGGCGGTATTGACGCCACCCTCACCCTGGATGGGTTCGAGCAGCACCGCCCCGACCTCGGGTCCGAGGGCGCGTTCGAGTTCGTCGGGATCGTTCCACACGACGTGGCGGAAACCCTCGGGCAGCGGCTGAAACGGCTCGTGTTTCTCAGGCTGACCGGTGGCGGCGAGAGCGGCGAGTGTACGGCCGTGAAACGACCGCAGCGCGCTCACCGTGACATGGCGCCCCCGGCCCTGATACTTGCGGGCCAGCTTGATCGCGGCCTCGATCGACTCGGCCCCCGAGTTCTGGAACAGAACCCGACCGGGCCCGGCGTCGATCAACCGATTGATCGTCTCGGCCACCGGCGCCTGATGTTCGTTGGCGAAGAGGTTGGAGACATGAGTGAGCTTCGCGGCCTGAGCGCTGATCGCCTCGGTGACGGCAGGGTGGGCATGGCCGAGCGACGTGACCGCCAGCCCGCAGAGAAAGTCGAGGTGACGATTGCCGTCACGGTCCCAGAGTTCGGCACCGGACCCCTTGACGAACATTCGTGGTTGCGGGCCGTAGTTACCCATCATCGGGGACGAATCGCCGGCGTCGACGCGGCCGGTACGCGAGTGGGTGTTGGTCACGAATCGAGCTCCTTGACGACCATGGTGCCGATACCGGCATCGGTGAACAGTTCGAGTAGCAGCACGTGGGGGATACGACCGTCGAGCATGTGGGCCGAGCCGGCGCCGGACTGCACTGCTTCGATGCAGGCCCGAACCTTGGGGATCATTCCGGTGGAGATGGTGCCGTTGGCGATCATCGACTCGAGCGAGGTGACGTTCGACCGGGCGACTATCGTCGCCGGGTCATCGACATCGGTGAGCAACCCGGGCACGTCGGTGAGATAGACCAGCTTCTCGGCGTGCAACGCACCGGCCAGGGCACCGGCCACGGTGTCGGCATTGATGTTGTAGGCCTGTCCGGAGGCGTCGGATCCGATGGTCGATACCACCGGGATCATCTCCTCGGCCAGCAGCCGCAGGAGGATGCCGGGTTGGATCGATACGACATCGCCGACGAAACCGAGCGCGGCGTCATGGGGCGCCGCGGTGATCAGCCCACCGTCCTCACCGGAGAGCCCGACGGCCTGGGCACCGTGGACGTTGATCGCCCCGACGATGTCACGGCCGACCTTGCCGACGAGCACCATGCGCGCCACGTCGAGGGTCTCGGCATCGGTCACCCGCAGGCCGTCACGGAACTCGGTCGTCTTGCCGAGCCGTTCGAGCAGTGACCCGATCTGGGGCCCGCCGCCGTGGACCACCACCGGCTTGAGCCCGACCGACCTGAGCAATACGACGTCCTCGGCGAAAGTGCGCGAGAGATCGGGGTCGGTCATGGCATGACCGCCGAACTTCACGACCACGACCGCGCCGTGGAACCGCTGGATGTACGGCAGGGCCTCGATCAGGACCGCGGCGCGGTGCTCGGGTGAGAATCCCCTGGCCGCGACGATCGAGTCGAGATCGATCTGGGGATCGTCGGTGGTCATGAGCGGTACCCCGCGTTGATGTCGATGTAGCCGTGAGTGAGATCGCAGGTCCAGACCGTGGCCGAACCGTCGGCGATGCCCACATCAACCGTGATCTCGATCTCGGCCTGCTTGAGGTGAGCGGTGGCCCGATCCTCACGGTATCCGAGCTTCTGAACCCCACCCTCGGCGCACTGCTCATCGCCGATCCAGATGGCGAGCGAGTCGCGGTCGGCGGCCTGGCCGGACTTGCCGACGGCCATGACCACGCGACCCCAGTTGGCATCGGAGGCCGCCAGGGCGGTCTTGACCAAGGGCGAGTTGGCGATGGCGAAGGCGATGGTGGCCGCGGCGTCGTCGTCGGCCGCGCCACGCACGCTGACGGTGACGAACTTGGTGGCCCCCTCGCCGTCGCGCACGATCTGGTGGGAGAGATCGAGGCACACCGCGTCGAGCGCGGCCTGGAACGCCGGGAGCCTTGGGTCGTCGGCCGTGGCGATCGGGGGGCGGCCCGACGCGGCAGTGGCCATGAGCAGAACGGTGTCGCTGGTCGAGGTGTCGGAGTCGACGGTGATGCGATTGAAGCTACCGCCGACCGCCGCGGCGAGGCACCGTTGGAGGACCGGAGCGGGCATCGCCAGGTCGGTGAACACGAAACCCAGCATGGTGGCCATGTCGGGGGCGATCATGCCGCTGCCCTTGGCGATACCGACCACGTTGGCGTCGGTTCCGGCGATAGCGGCCGTCGAGGCCTTGGCGAACGTGTCGGTGGTACGGATGGCATTGGCCGCGGCCTGCCAAGACTCGGGATCCGATGCCCGTAACGAGGCGACGGCCGGAGCGATGGCGCCCACCAGGCGGTCTTCCGGCAGGATCTCGCCGATCACTCCGGTCGAGGCGAGATGGACCTCCGACGGTCGGCAGCCGAGAAGCGAGGCCGCCGCCTCGGCCGTGTGGGCGGCTACCGCGTCGCCGGCCGCGCCGGTGAAGGCGTTGGCGTTGCCCGAATTGCATACGATCGCCCGGGCCACTCCCCCACTTTCGACGAGGGCCCGTCGGCTCCAGTCGACCGGAGCCGACGGGCACATCGACCGGGTGAAGACTCCGGCGACCGTGGTGCCGGGCTCGACGACGGCGATCATCAGGTCGTCGCGGCCCTTGTATCGGATGGTGGCGGCGCGAGTGGCGAGGCTCACACCGGCCACCGGCGGAAGCTCCGGGAACGATCCGGGGGCGAGGGGGGAGATCGCAGTGGTGGTCATCGTGGTGTCACGGGTAGAGCCCGCAGGCCGACAGTCCGGTGGTCTCGTCGAGCCCGAGGGCCAGGTTGGCACACTGCACGGCCTGACCCGACGCGCCCTTCACGAGATTGTCGAGCGCCGCGATCACCACCACCCAGCCGGTGCGTTGATCGACCCGTGCGGTGATGTGAATGCTGTTGGAACCGAGCGCGGCCTTGGTCGAGGGAATGCGTTCCGACACGACCACGAAGGGTTCACCGGCGTAGGCATCGGCCAGGCAGCCGAGGGCCTCGTCGCTGGTGAACTTGGCTGTCGGCCGGGCGTAACAGGTGGCGAGGATGCCACGATTCATCGGCGCCAGGTGGGGGGTGAAGATCAACTGCACCTCGACGCCGCAATGCTTGGATACAGCCATCTCGATCTCGGGCGTGTGGCGGTGGGTGAGCAGGCTGTAGGCGGTGAAGTTCTCGTCGGTGCGGCAGAACGTCGTGTCGGGCTTGGGGCCCCGACCTGCACCCGACACGCCACTCGCCGCATCGACCACGATGCCGGTGGGCTCCACCAGCGAGCCCGCCACGAACGGAGCGAGGGCCAGCGAAGCCGTGGTGACGTAGCAGCCGGGGGCGGCGATCAGTTCGGCGCCACGTATACGATCGCGGAACAGCTCGGGCATACCGTAAACGAAGTCATCGAGCAGTTCGGGGGCGCGGTGGGGCTTGCCGTACCACGTCGGGTAGAGGCCGGGATCATCGAGACGAAAATCGGCGGCCAGGTCAACGATATGGCCGACCTGGCCCCGCAGGCTGGGAACCAGGCTCTGCGAGGCGCCGTGGGGAAGCCCGAGAAACACCAGATCGACACCATCGATCAGCCCGTCGGTGTAGGGAACGAACCGGGTGTCACCGTAGCCGGCGGCGAGTGACGGGTAGAGGTCGGCGATGGTGGTGCCGGCCTGTGAGTCGCCGGTGGCCACGACCACCTCGAGGTCGGGATGGGTCGCGCAGATGCGAAGAAGCTCGGCCCCGGTGAAACCCGACGCCCCGACGATTGCTGTCCGATGCACCGCGTCAATATACGACGCTTCGCATTATCATGCAACCAATATCGCGGTGAAATCCCCCGCTACTCCTGAAGTGCCGCGTCCGTGCACACGTCGACGGCGGTGATCGGGTTGCAACGGCTGTCGAGCGTTACCACGTAGCCGGTGCCGAAATCGGGGTTGGCGACGTAGTAGTCGGTACTGAGGAATTGGGCTCCGGTCGAGAGTGCGGCGTCACGACGCTCGGTGTTCCCGGTGCGGGCGTCACCGGTCGGACTGTCGGTGCGGGTGCGTACCAGATAGCCGGCCGCTACCAGTTTGTTGATCCGGTCAACGTTGCCGATCGGATCGTTGACCTTTATGAACGCCGCGTCGGGGCTGCCCGGCTCCGATGATGTGAACATCACCCTGCCGGCCAGCACGTCGCTCGGCGCACGGTAGAGCTCACGTACCGCACCACCGTTGTCGAGAGCGAACAGGATCTTGCCGCGACTCTCCGACAGCAACGGCCACCCGTCGGCGAGTACCGCCTCCTCGAGCGTGGCGTAGTCACCGCGCAGGTCATCCGGGGTGATCAGTTGGTTGCGCGGTATCACCGAGAGGATCTCGGCATCGAGCGAGTCCATGATCTCAGCGGTAGTGGGCACCGGATCGGTGAACCGGATCGGAACCGAGGAAATATCGAGGCCCTCGCCTGCTGCTGCTGCGGCCACGGTCTCGTCCTTCAGCTCGATCAGGATCATCAGCGGGAGGTGCTTGGGATTGGCCTCGGACCAGGCCTGAACCTCGGTGAGGCACGCCACGAGGCTCAGGCAGGTGGTCTCGAAGTCGAAGTCCTGAGTGTGGAGCACCTTGAATCCGGGCACATCGAGCGCGGGTATGCCCGACTCGGCCGGAAGGCCGACCGCCGGGAGCGCCGCTCGCGACGACCACAATCCACCGTCGGGATCAGCGAACACGTCGAGTTCGAGTTGGCGGATGCCGTAGGTGTCGAGCTGCTCGGTGAGCGGCAGATGGGAGTACTCGATGGACTCGGCCAACTCCACGCTCAGGGCGCTCAGGGCGGCAAGGATCTTCGGTTGGGGTTGCAGGTGATACGAGTTGTGCGAGCCGAGCACCTGGATGTCGTTGATCCGCAACAGACTCGCCGGATCGGGTGCCGCGGTCGTGATTGGTGCCACGGTCGTGGTCGGTTGGGCGGTCGTCGGTGGGGCGGTCGTCGGTGGGGCGGTCGCGGTGGTGGTGGCCGCGACAGTGGTCGATGGGGCCGACGCGGCGTCATTGGAACCAGACGCGCCA
>QIIW01000029.1 GCA_003231645.1 Acidimicrobiia bacterium | reverse complement strand
GGCGGGATGTCGGCGTGTCCCCCATGGTGAACGACCCTACCGTCCTGGTCGAACTGCTCGGGTTGAAACCGTTACCCGACGAGGGTGGCCTCTGGAGCCAGGTGCTGATCGACGACCGCTCGACGGCCATCTACTACCTGCTCACGGCGGGAGACTTCTCGGCCCTTCATCGACTGCCCGGACCGGAGATCTACCATCACTACATGGGCGCCGCGCTGCAGACCCTTCAGCTCCACCCCGACGGCACGGTGACCACGCCGATCGTCGGCACCGATCTCGAGTCCGGTGAGCGCCCGGCCCTGGTCGTGCCGGGCGGCGTGTGGCAGGCCGGCAGGAGTCTGGGCGACTGGACGCTCGTGGGCACCACCATGTCGCCGCCGTTCGCGATCGCCGAATTCGAACTCGGTGATCGCGAGCAACTCATCGAGATGTACCCCGACGCCGCCTCGGCCATCACCGCCCACACCCGGCGAAAACGCCGGTGACCGGCCGCCGAAGCGACCGGTCACCGAGGGAGAGCAGCTATTGCTGTCGGCGGATCAGAGCCAGTTGACCTGGATCCATCCGTCGTAGGCGCTGACGACGTGGTAATCGTCGTCCCAGCCTTCGTTGCCGCCGTCGGGACGGTCCGGGTCCCAGTAGGCCGTGGCCATCAGTGAGCTGTTGCCCGCCGTGAACTGGGCATCCTGCGAGTCACCGGTCTGCATCGGACGGCTCATCTCGAAGGTCCAGGTCCCGGGGCCATTTTCGACGGAGGACGTGTGGGTCCAGACCCCGGTCAGACTGTTCTCAGCGGTAGCGGAGTTGTCGTCCGAACGGTCGGTCGTGGAGTTCGCGTACTCGTCATCGAAGTTGCATACCGCGTCGTTGCCCGGATCACCTGTTCCGGCATCGTTGACCGCACCACCGGAGGGCACACCGGTCGCGCATTCCAGCTCCCAGTGCCAGATGTCGACCATGCCGAGCGAGGTGTCGCGTGCATCATCCTCAGCCCCCATGTGCTCGGGGGCATCCGGACCGATCTGCCATTCGATCGCGGCTGCACCCGATCGTTTGGTGTTCTCGGGATTCCAGTTGAGATCGTCCTGGACCTGGAACAGCAGGTAGGCGGTGGTGTCGTCATGGGCGACCTTGACCGTTGCCTCCCGTGGTTCCGCGGGCTCGCCGGTGATCGGCGTGAGGGTCATGTCGAGACCGGCGATGTCGGCCCAATCGGCCGGGTCACCGTCGACGGTGATCGAGACTCCTCCGGGGGCATCGATCGTGGAGCCGATCTCGGGCTCTTCCGTCGTCGTCGTGACATGATCGGAACCTCCACCGGTTTCCGTTCCCCAGTTGACCTGCAACCATCCGTCCATCGCGCTGACCACGTGGTAATCGTCGTCCCAGCCGTCGGTGCCACCGTCGGGACGATCGGGGTCCCAGTAGGCGAGGTTCATCAGCGAGCTCTCGCCCGGGGTGAACACGGCATCCTGCTCGTCTCCGGTGTTGAGCGGACGGCTCATTTCGAAGGTCCAGGTGCCGGCACCGTCTTCAACGGAGGCGGAATGGGTCCAGACGCCAAGCAGGCTGTTCTCGCCACTCTGGGTGTTGTCGTCCTCGCGGACGTCAGGCTGTGAGGCGTACTCGTCGTCGAAGTTACAGGCGGGGTCATTGCCGCCCGTGGCGTCGGCGTGTCCCTCCACGGCCGCTCCGCCGGACCTCACACCAGTGGCGCACTCCAGCTCCCAGTGCCAGATGTCGACCAGACCAAGGCTGGTCCTGCGATCGACATCGAGAGCACCCATGGCCTCACCAGCCCCGGGGTCGATGGTCCACTCCACGGCCGCGGCACCCGAGAGGTTGGTGTTCTCGGGGTTCCAGTTGAGGTCGTCGTCGACCTGGAACAACACGTAGGCGTTGGTGTCGTCATGAGCGACCTTCACGACCGCATCGTGGGGAGCCGGGGGCTCGTCGGTGATCGGCTTCAGGACCACGTCGGTTGCCGGGATGTCTGCCCAGTCGGATGCATCACCGTCGACCGTGATCGACACGCCACCAGGAGCCTCGATCACTTGCGAGATGGGCTGATCGGAGAAGGTGGCGGCTGTCGTCGTGGCGGCAGCGGTGGTCGTGACCGCCGCGGTCGTGGTCGTGGCGCCGGCTGAGCCCGAACCGCTCTCTCCGCAGGCTGTCGCCAACAACGGCAGCGCCGCCAGAGCCACAAGGACTCGCTTTGCTCTCATATGTGATTCTCCTGACTCGAGGAACAGGAGAATCACACCCAATTCGACTATCGGGCAGCAGAGCCGTAGGTCCCGAAATAGGTCACTTTATCTGTCGTGCACATGTATCGATACCTCTCATCTTGCCCGCAGATATATGCGAGGAGCCGGTCGGACCGGGGTGGTCTCGACCTCACCGCCGGTGGTGCAGCCGGAGGGTACGAAGTGAACGGGCCCCGATGTCGACCCGAATCGTCGATCCATCGTGTGCCACGTCTCCCATCGGGGTAACCTCGTCGAGGCGGACGGACTCGACATCGGTCATCAGGAATCCGAGTTCGATGTTGACATCCCGGGGCTCGTCGGTCGGGTTGAGCAGCCGCAGAATGAGGCCGTCGCCGTCATCTGCGGGCTTCAGGGCCGAGAGCACAACCCGGTCGTCGCCGATGGCGAGGAGTGACCTCCCCGGCTCGAACAGCGGGTCGGGCCCGGCGATGACGCCTCGCAGCCCGCAAGCGATGTCCGAGGCCTCTGCCGCGTCGGCGTCGGCCAGCAGCACGAACGACGCCATCACGGTGCCCTGGGTCTGTGCTCCCGGCGTCTGCATGGCAGGACCGGCCGGATCCGGACGACTCGCAAGGTCGTAACGGGCGAGCCACCCGACCGATCGCACCAGGGTGAGAAATATGACCCCTTCGGGTGTCACCTCTGCCTCGGGAAGCCCGGGGGCCGCTACGCACAGACCATTCACTGCGACCAGACCTTGCTGGCAGAAAGTGGGGGGTGCAAGATGAACCCATCCTGATGCGTCGCGCCGTTCGGTCGATCGTCGCACGACATCGAAGGTGGTGGCGGCGACACACGTCCTCGATGGCTGTCCGGTCGGGAACGCGATCCGGAGGCGATGGTCGAGTGCGGTGTTGTCGACCTTGACTTCGCCGCGAACGTGGTCGACGCCGGCTCCGATGGTCACCTCGATGCCGACCCGCACATCGACGAGGTGTTCGGACCGTTGCTCCCGTCCGGCATCGAGTGATTCGGGAATGGCGAACACGCGATCGATGCTCAGAGTCTGGACGCCGGCCGGAGACCGCACACGACGGACATCGACCGACGCCGGGGCCGGCATCCGGGCGACCCCCACCGGCTCGAAGTCGTAGCTGTCGCCCCGGTCACCGATGTCCTCGACCGCGAACAGTCCCTCCCAGCGGTGCTCGCCCATGACGACCGTGAGAGTACCGCCGGTCTCCACCTCCACCCGGACACCATCGGCCTCGATCCGGGTGCCGGAGTCGACGAGTTCCCGTGCCGGCCCGGCCGGTTGCAGTCGGAAACGGCGATACCCGAACGCGGGCACGTCGCGGGCCACGAACTCGATGTCGAGCGCCCGCTGGACATCGACCCAACGCAGCCGGCCGGGGTCATCGGAGGTGATCGTGCGGGCCGGTTCACCGTCGACCTCGAACCCCAGATCTCCCAGGGCGAACTCGACCAGCGGGTGGAGGCTCGGCTCACCGAAGCTGACCGGCAGCGCCGGATGGGCGTCAAGGGGCACGCGTACGATGTCGGTGCGCGGACGCGGTGTCGGGTTGAACACCGCCACCTGGAGATCGTCCATGTCCGGAACGTCGCGGTCCTGGTTTCGACCGGCCAGCCGCTCCAACGATCTGTCCAGCGTCTCGGCGGCCAGTCCCTCGGCATCGTCGTACCTGGCAGCCATGCGCTCGTGAACGGCATCGACCGAACAGCCGCAGATCGAGTCATGCGCCTGATTGGCGAGCAATGATCGCCACGCCAAGCGCAATGCGGGGCCCTCGCTCGTCGACCCGAGGGCCTCCCCCAGCGCGGCCCACGGTTCGGCCCAGCGCTCCAGGAGCAACTCGCAGGACCGGTTCCTGACCTTCAGCGGCATCCGGGCCGACCAGACCCCGGCCAGGAGGTTGGCCCGCCGAGCGCCCACCAGCTCACCGGAGAATTCGGGCAGGTCCGACGGGCAGTCGGCGACCGCGTCGTCCAGGAGACTCCTGCGAACCTCCTCGCCGAGCAGCTCCCCGAGGGGCTCCGGCAACTGGGCCACATGAGGGTCCGGGCGGGTGTGGTCGAAGCCGTTCATCAACAGCACCGGCTGCTCCCCCGCCGCCGCCAGTTTCCGGGACAGGTCGGCAAGTCCCTTCGCCGCTTCGTCGATGTCGGCCGGGATGCGAGCGGCGTTGAAGTAGCCATCGGTGAGATGCATGGCCCGCACCGAACTGCCGTCGGGGGCCCGCCACCGCCAACGCGGCCCGAGGTTGTCGATCTCGTCGCCATTTCCACGCCAATACACGAAACCATCAAGGCCGAAGCCCACGAAGATCTGGGGAAGCTGGGCGGGATGTCCGAACGAGTCGGGCAGGTAGGCGACGGTAGAGCAGGCTCCGAACTTGGTCGCCTCCCTCCGCCCGGCGAGCAGGTTGCGCACCAGCGCCTCGCCCGATGGCAGCAGCGAGTCCGGCTGGACGAACCATGGCCCGATGCCGAGCTGGCCGGCGGTGACCCGCTCCGCCAGTTCGGCGCGTCGATCCGGTCGAATCGCGAGGTAGTCCCCGAGCAGGATCGTCTGCCCGTCGAGAACGAACCGGTAGCCATCGTCCTCGGCCGCCAGACGGAGCACCTCGTCGACGGCGTCGACCAGCCGGGCCCGAAACGCCTGCATGGTCCGGTACCACTCCCGGTCCCAATGGAAATGTGAGACGAGATGAACGGTCACCGGTATTTTCTACAGCAACACCCGACGGTCACCAAGCCCGCGATCAACGGTCATCGCCGAGGGACGCCAGGACCTCGCGCATCGCATTGAGCGTGTGCCCACTCAACACCTCATCGGTAAAGGGGAGAGCCGCGGCCATTCCACCGGCCAGGGGTTCGAAGTCGTCGGCGGCCGAGCGGGGATTCACCCACACGATTCGGTGAGCCATACGCCGAAGTCGCAACATACGCCGTTCGAGCATGTGGGGTGGATCCGCGTCCCAACCATCCGATGCGATGAGCACCACGGCGCCTCGAACTGCGCTTGACCAGATTGGACTGGCCACCAACTCGCCGAGGCTGGCCGCGATTCTCGTGCCTGCGAACCGGTCGACGACATGGTCGGACAGCCGATCGATTGCCGCTTGCGGGTCACTGTCACGTAGCTGCGTGGTCACCCGACGCAACGATGTCGAGAAAATGAACGCTTCGGCGCCACCGTGCACGACGAGGCTCCGCATCAGGTGGAGGTAGATCCGACTGAACGATTCCATCGACCCGCTCATGTCGGCCAACATGACGATCTTGCGGGGTTGTCGGCGTACTCGGCGACGAGCAAGCCGAATCGGTTCGCCACCGGTTTCTCGGGCGGCGAGCAGCGTGCGTCGCAGATCGATCGATCCGGAGTGTCTCGCTCGGCGGAAGCGGCGACTTCGCCTGGTGGCGAAATCGTCGGTCACCTCGTCGAGCCAGCGTCCGAGCCGGTCGAGGTCGTCGGCGCTGAGCTGGTCGAATGGCGTATCGGCGAGTTCCGCGAGGCCCGACGGCAGTAGTTCCGGTAGTGCGCCCTGATCGTCGCCGGGCCCGCTGTCGTCGGGTTCGTCGATGATGACGGAGTGGGTCGAGGTGGAGATCCGTCCCGCCATGGCGTCGGTCGGCGCCGATTGTCGAACGACGGTTCCCGTCGTCCTGACCACGGCTCGCGAAGCGTCTCGCCGTCGCGGTGCGACCGGCATGGCATCGGTGTCGAAGATCGCCGCGAACACCGAATCGAAAGCATCGAGGTCGGACTGATCGTGTATCAGGCAGGTTCGGGCGACCCAGTAGAGCGTGGTCGTGTCGGTCGGGACGCAACAGGCCATCGCCTGGCTGAATCGACCGGCCGATGTCAACCCGACATCGACGCCCGCCGTGCGCAGGCGACCGGTGAGGGCCGCCACGAAGACGGCACGGTCAACGGATCGAAAGAGCGTCACTCCGGCCATGCCGGCTCCCTAGAACACCGCCAGCCAGACAACGACGATCGCGACGATTGCCACCAGGACCGGAACGAGACGTTTGAGCATCGCGCCACCCGCAACTGCCATCAGATCGAGTGCCTCGACTTCGTCGCTGTCTTTGGCCGCAGCCATTGAGGCTGCGCTGGTGGCCGCGCCCGCCCGGGCGTCGGGATCGGCGACCGCGCCGCTCTGTTCCTCGCGGATCTTTTCTTCGAGGCACCCCACGAACTGGCCGACGAGTTTCTTGGATACGTCCACCATCACGCCGCGCCCGAACTGGGCGACCTTGCCGGCCACCTTGAGGTCGGTGTTGATGCTGACCATGGTCGCGTTACCGTCAGCCTCGAGTTGGGCGACGATCACAGCCTCGGCATTGCCCGAGCCCCGCGAGTCGCGTCCCTTGGCGCACAGTTCGGCACGGTGGGTGGTGTCGTCCCTCGACAAGAAGCCGGCGGTGCCCGCGTATTCGGCGGTGACCGGTCCGACCTTTATCTTGATCGTGCCCTTGTAGTCGTCATCCGCGACCGATGTCAGCTTCGCTCCGGGCATGCACGGCGCGATCAAGGGGATGTCGGTGAGGATCGCCCAGGCCAGTTCGAGTGGCGCATCGACCCGAAATTCGTTCTCTATCTTCATCGTGCTCGTATCTCCCCTTCGGTGGCCTCGGCCACGGTCATGCGGTCTCTTCCACGCTGAGTTCTTGCGACGACATTGCTTCTGTCGCCAGCCGGTGATCATCGGGGGTCTTGATCACCGCGCTGAGAGTGGCCCGAGCACTCACGTCGTCGAGTCGGGTGATGCCCAAGGCGAGAAGGGCGCCGACCCAGTCGATCGCCTCGGAGACTCCCGGGGGTTTGTCCAGGTCGAGACCTCGGGCCCGACCGATGAACGCCGTGGCCGCGCTCACCAATGGTTCGCCGGCGTCGGGCACGTTTCGCCGAACGATCTCCGCCACCCGCTCCACGGCCGGGAACTCGATCCAGTGGTACAGGCAGCGACGCTTGAGAGCATCGTGCAGCTCGCGACTGCGGTTGGAGGTGAGCACGACAATCGGATCGATCACGGCGTGGAAGGTTCCGATTTCGGGAACGGTCACGGATCGTTCACCCAGGAACTCGAACAGCAGCGCTTCGAACTCGTCATCGGCCCGGTCGATCTCGTCGATCAGGAGCACAGCTGGAGTCGGGCCGGAATGCCGAACCGATTTCAACAGCGGTCGGTCGAGCAGAAACTCCTCGGAGCAGACGTCGGCCGCGGTCACACTCGTGTTCGATGCCTCGGCAATCCGTATGGCCAGGAGTTGCTGTGCGTAGTTCCACTCGTAAAGCGTTTCGGAGGTGCTGATGCCCTCGTAGCACTGAAGCCGAATCAATGGTCCACCGACCACCGCGGCCATGGCCTTGGCCGCGGTGGTCTTGCCCACACCCGGCTCGCCCTCCAGCAACAACGGCTGCCGTATGGCCTGGGCGAGAAACAGCGCGGTGCCAAGCCCCTCGTCGACCAGATAGTCCGCTCGGTCCAGTGCCGCGACGAGTGTTTCACGATCCTTGAAGTCCGTCACGTACATGACCCGCCGGCCAGCAGGCGTTCGTAGTCGTCCCATGTGTCGACGTCGGCCGGAACGGGGCCCTTGCAGACGATTTCCCGGACCGGGTGACGCCCGGATTCGAGCAACTTCCACACCGCCTTGTCGCCGTGCAGGTCGCGAAGGTCATCGAACACCTCGCGGGCGAACCAGAAGGGGTGGCCTCGGCCGTCGGCGTAACGACACACGGCGAGCGGCCCTGTGGCCTCGGCGACCACCCGATCGATGGTGGCCGTCGTCACCCCGGGCTGGTCCCCGAGCAGTAGGACGAGGCCCTCGGCGCGACTGTCGAGTACATCGAGGGCCGACACGATCGAGGAGGAGCATCCCGTGGTGAAGTGCACGTTCTCGACCACCAGGGCCGTTCCGAAGTCAATCGAGGTCCTGACTTCGGGGGCGGCTCCACCGATGGCCACAATGACCTGGCAGAACGCCGCGTCCATGGCATTGTCCACCACCGTCTGGAGGAGGGGTTGTCCTCGATAGGCGAGGAGCTGCTTGGGCTGACCGAGTCGGCGTGACATACCGGCTCCCAGGACAAGACCCGTGACGAACCTGCTCACAGCGCCACCCCGAGTTCCTCGGCGTGGCGAATTCGGCAACCCGGATTGCAGAACCAGTGGTCGATGCCGTCGACCACGAGGTGAGGGGTGTCGGCGACGACCATCACCGTCATGCCGCACACCGGATCGATGGCCGATTCGGGCCTCTCACGAGTACTCGGTGACGCCGGACGCAGGCCCTCCTTCCGTACGGCCCGTACCAGATCGGCCAGTATCGAAAGCGCGATTTCTTCGGCCGTCCTGGCCCCGATGTCGATACCGACCGGGGTTCTGACCATGCTCCGCTGCTGGTCGGAAAGGCGGAGTTCGTCGAGCACGGCCCGGCCCCGAGTTGTACTCGCCACCAACCCGATGAACCGTACGTCGGCATCGAGCGCGGCCCGAATCGCTTCGCCTTCATGGCGGCCATGGCTCGAGATGAGCACCGCTACGCAGTTGTCGACGTCGGGCACGCTCGAATCGCTGTGGTGCACCGCGAAGCCGAGGTGACCGGCGAACAATTCGAGTGCATCGGTAATCGGGGTGGTCCCCACCAGCGCGACTCTCGGTGGGGGCAGCTTCGACTCGAGGAAGACCTCGATGGCTCCACCCGACAAACACGGGTTGACAACGGTCTTGGCTCCTTCGCTCTCGGGGAAGTCGGCTTCGCCCTCGGGCAGTATTCGCAGCAACAGTGCCTCACCGGATTCGAGCAGGACGGCCGCGGACGCCCGGACCGAATTCTCCGCGCACTGGCCGCCGATGAACCCTTCGATGGACCCATCGGCAAGGATGATGGCCGAATCTCCGGGCCGGGTGGAGGTCGGGCATTGGGCGCGCACAACGGTCGCCTGCACGAATGGTGTGCCTTGCGCCATGAGTTCGGTGACTCGGGCCGCCTGGCGACGGTGGGCCGGCATGGGTGTCAGATCGGCGGCGTGTGGTTGCCCTGCATGGCCTCCCACACCCTCGATGGGGTGAGCGGCATGTCGGCATGCCGGACGCCGTATGGTTTGAGTGCATCGACGATCGCGTTCACCACCGCGGGCGGCGATCCGACGGTGGCCGACTCGCCGATGCCCTTGGCTCCGATCGGGTGATGTGGCGAAGGGGTGACGGTGTATCCGGTCTCCCAGTCGGGCACCTCGAGCGCGGTGGGAATCAGGTAGTCCATCAACGAACCGCTGAGGCAGTTGCCGTCCTCGTCGAACGCGATCATCTGCATCGTCGCCATGCCCACCCCGTCGGTCAGTCCGCCGTGGACCTGGCCTTCGATGATCATCGGGTTGATCTGGGTGCCACAGTCGTCGACGGCGATGAACCGGCGCACCTTCACCACCGCGGTTCCGGGGTCGACGTCAACCACACATATGTAGGCACCGAACGGATACGTCAGATTCTCGGGGTTGTAGCAGATCTGGGCCTCCAGTCCACCCTCGATGCCCTCCGGCAGATCGCCGGCCCCGTGGGCTCGCATGGCGATGTCCTGGATGGTCACCGATTTCGACGGATCGCCCTTCACCGAGAACGACCCCTTGTTCCACTCGAGATCCGCGACCGACACCTCGAGCATGCCCGAAGCGATGATCTGGGCCTTGTCGCGTACCTTGCGGGTGACGAGGGCCGCGGCGGCGCCCGACACCGGTGTCGAACGGCTGCCGTAGGTTCCGAGACCGAACGGCGTGTTGTCGGTGTCGCCCTCGAGAACTTCGATGTCCTCAGGAGGGATGCCGATCTCCTCGGCCACGATCTGTGCGAAGGTGGTTTCGTGTCCTTGGCCCTGCGATTTCACCGACAGTCGGATTACTGCCTTCCCGGTCGGATGGATGCGGAGTTCGCAGCCGTCGGCCATGCCGAGGCCCAGGATGTCCATGTCCTTGCGGGGTCCGGCACCCACCGCTTCGGTGAAGAACGACACACCGATGCCCATGAGTTCCCCGCGCTCACGTTTCTCGGCCTGTTCGCGACGTAGTTCGTCGTAGCCGGCCATCTCCATGGCCTTGCGCAACGCAGGTTCGTAGTTGCCCGAGTCGTAGACCCATCCGGTCTTGGTGGAATAGGGGAACTGCTCGGGTTTGAGGAGATTCTTGAGCCGCAGTTCAGCCGGGTCCATCCCGAGTTCGTAGGCGAGACAGTCGACGATCCGTTCAACCAGGTAGACGGCCTCGGTGATCCGGAACGAACACGCGTAGGCGACACCGCCGGGTGCCTTGTTGGTGTAGACGGCCGTCATCTTGGCGTAGGCGGCCTCGAGGTCGTAACTGCCGGTGAACACGCCGAAGAATCCGGCTGGGTACTTGACCGGCGCGGCCACCCCGTTGAACGCCCCATGATCGGCGAGCACGTCGGTTCGGACGGCGAGGATCTTGCCTTCCTTGGTGGCAGCGATATCCGCCTTCATCACGTAGTCGCGGGCGAACCCGGTGCTGACGAGATTCTCGGTGCGATCCTCCATCCACTTCACCGGCTTGCCGATGACGAGCGAGGCCACGATCGCACACACGTATCCGGGGTAGATCGGCACCTTGTTTCCGAAACCCCCACCGATGTCGGGGGCGATCAGCCTGATCTTGTGCTCGGGGAGACCGGTAACCAAGGCATAGACCGTGCGATGGGCGTGGGGGGCCTGCGACGTGCACCAGAGGGTCAGTTTGCCCGCGACCCGCTCGAAGTCGGCAATGCACCCACACGTCTCCATGGGCGCGGGGTGAACGCGTGGGTAGATGATTTCCTCACTGACCACGACATCGGCCGAATCGAACACGGCGTCGGTGGCCGCCTCATCGCCGGTTTCCCAGTCGAAAATGTGGTTGTCGGTCTTTCCTTCGAGATCGTCGCGGATGACCGGGACATCGGCATCGAGGGCCGTGCGCACGTCAATCACGGGATCGAGTCGTTCGTATTCGACGTCGATGAGCTCGAGTGCGTCGCGCGCCGAGTAGCGGTCCTCGGCCACCACGAAGGCGACTTCCTGATGTTGGAAGCGGACCTTGTCGGTGGCCAGCACGGCCTGCACGTCATTGGACAGGGTCGGCATCCAGGCCAGACCCTTCTCGGCCAGATCCGCTCCGGTAATGACCGCGACGACCTTGGGAAGAGCCTGAGCGGCCGACGTGTCGATGCTGACGATCCGGGCGTGGGCCATCGGCGACCTGAGAATCGCCAGATGCAACATGCCCGGGAGTTGGATGTCGTCGACGAACTTGCCCATACCCCGGATGAGGCGGGGGTCTTCCTTGCGCAGCAGGCGGCCGAAGCCGATCGGCCGCTCCTCTTCGACGGCCTCGGGGGACGGTTCGGTGGTGGTCATGATGCGCTCCCGACGGAGACGGCCGCGTCGTGATCGGCGGCCCAGTGAATGGATCGGACAATCGTGGCGTAGCCGGTGCAGCGACAGATCTGCCCGGAAATTGCCTCACGGATGACCCCATCGGTCGGGTCGGGATTCTTGTTGATCAAGGCCCGGGCGGTGAGCATCATCCCCGGCGTGCAGAAGCCGCATTGCAGTCCGTGGCACTGCATGAACCCTTCCTGTACCGGGTCGAGAACACCATCGACCTCCAGGCCCTCGACCGTGGTGACGTCGTGGCCACTGACCATTGCCGCCAGCGTGGTACAGGACTTGACCGGCTCGCCGTCTATGAGAACGACGCAGGTGCCGCAGTTGCTGGTGTCACAACCCCAGTGGGTGCCGGTGAGGCCGAGTCGGTCCCGGATGAAATGCACGAGGAGCATGCGAGGTTCGATCTCCTCGTCCGCCTCTTGGCCGTTGATCGTCATGTTCACCTGCATCTCAGGCCTCCTGCCCCTGGGCACGAGCCACAGCCCGTCTCAGCGATCGCCGGGTGAGTTCCAACGCAAGGTGGGACTTGTAGGCGGCGGTCCCGCGCTGGTCGGTCTGCGGCGAGCAGTTCGCCGCCGCTATCTCCCCGACTCTTCGGTAGAGATCCTCCGATGGTGCGACGCCGCGCAGCGCATCCGACACCGGCCCGATCGATGTGGTGTTGGGTCCGACCGCGGCAAGCCCGACCCGTCCGTCGGCGATGACGTCGCCGTCCATCCAGACGGCGGCGCCGGCGGATACGACCGCCCAGTCGCCCGCCCGACGCTCGACCTTCTCATACGCGCTTCCGGCGTGGGCCTTGAGCGGGATACGGATCTCCGTCAACATCTCGGCGTCGCCCACCGCGGTCTCGTACGGTCCGACGTGGAAGTCACTCATCGACACCACTCTCTCGCCGCTGGTCGACCTGATGACACAGCTTGCGTCGACAGCCGTGCAGACGGCTGACAGATCTTCCGATGGATCGGCTTGGCAGAGTGATCCGCCGAGGGTGCCACGGTTACGGACGACGGGATCGGCAATGACCCTCTCGGCGTCGCGAAAGATCGGGAAGTGTTCGGCCAGCAACTCGGAGTCGAGCAGGTCACGGTGACGGGTCATGGCCCCGATTCGAATCTCGCCCGACTCCTCGGAAATGTGGAACAGCTCCGAGAGATCATTGATGTCGATCAGATACTCGGGGTTGGCTAGCCTCAGCTTCATCATCGGCAGGAGGCTGTGGCCACCGGCGATGAACCTGGCCTCCTCGCCCAGTCGCTCGCGAAGTGCGATGGCATGCTCGACGCTCGTGGCCCGCTCGTACTCGAACGGTGCAGGCACCTGCATTTCAGTCCCCCCCTTGTCGGCTTTGGCCGAGTCTGACGAGACACCCCTCACCCGTCAACGGCAACTTAAGGGATCCCTTAAGTTCTTCTTGGCACTCGGGGCGGGTATCGACGAGTCTGGAGATATGACACCGACTCAGCTGAGGGCCTTCGCCGCCATCGTGCGACACGGCTCCGCCAAAGCGGCCGCCGCCGAACTCGGTATCAGCGAGGCAGCCGTCTCGTCCCACACCGCGGCGCTGCGAAAGGAGCTGAACGACCCTCTGTATCAGAGAGCATCGTCCGGGCTGTCATTCACACCCGGCGGTCTGCGACTGGCCAACCGGGCGGTCGAACTCCTCGGACTCCAGGAACAGACCCGCCAGGAGGTGCTGGCCGCCGGCCACGGCCAGCGGGTGCTGCGATTGGCGACCACCAGCCTGTTCGCCGAGTACGCGGCCGCCGGTCTTCTCGAGTTGTTCAAGACCCGCGCCGCCGACCTCGAGGTCGAGATGAGTGTCCACGAGGGCGGACGGGTCGCCGAACTCCTCGCTTCACGGCAGGCCGACGTCACCATTGCCCCCGCCAATCGGCTTCGCAACGACAGCTTTCGGAGCCATGATTTCCTGCGGTACCAGTTGGTGCTGGTCACCGGGGCCAAGCATCCGCTGGCCCACGGCCGCTGCGATGCCGCCGCTCTTCGGTCCCAGACCTGGTTCCTCGGCCCGTCCGCGGTCGAGCAGCACGGCAGCACCGCTCGCCTGCTGGAGAGATTCGCCGTCCCCGAACAGAATCAGCGGATCTTCCAGAGCAACGGAGCGGCCATCAGTGAGCTTCAGGCCGGCGGCAGCGGTGTTGCGATCCTTCCGGAGTTCCGGGCCGCGGCCTACATCTCCAAGGGAAACCTGCAGCGGATCTCGGCTCCGGGGGCGGCGGCACCCGGCGTCTGGTCGGCCACATCGCTGCGGCCGTCCCAGACCACAGCCGTCGCCGCCGAACTCATGCGTTTCATCACCACGCCCCGGGCCATCCAGGCGATGTTGTCCGGCTCCGGGGCCAATATCGGCCATTTCCAACCGAGAGTGCACATCACACTCTGGAACTAGTGCTGTCGCCCACGGTCTTGTCCGGGGCCCAGTCCAGCCAGTCGGGAACCTGGTCCGGTCGGCGTTGTGGCGTCCCCGCGGGGACGTCACAACCGTCTTGGGTGTCATACCCCATCGTTAGTTTTCGCTGTGTGTCGACATCGACTTCTGGAGGTTGCGATGAGTCGTGGTGAAGGTTCGACCGAGGCGGTCGAGGGCGACGTTCCTCTCGATCGTCTGGAGTTGGAGATCATGTCGTGGTCGGGAAATCTGGCGGCGGCGACCGCTCGGCTGTTGGGCTGGATCGGCGACTACGACCGGCGCGAGGGGTGGAAAGTCTGGGGGGTTCAGTCGTGTTCGCAGTGGTTGTCGTGGAAGTGCGGAGACAGCCTGCACACCGCCCGCGAGAAGGTACGGGTGGCGCGAGCGTTGCCGGCGTTGCCGATCACAGCGGCTGCGTTCACACGCGGTGAGCTGTCCTACTCGAAGGTGCGGGCGATCACCCGGGTGGCATGTGCCGGCGACGACGCTGATTGGGCGGAAACGGCCCGCCACAGCACGGGCGCTCAGTTGGATAGGGTCGTGGCCGGGGTCAAGCGGGTACTTGATACCGATGAGACCGGCGACGCGCGGGCGGCGTTCGAACGACGTCGGATCACCACCGATGATCGCGATGGCGGCGAGACCATGGTTACCGCACGGTTGCCCCACGACATGGCCGAGACTGTCCGGGCGGCGATTGAGGTGATCGCCACCCGCATCATCGATGAGGCCGCCGCCGGATCAGGCCAGTCGCGCCGCGATGTGATAGCCGAGCGGGGCGGGATGGCCGCGGTTCGTGCCGACGCTCTGGTCCACATGGCCGAGCAGGCCCTGGCCACTGGCCCCGCCTCGGCCGAACGCGGCGATGTCGGGCGGCTCCAACTCGTTGTCGACACCGAAACTCTGGCCGAGATCGACACCGCGGCGCGAGGTGATGCCGATACCGGGGAATGCACCCTCAGTGATCGCCGGATCGCTCCGACGGTTGCTCGCCGATGGGCTTGCGACATACGCGCTTCGGTGGTGATCGACCACAACGGTCACGGCTGCGACGAGGGACCGCAAGGCCGGGTGCTCAACCGCCGGCTCCGGCGGGCGTTGCATCGCCGCGATCATGGCATGTGCCGATTCCCTGGATGTGGCACAACCAACTGGCTGCATGCGCACCACATCGTCCACTGGGCCGACGGTGGCTCGACGGATCTGGCCAACCTGGTCTCGCTGTGTGGGTTTCATCACCGTCAGATCCACGAGGGCGGATGG
>QIIW01000031.1 GCA_003231645.1 Acidimicrobiia bacterium | reverse complement strand
ACGACAAAGCCCCGGCCTCAGCAACGCTGTGACCAGGGCTTTTGTGGTGGCGGGGGCAGGATTTGAACCTGCGACCTTCGGGTTATGAGCCTTGAGACTATTCCTGCCCCACCCGATCTGATCTGCGAGTACGTCCATTCTCCCTGCTCAGAAGCAGTTTTCATCGAGGTCGGTTCTCCGCCTTGCTTCCCCCTGTTTACGGATGTCCCGTGAGTTTTCTGTGAGCTTTTCAGGTCGCTTCAACTTGCAGCACTGTGCCGCCCGCAGCTTTCAACCAGCTCTCCCGTGCCCGGTTGGCCTATGTCAGGGTCCCGTTCTTCACCAGCCCGGTCCCGGTCGCGACCTTCCGGCGGCCCGACGAACGCCGAGCACGATAACGATCTCGATCGCCGGGGGTCACCCGGCCCAGACGTCGCACGGGTCGACCCCCTTCACCCTCAGCACCCGTGATGCCGCATCCTCGAGGCGACCGCGGCTCACCCGGCCGGTACCAACCGCCTCCGTCAGCCGGTCGACAGTGGCCAGGGCATCACGGAACCCGCCCGCGATCAGTAGATCATCGCCGGCGTTGAGCGCCAGTTCGGCCGCCTCCGGAATCGTCCACTGCCGAAGCGCTGCCATAGAGAGATCGTCGCTGACGATGAGGCCGTCGAACCCGTAGTCGTCGCGCAGCAGCGTGACGGCCGCCCGGCTGAGCGAAGCCGGCATGCCGTCGGTGAGGTCGGGAACGACCAGATGTCCGATCATGATCGCGGGCACACTCGCACTGCTGCTGGCCGCCGCGAACGGCAACAGGTCGAAGGACTCGAGATCGGCGAGCGGTGCGGTGACCGGAAGTCCCTGGTGGGAATCGACTCCGGTCGAACCGTGCCCGGGAAAGTGCTTGGCCACCGCCACGACACCTCCGGCCTCGAGACCTCGGGCGTAAGCCAGACCGTGAGCGATCACCGTGTCGGGGTCATCGCCATAGGTCCGTGAGCGGAGTCCGGCGGAACGACCGATGTCGAGCACCGGGGCCAACACCATGTTGAACCCGAGTGCAGCCGCGCCGGTGCCTCGCCTGGCCCCGGCGAAAAATGTGGAGTCGACGTTGCCCGCGTCGCCGAGCCGACGGGCCGACGGTGCATAACCGAGCACCGCTTCGAGACGCTGCACCGCGCCGCCCTCTTCGTCGACTCCCACGATCGGGGGAATGATTGACGCGTCGAGCGGGGCTATCGCGTCGGCGATCCCAGAGTCGGCATCACCCAGCAGGACGATTCCGCCCATGGTGCCGTCCACCACCCGAGGGGCAAGCTCCGCGATGCCTCCCTCGGTGATGGTTGCGACCACCAGTTGACCGACCAGGTCGGCGGTCGGGGCTCGGCCAATGCACTGGGCTCGGGTCGGCACCGCCGGCACACTCGACGTGGTCGACGTGAAGATCGAGGTGATCGACGGTGGGACAGAAAGCGGCGCGGTCGACGGTGGGGCCACCTCGACAGGACCTGTGGCCACCGATGGTGCCGGCGGACGCCCAGCCGCCACGGGGGCTCCAATCGACCACCCGCTCACGAGAAGAATCACGGTCGGTACGGCAATCGCGACCGTCGCAGCCAGCACGGTCGCCCGGCCAGACCAGGATCGAAGGCCGACTGTCACGACAACGCCGCCACTGATCCCGCTGATGCCTGTGACCCGGATCTCACCACCGCGAGACGATACCCGCAGGGCTCGCACCAACCGGTTTCCTCCGACGTCGACCGTCCGCACGTCGACTCCCGCCGGGGCTGCGTCCGCCCCGCAGCCCCTCCCGTCTTTGGCCCCGCCCCTGAGGACCCGCCACCGCTCTTGGAAACCGGTGGTACTCCCCGTGGTGACACGGATGTTCAGAGGACATCATGACCATCGCACAATGGCCGTGTCGGTGGAAGGAAAACCGGTGGAGTTCGATGATCAGGTGTGATCAGGAGCGATCAGCCATGGTCGGATCCCCCCGGCAGGATCCGATCGGGTTTCCGCACAACAGCGGAACGTGGCCGACAGATCACTTGGCGAAGCAGGTGGCGTTGTCTCCAAGAGGAAAATCGGCGATGACCCAACCGTTGAGACCTTCAGCGATGGTGTTGTCGAGTCCGCCCAGGCAATCCCACATCGCATCGCTGTCGTGATCGGGTCCGCTGGGGATCCAATGTCTGACACCAGAACCATCGATCCACCAATCGGTGCTGTCGTAGCTCGACAGGATGCCGTCGGTCCGGCGGGGCAAGGCGGCGACTGCCGCTTCAACCGTTGCCTGACTGTAGACCACTGCCTCGACCACCGCGTCGGGAGCGAGAAACGCCTTGCCGTGTTCGTAGGTCTGGGTGACGAGCCCGTCGACGTACTCGACGTTGGTCATCGGAAGACCGAGTTCACCGTCGATCCCGCCGTAGGACTCCCAGACCGGCATGGCCTGTTGGGGAATCCAGCGCCCTGAGGTGTTGGCCTGTTCGGTGACGATGATCCCACCCAACGACATGTGGGTGATCCAGTGGCCCTCGGCATCGACCGAGAAGTCGGTCGGGAATCCGGCCAGCGACTGTGCACTGTCGCCGCCGTCGAGGCCGATGTTGTGGTAGGCGAGCCATACGGTCCTGGGCAGAAAGACGGCCGAGACATCCCCTGTGACCGGACCGGCGGCGGCTCCACCCGCCGATGTTCCACCTTCGGTCTCGTCCCTCGAGACGACGATGGTGCCGGCTTGGCTCGGATCGGCACCTTCGATCGGTTGGAACCAGACAGCGCCCCACCGTTGAGCGGTGGCGGTCGGGCACTCGAGGTCGAAACCACCGGCCAGCGCGGCGCGATAGGCCTCGATCATCAGCGGGGTGATCCACACATTGTCGGTGGCCGGCACGAGCGGTCCACCGATCGGTCGATTGCAGTTGGCAACACGACCGACCTGAGCCTCTACGAGAGCATCGGGGGTGGCAACACCGGGGTGCGGAGAAGCCGGGTCGGAGTTGGTGGTGGTGCCGGGATCGGTGGCGATCGCGGTCTTGGCATTGGCGGTATCGCTGCCCGATCTGTCGTCGCCATTGAGCACCAACAGCACCAAGGCCAGGAGCACGACGGTGAGAACCACTCCGGCACCGACCTCCAGAGGATTGACGCGACGGCGGCCACTGCTGACCAAGGAATCTTCCCGTCGTTCGGGGGAGAGCGCCGTGCCGGCCCCCGTGTCCACCTCACCGGCGCTCCCGGGAATCTCGAGGCATCGCACCAACGAGATCAGCAGCGAGTCGAAGTCGTTGGGTTGGCCCTCCCGGCGGGCCCGGGCCGTGTTGTAGGGCTTGCCCAGGTATCTGGCGGCGAAGCGCTTGCGGCCGGTCAGGTTGCCGGACCACGAACCGAGGTCGTCGGTGAACAGACACATCAGCGCCTTGCGCTGAGGTTCGGGCAGGTCGGCGATCGACGCGTGGATCACGCTGATCAGCGCGCCGGAATCACCCGGACGCCCGACCATCCCCCAGAGAACGGGTAGATCGGCGGTGGCGCGGTCCACCGGTGCGTTGAGGGCCATCAGCTTCTCGAGTTCGTCGAAAAGAACCCTTTCCGACCGGGACAGTCCGAACTGCGGCACCCATCGGTCAGGGCCGGGGTTCGGGTTGGAGCTGGGGTCGGCCTGTTTCATTCCACCCCCGATCAGTGGAGCGCTTCAAATGACGACGACGGCTCGTCCGAAGGCCGCGACAGGGCCAGAAACGGTCGCAACACGTGACCATCGGCACGGCCCGAGTGTACGCCGCGGTGCCGGAAACCGCCGACCGCGACCGTCTACCATCGCGGTGTGCCGTTCAGACAGCTGGCCAGCGTGCTCATCGCCCTCATCGTGATCATGGGTGCCGCGCTCTTCGTCATCACCCGCGGTGGAGACAATTCGGGCAATTCCTCGGCCTCCACGACCACCACGACCGCCGCGACCACCACCACGACGTCGCCCTCCACCACGCTCGCACCGACCACCACCATCCCCACACAGTGCGCGAGCCGAGATACCGGCGCTGACACCACCACGACCGCCGCGACCACCACCACCACCGGCCCGGCGGATGCGTCGACCACTACCGGCCCGGTCGACACCGCTACCACGACCACCGAGCAGACACCCACGCTCGGGGCCAACTCCTCGGTCTCGACGGTGGGACTCGACACCGTCACCTTCGGTCTCACCGTCAAACAGGCCGAGTTGGCGGCCGGCACGCCGATGACGCCGTGTGAACCGGTCAGCGACTGCTACCGAGTCACACCCTCTGATGCCCCCAAGGGCATCAGTTTCGTGGTCGACGCCGGCACGATCGAACGGGTTGACATCACCGAAGGGCCGATCACAACTCGCTCCGGGCTGGGTATCGGTACCGCCGAGTCACGGATCGTCGAGTCGCTGGGCGACAAGCTCGACCGCAAGGTCAACAACGACGGCAGCATCGACCTGATCTTCGTTCCCACCGATGCCAACGACGCCGAGTTTCGCGTGATCTTCACGATTCGCGACGGCGTGGTCGACACGTTCCGATCGGGGCGGGTGCCGTTGATCCTTGGAGCCGATGCCTGTTCCTCCTGAGCGTCGGGTCCGGGGCGCCACGGGTCCCGCAAAAAGCCGACGGACCACCCCACGACGAGGCGGTCCGCTCGGTTTTGTCTCAACTACTTTCCTTACCTATCGGGAGTCCAATCCGATTGGTGACCTCGGCCCCAGGGGGAGCGGGGATGCCACTGTCCTTTCCATTCCAGCGGCTACACCCGTACAACGCACGAGCCGGGCACGAGTCGCGAGATTTTTCGAGATTTCCCGCCACGCCCCCTCCCGCGGAGCGTCGCTGGTGTCTCAGCCTGGTCGTATTCGAATCTCCGATGAGGTGAGCCGGGTATTGGGCACATGGACCCTGGATCCGTCACCAGCCACGAGTTGGACCGATGCCGGGTGAAGCTCCTCGACCGTACCGACCAGATCTCCGATCTCGACGACATCGCCGACCTTCACCAGACGATGCAGATAGCGGCCGGCGGCAATTTCGCCGCCGAGGGTGCGCCCGCCCAGACCGACCAGCAGTGCAAAGGCGCCGGCCAACCCGAACATCGCGGCGGCGGCGATCATCGTGAGAATTGTCGTGTCGACACCCAGTTGACCCAGCGCCAGAACCACCGCTACCGCATAGGTGACGAACCGAACTGATGCCGACAGTTGCGAACGCACCCTCGCCGTCGAGCCACCGAAGGCGGTGTTGACCATGCCACCCAGTGCGTATGCGATCGCCCGACCGGCAATGAGAATCAGCCCGGCGGCGAGGATCCGAGGTGACTTCCGCAGTATCTCGGCCGGGATCGGTTCGATACTGGTCGAGTCGGTGAAGCCGATGGCCACGATCACACCGATGGCCACGAAGAACAGGAAAATGAAGGTGGAGGTGGCCTTCGACGCATCGTGGATCTCCGGCCTGTTCTCCCGTCCCTGAAGGATGATCCGCCTCACGAGCGCGGCGCCCACCACGCCGGACAACAGTCCGATGATGATGGCGCCGGTGGCGTAGATCCAGGGGTCGGTCATCGTGGTCCTCCACGGTTCTCATCGGCTGACTTGGGCGGCGCGTGAGCCGTGTCGTCGGTGGTCGACCGCGCCGCCTCTCGGTTCGGGTCGGGGTCGATCACACACCTGAGGAAGTCCCAGCCGATGGCGAACAGATCCGCGAACGCGCCGACAGCCGCCTCGTCGCGGAGCCTGGTGTCGACCCCGTCGGTGACCCGCTCCTCGAGATCCGACGGAGGCTCGGTGACCGCGACCAGACCCGACAGTGTCGTCTCATCGAGGGCCGACATTCGATCCAGCTCCTCCTGGCAGCGGTCACACCCTTCGATGTGTCGATCGACGCGGCCCGGCCCACCGGTATCGAGCCACTGCTGCAACGCACGTCGCGATGGATGTCTGGTCATCGCCACTCCTTCAGCGCGTCCTTGAGCTGACGCCGGGCGCGAAACAGTCGGGTCTTGATGGTCGGCAGGGGTAGGTCGAGCGTCTCGGCGATCTCTTCGTAGGACAATCCGTCGACCTCCTTGAGCGCGATGAGAACACGGGCGTCCTCGTCGAGATGGCGCATCGCTTCCCAGAGTTCATCGAGTTGGGCGATGCCCTCGACTCTTCGGTCGGTCTCGATCTCGGCCGGCGACTCCGGGAACGTGTCGGGGCCCCGCAGATCCTCACGGCGGGTCCGAAGCAGGGAGATGGCGGCATTGTGGGCCACCTTCAGCAGCCAGCTCCGGGGAATCTCCTCGCCCGGGCCCACCGGCGAGCGCCGCCATGCCCTGATCATCGTCTCCTGGACGACATCGTCGGCCAACGACGAATCGTGAACGATCGAGAGCGCGACGCGGTAGACCGCGGCGGCGTGGCGATCGACCACGGCTCGCAGATCATCAGCCGTGGGGCCGCTCGACGAGCCGTTGCGCCGGCCATCCTGCAGGCTGGCCCGCGGTTCTACGTGCGGATCAGTTGGCATCTGCCTCACCCATCGGCCGCTCCGGCGCGCTCGTGAGCGCCCGAACCGGGCCCGAGCACCAACTGCGGTGACCGGCCGGTAGCGTCTCGCCGTGGTCAGCAAACGAGAAGCCGAGAGGCAGCGCGAGGCACGAGCCCGGGCCGTGGAGGCCGCCGAGAGAGCCGGCGGTCGCCAGAGGCGCCGCCGCCGCCGGATCATCGGAGTGATGGCCGCACTCGTATCGCTGGCAATGATCCTTCCCCTCGCCGCCGGCATCTTCTCGATCGTCACCGGAGGCAACTCCAGCGACTCGGCCGGTCCCACCAGTACCACTCCCACCGCCACCATCCCGGCCTTTGTGAAGCCCGGACGCACCATCACCGGCCCGATTCCCTGCCCGGCGACCGACGGTACCGAGCTGCGCACCACCACGTTCTCGGGGCCTCCTCCGATGTGCATAGACCCGGCCGCAACCTATTCGGTCGACGTTGCCACCACGAAGGGCAACGTGGTACTGACCATCGACCCGTCACTCGACGCCGAGGCCGCCAACCTGTTCATCGTGCTGGCCGAGTACCACTACTTCGAGGGGTTGCCGATCTACACCAACGCCGTCGACGGACCGGCCATCTCGGGTGATGCCGGTAGCCTCGACCCCGGCTTCTCAATTGCCGCCACGCCGGCCGTCCCCACCACCTCAACCAGCGCGAGCACCCCGGCCACCTCAACCGGGACTTCGGGCGGCGCCGCCTACCGCATCGGTTCGGTGGTGATGGCCGCCGACCGGAACCAACGCATCAGCACCCGCTTCGCGGTGGTCATATCCCAGGATGTGGCCGATGCTCTGTCCGCCAACCCGGTGAACCCGGTGATCGGCGAGGTGAGTTCCGGGCTCGGCGTGCTGACCTCGATCGTGGAAGATCCGGCGGCGGTGCTCGGCGATCCTGCGACTCTCGGGTCGTGGCTCGACAACGCCATCCGGATCGACTCGGTGTCGGTGACTCGATCCGGCACTCCCTGATGGGTTCGGTCGGCGGTCATGCCCCGTTGAACGCGGCGATGGCCCAATCGATTTCGTCGGGCCGGTTGTAGAAATGGGGCGCAACCCGGATCATGCCCCTGCGCCGGGCGACATCGACTCGGGCGTCGGCGAGTTCACGGGCCGCATCTTCGAGGCTTCGCCCGAGTGGTCGTAGGAACAATACGGCCGACGAATTCTTCGGATCGCCGCGGTCCTGTACCTCGTAACGCCGGCGGTCGATTCCGGAAACCAGTCGTTCCGACAGGTCAAGGTTGTGGGCGTGGATCCGTTCGATCCCCGTCCTGGTGACCAAGTCGGCTGACGTGGCGAAGGCAGCGAAGTTGAAAAAGTTGGCGGTACCGAACACGTCGTGCCGACGGGCACTGTCGGGGGCCTCGATCGAATCGAGATCGAGTTCCTCGGCCGCCAGATCGTCGGCACTGAGGGAATTCAGCCAGTAGAGCTTGGTGGTGGTGACGCGATCCAGCGCCCGCGGTGACAGCCAGCAGAATCCGGTGCCGTAGGGGCCGCAGAGGTACTTGAACCCCACACTCGTGAGAACGTCGATCGGATGATCACCCGGGTTGATCGGGATACCGCCCACCCCTTGTGATCCGTTGACCACGAACAACGCGTCATTGTCCAGGCAGAGCTGTCCGATGCCATCGAGATCGATCATCCGGCCACTCAAGGAGTGAACCCAGGTCAGACACACGACCCGCGTGCGCGGTGTGATTTCCGGCGCGATCTCGGCCGGGGTCAGCACCTGGCGGTGCGGTTGGAGTTGCTTGGTCACCACGCCCTTATGACGCAGGCGTGTCCACGGCAGGACATCGGATGGGAAATCGTTGCGAGCCACAATCACCTCGTCGCCGGGTCTGAAATCGAGACCGTTGGCCACCAGGTGCAGGCCGTAGGACGAACTGTTGGCCAGAACCAGTTCGTCGGCCGAAACCGACAGAAGCCGGGTCAGAACCGAGCGCAGACGATCGGGCACCTCGTTGAAGGCCCCCGGCGCCATCAGGTGATGGGGCTGTTGCTTCCAGCGCACCATCTCTGCCACGGCCGCGGCGGCCTGGGTGGGCAACGGACCCTGGTGGGAGGCGTTGAGCCAGACCCGGTCGATCGGCAGGTCGAACTCGGCACGAACATCCATCACTTCGCTGCTCACGGCCTTCCCCCATCTTGCGTGTTTCCCATTCTGGTGGTTCGGGGGGACAGAGAGCGACCGTCCGCCCGGCGATTTGATTGGTTGGCAAACCAATCAACCACTACACTGTCGACATGATCGAAAGCAGCGCCGACGTCACCGTAAGCGCCCACCGGGTCGCCGATGAACTGTTCGCCCAACACGTCGGCGGGTTCGGGTACGCGGCCGCCGGCTACCGGGGTCACGTTCACCGGGTCATCGCCCTCGTCGGCCGACAGGTCACCCTGGACGAAACCACCGCGACGTTGCTGGGGCAGGCGGCGTTCTTCCATGACGCCGGAATCTGGCTCGACGACAGCTTCGACTACCTCCCCACTTCGATCGAGCGGGCCAGACGACAACTCGGTGGCTCCGACCCGGTCCACACCGATCTGGTGGTGGCCATGATCGAGGAGCACCGCCGCCTGCGACGGGCCAGACCTGACGACCCGATCGTGGAGGCGTTCCGGCGGGCCGACCTGACCGACATCTCTCTCGGCCTGATTCGCTCACCCGGCGTCACGCCTGCCGAATATCGATCGCTCACGCGACGCTATCCATCAGCCGGTTTTCGCCGCGGCCTGATGGTGAACTTCACCACGTGGGCGGTGCGCCATCCGCTACGTCCGCTGCCAATGGTGAGGTGGTAGCCCGTGGGCCGGCCGTCGGTGGTCAATGAGCGGCGCGAGCAGATCGTCTGGGGCCTCTACGAGTGCCTCGCCCGCACCGATTTCAGCCGGGTCACCGTGAAGGACATCGCGAACCGGGCCGGAGTGGCACCGGGACTCGTCCACCACTACTTCGCCTCCAAGGACGACATCTACGTCGGACTGGCCACATCCATCCGTGACCGCTACGAAACCATGTTCGACGACAATCTGGCCCAACTCCCGATCTCCGAGACCCCTCGCCACGCAACGCTGGAGTTCATCGTCGATCAGCTCATCCTCGACACCCCGCTCAATCGGGTTTTCTACAACCTCGTGCAGAGGTCGCTCGAGAACGAGGCGCTTCGCGAGCCGATACGCGCCCTGCTTGACCACTACCGCGATCGCCTGGAGACGGAGATTGGCGCCCCGGGCGCCGCCATCGTCGCCCATATCGAGGGATTGGCGATCCAGCACCTGATCGACCCCGAGAAGTTCACCCGCAACGACTTCGTGGCGATGGTCACGACCTTCCTGGCAAAAACGGAGGAGACAACATGACGAACACCGTCACCGACTACGTATATTGGCTCACCACGATCGACCGCGAACCGGCGAGATCGCTCCGTGGTGATCTCGAAGTCGACTTCGCCATCGTGGGTGGTGGGTTCACCGGCTTGTCCACGGCCTACCACCTGAAACAGGCCGAGCCGAGTGCCCGCATCGCCATCGTCGAGAGTGAGTTCATCGGATTCGGGGCCAGCGGCCGCAACGGCGGGTTCAGCATGACGCTGTTCGGCCTCACGTTGCCCATCACCGCTCTACGGTTCGGCAAGGACAACGCCCGGGCCGCCCACCACTACATGGAGCGAGCCGTCGACACGACCAAGGCCCTCATCGGGGAACTGTCGCTCGACTGTGACTACGAACACAACGGGTTCCTGCGGGTCGCAACGTCGGCCCGCTACGAGAAGCGCATCCGTCACGATGTCAAGCTGGCCGAGAAACTCGGGCTGACGGGAATCGAATGGATCGAGCCCGAACAGCTGGCCGAACAGGTCCAGAGCCCTCTCTACCGCGGGGCCTGGTCCGAACCACGCTGCGGGATCCTCAACCCGGCCAAACTGGCGCGAGCATGGAAAGCCGAACTCGAGTCGCGTGGCATCGACATCTTCGAGGCCACCCCGGTTACCGAGATCACCCCCGGCCAACCACATGCCGTGCTCACCACCCCGGGCGGGAGACTGAAGGCCCGAAAGGTCGTCCTGGCCACCAACGCCTACTCGCACCTCATACCGCAGCTTCGCCGCAAGCAGGTGCCGGCCTGGACCCACATCGTGTTGACCGAACCGCTCAGCGACCAGCAGATGGACAGCATGGGCTGGCGCAACCGACAAGGCATCGAGGACGCCCGGGGGCTCGTGCACTACTACCGTCTGACCGCCGACAACCGTCTCCTCATGGGTGGCCGAGACGTCTCGCTGGCCTATGGCAACTCCATGGACAAGGACCTCAACGCCCGGACCTTCGCCGCTCTGGAAAGCGACGTACGCCGGACCTTCCCCGGTCTGACCGGCGTGAGATTCACCCACCGGTGGGGCGGACCGGTGTCGGTGACCCTCGACATGGCCCCGGCCATCGGACGGATCGCCGACGGCCAGATGATCTACAGCGTCGGATGTCTCGGCCACGCGGTCAGTGCCACCCACCTCCACGGCCGGACCATCACCGACCTACTACTCGAACGGGAAAGTGAGCTGACCGACGTCTTCTTCGTCGACCGCCGAACCCTGCCGGTCCCCCCGGAACCACTCCGCATGGCCCTCACCGGCGCCATCCGCGGCTACCTGCGTCTGGAGGACCGCGTCAACGACCCCCGGTAGAACACGCACCGCCCTCAGGGAGACCGTTGAGCATCGGCGCCGGGTGCCCGCCTACCGGCGCGGCCCGGACCTTGGCTATCGTCATCGACCGTGACTGCGAACAAGCGAGAGCGTCAGAAGGCGAACCGGGCCGCCAAGGTAGCGGCCGAAGAGGCGGCGGCCCGAATCCAACGAACACGCAGTCGCATCATCACCTACGGATCGATCGGTGCCGTGACGGTCCTGCTGGTGGTCGGCGTCAGCCTCTTCACCGGCCGCAACAACAGCGGCAAGACCGGCACCACCGCTTCCGCGACGACCGTCCCCACCACCATCCCCGGCACGACCGGTTCGGTCGCTCCGACCACCACCCTCGCCTTCCAGTACGGCACCGGTGACTGTCCGGCCGAGGACGGTTCATCGCCGCGCACCATCGAGTTCAGCGGCCCGCAGCCCCTGTGCATAAACCCGGCCACCTCGTACACGGCGGTGTTCGACACCACCGAGGGCACCATACGGGTGGCTCTCGACCCGACGACCGCCCCGGGAACCGTCAACAACTTCGTGACCCTCGCCCGCTGGGGTTACTACAACGACACCATACTGTTCCGCACCGATCCTTCGATCGACATAATCCAGGGTGGATCGCCACACACCGAGTCGGCCCTCGACCCCGGGCCGGGTTACCGGATCAACGACGAGCCGACATTCTCGACCGACGCCACGACCGGCTCGTTGGTCGGTCCCTACAAGTACCCGCCTGGCGAACTGGTGATGGCCCGGTCGGCCGGACCCAACTCGGCTGCCGCCCAGTTCTTCTTCACCAGCGGCGACAAGGCTGCCGCCCTCGATGCTCAGGGCACCTATGTGGTGTTCGGTCAGACCGACAAGGCCGGGCTGGGGGTCCTACAGAACATCATGGACCTGAACGTACCCGACCCGACCAGCGGTCTCGGTGGAGCGCCGTCACGCACCGTCACCATCAACAAGGTGACGATCGAACAGAGCTGATTCAAACCCTCGGCCGGTGGCACCGGTTCAGTCGGTGCCGTCAGGCTGATCAGTGACGCCGGCGCGGAGAGCCCTGGCCTCGACGAAGGGGCGCAGCGGTGCCGTCACGGTGGGAACCTCGAATCGTTCGAGGTCGGTGACGGTCATGCCCCCGGCCCGCAGTCGGGCGGGGATGTCACGGTCGAGATGAAGACCGCCGGATGCTCTCATCAACGAACCGCTCACCGCGAGGACGCGCCCGAGGCGCCCTGTTCGACACACCGGCTCCAGCATCAGCAATTGGCCACCGGGAGCCAGGAGTTGGTCGACGGTGCGGATCAGCCGACCAAGGTCGGCAATGAGTGGGGTTCGGATCAACGAGACGATCGTGTCGAAGGGTCCGACGCCGAGATCCACCAATGAATCGAATCCGGCGTCGACCCGGGTGATCCCCTCCGGGTCGCGCCTGGAATCACCGGTCCGCAGATCACCGGGCCTCACCAACATCATGACCCCGTGCACCTGGGCCACCCCGGGCGGATCGACAAGACAGTACGAACCGAGGTGGTCGCTCCATCCCCCGAGGTCGAGGACCCGACCGGAGGCCTTGGCGGCAACCGAGCAGCGCCGGGTGCGCAACGCCGGCGCGAGTTCGATCGGCAGGGAGTTCATCCACGCGACCAAGGAGGTACTCACCATGATCGCAACCTATCCCGCCGGGCCCCAGGCCGGCCGACTGTCTAGCATTGGCGTGTGCTGGTAGCCGTCGGTGACGATCTCCGACCCGACACGATCCTTGCCGCCTACCGGCAGGGATTGTTCCCCATGCCGGTGCAGATCAACGGGCCGATCGGCTGGTGGTCACCTGATCCCCGCGGGGTGCTCGAACCCGGCGACATCCACGTGAGCAGGTCTATGAGCCGGGCACTGAGTCGGTTCGAGATCCGAGTCGACACGGCCTTCGAGGAAGTGCTCGACGGATGCGCTGATCCGTCGCGACCCAACGGCTGGATCGACGAACGGATCCGCTCCGCCTACCTTGAGCTCCACCGATTGGGATGGTGCCACAGCGTGGAGGCATGGTCCGACGGAAGGCTGGCGGGCGGCCTCTACGGGCTGGCCATCGGAGGGCTCTTCGCCGGCGAATCGATGTTCCACAACGAGACCAACGGCTCGAAAGCTGCCCTCATCGGTCTGGCTCAAGGCCTGACCCGGTCACCGGATCGCCGGACGTCACATGATCCGGCCCCCCACCGGCCCGCCCCGAACCGCCTGATCGATGTCCAATGGTGCACCGATCACCTGGCATCGATGGGCGTCACCGAGATTCCCCGCCGTCGCTACCTGCGTCGTCTGCGCGCGCTTGTCGTCATGGCTCCCCCGTCCATGTTCGCCCCCGGGCCCGACCCGACCGGAATCACGGGTGATGATGGCGCGAAGCTTGCTGTCCGCACTTCACTTTCGCGTCCGGACGTCCGATGGAGGCCAGATGATTGACAAACGGATCGACATGGCCACCGGAATCGGAGTCGCGGGTATCGCGGCCGGTGTCCTGGGCGCCATCACCGGGCACCGAAAGCTGTTCGCCGTCGCCTTCGGATCGATCGCCGGACTGAGCGTGATGGCCCGTCGGAGCCGGATCGAGGCCGAGGCCCTCGACCAACGCGTGGCGTCGATGAACGAGCAGATCCGGCAACTCGAAAAGGCTGTGGCCACCCAGGTCCAGAGCCGGATGGCCGCCGAGCGGATCGTCAACAGTCTCTCCTCACAACTCAGCGACGCCGAGCGCAGGGCCGGCGACTCGTCGTCCAGCCCGATAGTGCTCGGCAACGGCCCGGCGTCGGGTGGAGGTCTCACCGATCAACTCACCGGTTTGTTCAACCACGACTATTTCCTGGTGTCGCTCGACAGTCGAATCGCCGCGGCCCGCCGTCACCTTCGCCCCGTGGCCATCGCGTTGGTCGACGTTCGTCTCGGCCGTGACGGGGAGGAACGCCCGGTCGCCGATCCCAACGAGGTGGCCAACGCACTGCGTTCCACGTTGCGGGAGTCCGACACCGCCACCCGGCTGCGTGACGGACGCTTCGGGGTGGTGCTCGAGGACACCCCCGAGAACGGCGCCATCTGGACCATGGAGCGGTTGCGCCGTGACCTGGCCAACAGCAATCCCGAACTCACCATGTGGGCCGGGGTGGCCTGCTACCCCGCTCATGCCTTCGACGTGGCAGCGTTGATCGACCGTGCCGACAAGGCGCTCGAGGCCGCCCACGACTGGAACCAGGACCGCATCGAGGTCGCCACGACGGAGTAGCGTTGCTGCCGGAGGGATGGCAGAGCGGACGATTGCACTGGTCTTGAAAACCAGCGGGCCTTCGCTGGTCCCGGGGGTTCGAATCCCCCTCCCTCCGCCACATTGTCACCTCGGTCGAATGAGCGGGGTCAGCCGCGGTTGGCGTGGGCGTCGAGCACCGCGGCCACACAGGCCGACACCTTTCGGGCGGTGGGCAGGTGGAGAAATTCGTTGGGGCCGTGGGCATTGGACTCGGGACCGAGCACTCCGGTGATCACGAACTGAGCGGCCGGGAATCGCTCACCCAGCATGGCCATGAACGGGATCGAACCACCGAGCCCCAGCGCCCCCGAAGCCCGACCGAAGAACGCCCTGGACGACTCGTCGAGCACCGCCTGAAGCCACGGCTCGACCGGGGTGGCATTCCAGCCGGGTGCCCACTCGTCGATTTCGAGGGTGATGGTCGCGTCGCTCGGTGGATCGGCCTCGATCACCTCTCTCAGTTCGGCGATGGCGGCCTCCGGATCACATGTCGGTGGCAGTCGGAACGACAGACCGAGGGTGGTGTAGGGGCGCTGCACGTTGCCTCCGTCGGCCGGCGTGGGGAGGCCGGCGGCGCTCACGGTCGACATCGACGGACGCCAGCAGGTGTCGAGGATGGCCTCGACGGCGTCGGGCGAGTCGCTGACGGTGCTACCGGCGAAGGCGATGTCACGGCGCGGGTCGACGCCGATGGCCGCGGCGTTGCGGGCCTCATCGAGCCGTTCCACCGGTATGTCGACGTTGAACGAGTCGAGGAGGATGCCACCGTCGACCGAGTCCTCGATGCGGTCGAGCAGTTGGCGGATGATCCTCACGCTCGAAGGTGCCGCTCCACCGACCAGGCCGGAGTGCTGGCCGCGCTCGAGCACGTCGACTCGAAGCCGGGCGCTCACCAGACCCCGCAGCGAGGTGGTGAGCCAGAGGGCGTCGTAATCGGGGGCACCAGAGTCGAGACAGACAACAAGGCTGACCTCACCGAGCCGATCGGAGAGCTGTTCGAGGTGGACCGGCAGGTCGGGGCTGCCGCTCTCCTCACCGGCTTCGATGATCGCCATACAGCGCTGGTGTCGACCTCCGCCGGCGGCCATCGAGCGCCGAGGTGACCGCGAAGGCTGAGTAGCCATCGTCACCTCCACCCCGGCCGTAGAGTCGATCGCCATCGAGCACCGGAGTCCATGGACCGAGGCCGTCCCGCCAGCCGGTCATTTCGGGCTGCTTGTCGAGATGGCCGTAGAGCAGCACCGTGTCGGTGCCGGACCCGTCCCGAGATTCGGCCGAGGACTCGGTCGATGACGCGTCGGAGCGGGCGGCCGGAACCTCGACGACGATGACCGGCGTCCGGCCTTCGATCTCGTTGAGACTCACCACGGCGCCGGGCGGAGAGTTGTCGACGAGCCAGGTTCGGATCAACTCCACGGCCCGCCCGAGATGACCGTTGGCCCGCCAATCCGTGTCGAACGCGGGTGACTTGGCCGGGATGCGAATGTAGTCCTCCAGCACCGGAAGTGCCCGGGTCCAATGGATGTCGACGGCCGAGCTCACTGCTTCGTGATCGATCATCGCGCCAGTATGTCGCCCGTCCCCCGCGACGTCTCGACCGGGCGAGCGCCCGAACCCCGGGCCCCGACCGAAGGGCGGGTCGTCCGCCACCGGACCCGGACGTGTCAGTGCTCACAGCGACCGATACCATCGCGGACTCTGGAGACGTGGCCGAGCCCGGCTGAAGGCGCTTCCCTGCTAAGGAAGTAACGTCGCAAGGCGTTCGTGGGTTCGAATCCCACCGTCTCCGCTGCCGCCGGTGACCGGTGGCGCCCGCCGAAGGCAGGCGTGGCGTTTGCGCCCGTAGCTCAGCTGGATAGAGCATCTGACTACGGATCAGAAGGTCGGGGGTTCGAATCCCTCCGGGCGCGCCACATAAGTCAGGTCAGAGCCGCCTTTCGGGGCGGCTCTTCTGTTTGTCACTCCCCTGTGAGGAGGTATTGAGAAGATGAGATCTTCTCAGGGAGCGTGACGGTGCCGAAGTTTCGTGGGGTCTACAAGGACGCCAAGGGCAGGTGGTATTTCAAGGCGTCCACCCACAAGGACCCGCTGACCGGCAAGTGGGCCCAGGTGACCCGCCGTGGGTTCGCCACCGCAGCCGACGCGGCAGCCGCACGGGACGCCCTGCTACGCGAGGTGGCCGCACAACCCAGGTCGACGGTTTCGGGTCTGACCGTGCACCAGCTGGTCGAGCAATATCTCGACGAATGCGATGCCACAGAACGGCTCGGCCCGAAGAGCCTGTTCGACTATCGGCACTACCTGGTCGACTACATCGATCCGTGGATCGGTTCGCTGCGGGTTCGTGAGCTCACCGCCGAGGTGGTGGCGGGTTGGCAGCACAGGCTGGCCACCGAGGGCGGCACGAAGAACGGGAAGGGCCTCT
>QIIW01000086.1 GCA_003231645.1 Acidimicrobiia bacterium | reverse complement strand
TCCACGAGATGTCACGCGACGACGACGTCGTGATCATGGGCGAGGACGTCGCGGCACCATTCGGAGGAGCGTTCAAGGTCACCAAGGCCGCGGCCGAACGGTTCGGACCGCGGCGCGTCCGCAACACCCCGATGACCGAAGCGGCGTTCATCGGTGCCGCCAGCGGCATGGCGCTCATGGGGATGCGTCCCGTGATAGAGGTGCAGTTCGCCGACTTCATCACCACCGGCTTCGACGCGATCGTACAGTTCGCCGCCACCACCCACTACCGGTGGGGTGGACGGGTGCCCTGGGTGATTCGGGCCCCATCCGACGGGGGTCTGCGGTCGGGCCCGTTCCACTCCCAGAACCCCGAAGCCTGGTTCGTCCACACCCCGGGGCTGAAAGTCGTCGCTCCGTCGACGCCCGCCGACGCCTACGGGCTGTTGCTCTCGTCGATCCGCGACGACAACCCGGTCATCCATCTCGAGTCGAAGCTCCTCTACCGTTCACTGCGAGGCCCGGTCGTCGGTGGCGACAACCCGGTCCCGATCGGCGTGGCCGATATCGTCAGACCCGGTCACGACTGCACGATCATCACCTACGGGGCGATGCGCCATCAGGCGACCGAGGCGGCCCGGTTGCTGGCGGTCGACGGGATCGAGGCCGAGGTGATCGACCTGCGCACCCTCAAGCCCCTCGACACCGCCACCGTGCTCGAATCGGTCGCCCGCACCAGCCGCGCCCTCGTCGTCCATGCGGCAAACCGTCTCGCCGGGGTGGGAGCCGAGGTCGCCGCGGTGATCGCCGAGGAATGCTTCGAGCATCTCGACGCTCCGGTCAGGCGCCTCGGCGGCCTCGACGTGCCGGTGCCGTTCAGCCCTCCGCTGGAGGACGCCTATCGCCCCGACGCCACCAAGATCACCGACGCCTGTCGCCGCCTCTGTGCCTGGTGAACCGGAGGCTCACGGCTCCACGATCCCGAATGTCCCGCTGAATTCGTCGAGCGCCCCGAAAATGACGCCGAGCGCATCGGCGTCGCCCTCGATCTCCACACCGTCGGAGCCAATCAGTGTGTCGACGTCGATCTCGCCGCGCAACACCGCGGCCAGGTCGGCCCTCGTGGCCGAGATGGAGACGTCGGCACGATCCTCACGTGCCCCCGGGCGATGGTGCAGAGCACAATTGTCGAGGCCCAGCACATGCCGTTCGTCGACGTCGGTGAAATACCAATTGGTGTCGACGCTCACTCCCGGCACCCGATCGGCGATGAGCCTGACCGCCACCAGGTCGAACAGCATCTCCACGGTGAGTTGGTCCGAGACGGATCCGAGTCCCACGCCGAATCCCTTGGACCCGGTGCGCAACTCCATCGCCCCCATGAGGTAGCTGTCGCGCCACGGCCCCGACTCGGCCTGGTAGCCGAGCTGTTCCATGGCGTCGGCCTGCAACAGCCTGGCTTCCTCATTGCCGGGATCGGCGAACACGACGTTGTTCAGCACCTCGCACACCCACCGGTAGTCGCCGTCATCGAACGACTTGCGGGCTCGGGCGATGACCTCGTCGGCACCGCCCATGCATGCGACGTAGCGGGCGCCGCTCTCCTCGGGTGTGTGAAGATTGAGGTTGGCGGGGTTCCCGTCGTACCAGCCGAGATAGCGCTGGTAGATGGCCTTGGAGTTGTGGCTCACCGTGCCGTAGTAGCCGCGAGTGTGACCGTTGACGGCGAAACACTCGGGCAGCTCGAGCTGCTCGGCGATCTCCCGCTGGGTGAGGCCATGGTTGGCGAGCCTGATCGTCTGATCGTGCAACCAGCGGTAAAGGTCGCGTTGCCGCTGGAGGTAACGGCGAACGTCGTCGTGGCCGAAACGCGGCCAGTTGTGGGAGGAGAACGCCACATCGGCGCCGCCGACGAACAGGTCGATCGCCTCCTGGATGTACTTGCTCCAAGCGAGTGTGTCGCGAGCCTGGGCGCCACGGAACGGAAGCACATTGTGCATGGTGTGGGTGCAGTTCTCGGCCATGCACAACGCCCGATGGTCCACAAACATGAAGTTCATCTCGGCCGGTGCCTCGGTGCCGGGCGTGTTCTGGAACACGATCCGAACGCCGTCGACCACCAGCTCGGTGCCGGTGACGGAGATCTCCTCGGTCGGACCTATCAGGTCACCCTTCGACCTGGGGATACCCTTGCCCAGACCGGAGTCGATGTGTCCGGTCGGTCCGGCCGGTAGGAGCGGCCCGAACTGGTACATCGCCCGCCGGATCATGACCGGCCCGGCGATGAGATTCTCGGCCACCGCCTCGCGGAGGAAACCTTGGGGAGCAATGACACGAACGTCGCCGGCATCGACCTCCTCCTCGGTGGTCACGCCGAGGATGCCGCCGTAATGGTCGACGTGGCTGTGGGTGTAGATCACCGCGGTGACCGGCCGCGCCCCGAGTTCGGCGTTGGCCAGCTCGAGGCATGCCGCGGCGGTCACCTCCGTGGTGAGGGGATCGATCACCACCCAACCGTCGTCGCCGGCTATGAACGTGATGTTGGAGATGTCGTAGCCACGGCACTGCCAGATCCCGTCGGCCACCTCGAACAGTCCGTGCACGGCGTTGAGGCGGCCGTGGCGCCACAGGCTCGGATTCACCGTGTCCGGCGCCGGGTCGTCGCCGCGCAGGAAGTCGTACTCGGCCACGTCCCATGCCGGGCCCAGCGGCCCGTCGACCAGCCCCGTGGGGTGGGTGGCGATCCGGCCTCGCGTGGCGCGCTCCCAGTCGCCCTCGTCGTCGAGATGCAACGAAGCCCCGGCGGCCGCGTTGACGCGCACCGTATGGGCGGTTGCCGGCTTGGGGGAACGTGAGGCGTCGGACATGCCCGAAGTATGTCTCAGCGGGTCCCTAGCGTCGTCATCGTGACACGACGAGTGGCCCTGCTCAGAGGCATCAACGTGGGTGGCCGCAACCGGGTGCCGATGACCGAACTCCGCCGGGTGTTCACGTCTCTGGGCTTTGAGCAGGTCGGCTCGGTGATCCAGAGCGGCAACGTGTGCTTCGACCAGCCCGATGATGGCACCGACACCGCTATCGAATCCGATCTCGCCGCCACCATCGGTGCCGCGGTCACCGCCCGTTTCGGTGTCGACTCGCCGGTTGTGCTGCGGACCTCCACCCAGTTCACGGCCGCCGTCGAGGCCCACCCCTTCACGTCGGGCGAGTTCGAGCCCAAGTTCCACCACATCATGTTCCTGGCCTCGCCACCGGACCACACCGCAGACCGTGTCGTCGACCTCTCACCCGTCGACCGACATCTTGTGAGCGGGCGCGAGGTCCACGTGCTCTACACCCATGGTTCAGTCCGTTCGAAGTTCACCGTGGCCAACGTCGAACGCCGCCTCGGCATCGTGGCCACGGCGCGCAACCTCCCGACCTGCGCCAGGATCCTCGATCTGTTGACAGCCTGACGGCCCGGGCCGACGGGCTCAGCTGCAACCGCTGGTCGTGCCGCAGTCGCCGCAGACGAAGCACGCGCCGGCACGCTGCATCGGCACACCGCAGGTCATGCAGAACGGTGCGTTCGACAACGACGGATTGCGATTGGTGGCCGGGGTGATCGCCTTGGTCGGGCGGTCCTCGGCCGCCGGTTCGGTGGGCGCGGTTTCGGCCCCGAATTCGAGTTGGGCAACCAATTGTGACGGAGACGGCACGGTGGGCGGATCCGGGGGAATGTCGCCGCCCTGTACGGTGGGCGTGACCTGCTCCTCGACCCCGGGCAACGTCGGCTGCGTGCGCTCGTCGGTGGTGAGAATTCCCATCGACGAGCGGGTCTCCGGATCGAGGTACATGACGGCCAACCTGCGGAACAGGTAGTCCATCAGCGAGTTGGCGATGCGGATCTCGGGGTCGTCGGTCATGCCGGCGGGTTCGAAACGCATCCCGACGAATGCCTCGACGAATGCGGTGAGCGGCACACCGTATTGCAGGCCGTGACTCAACGAGATGGCGAAGGCGTCCATGATCCCCGAGAGGGTGGACCCCTGCTTGGAGACCCTCACGAAGATCTCGCCCGGGCGACCGTCGGCGTATTCGCCGACGGTGACGAACCCCTTGCAGTCGGCCACCCTGAACTCGAAGGTGCGCGAGGAGCGAGACCTCGGCAGCCGCTCGCGGACCGGCTCGTGGACGATCTTCTCGACGACGCGTTCGACCACCCGAGCGGCGCCGACGGACGAACCATCCGCGTCGGCGGTGTCGTCGCTGCCGTCACCGGTGGAAAGCGGCTGGGCAACCTTGCAGTTGTCGCGGTAGAGGGCCACCGCCTTGAGCCCGAGCCGCCACGACTCTATGAGCAGGAGTTCGACCTCCTCGACCGTGGCGCCCTCGGGGAGGTTGACGGTCTTGGAGATGGCGCGCCCGACAGGAACGGCTGGACCGCCCCCATCATGCGGATGTGACCCAGGTAGTGGATCGGGTCCTGCCCCAGGGAGCAGGCGAACACCCCAAGATGCTCGGACTTGAGGCCCGGCGCGCCCACTGCGGTGTGTTCGACACTGATGTGGTCGAGAATGGCGGCGGCTTCGTCGTCGGAGTAACCGAGATGGTGAAGGGCCCGGGGAATCGTCTGGTTGACGATGCTCATGGTGCCGCCACCGACCAGACGCTTGAACTTCACCAAGCCCAGGTCGGGCTCGATGCCGGTCGTGTCGCAGTCCATCAGAAGACCGATCGTGCCGGTGGGGGCGAGCACCGATGCCTGGGAGTTGCGCACACCGTCGGTGTCGGCGCGCTCGCAGGTCTCGTCCCACGCGAGCTGCGCGGCTTCGAGGATGTGGGTCGGTGCGAGGTCCTCGTCGATGACCGCGGCCGCGCTGCGGTGCTGGTCGAGCACCCGCAGCATCGGCTCACGGTTGTCGTGGAAACCGGCGAAGGGGCCCATACGAGCGGCCAATTTGGTCGAGGTGAGGTAGGCCTGACCGGTCATCAGCGCGGTGAGGCCGGCCGCCACGGCGCGCCCGCGGTCGGAGTCGTAGGGAAGGCCCAGCGCCATCAACATGGCCCCGAGGTTGGCGTAGCCGATTCCGAGCTGGCGGAAGGCACGGCTGGTGGCACCGATCGATTCCGTGGGGTAATCGGCGTTGCCGACGAGGATCTCCTGGGCGGTGAACATGACGCTCACCGCGTGGGAGAACCCCTCGACGTCGAACCCGTCGATGCCGTCGTCGTCGGGGCCGTCGAGGAACCTCAGGAGGTTGAGGCTCGCCAGATTGCACGCCGAGTTGTCGAGATGCATGTACTCACTGCACGGGTTGGAGCCGTTGATGCGGCCGGTGTTGGCGGCGGTGTGCCAACGATTGATGGTGGTGTCGAACTGGATGCCCGGGTCGGCGCACTGCCACGACGCCTCGGCCATCTGGTGGAACAGGTCACGGGCCCTGATGGTGCGCTGCGCCTCGGTGCCGGATCGGGGAACCAATGACCAGTCGGCGTCGTCGACCACCGCCTGCATGAACTCATCGGTGACGCGAACCGAGTTGTTGGCGTTCTGGTACTGGATCGAATGGATGTCGGCACCGTCGAGGGACATGTCGAAGCCGGCGGCTTCGAGGGCGCGGGCCTTGCGCTCTTCTCGGGCCTTGCACCAGATGAACTCCTCGATGTCGGGGTGGTCGATGTCGAGAATCACCATCTTCGCCGCCCGGCGTGTCTTGCCCCCGGACTTGATGGTGCCGGCCGACGCATCGGCGCCACGCATGAAACTCACGGGCCCGCTGGCGGTACCGCCGCCGTTGAGAAGCTCGGTCGACGCCCGGATCCGGCTGAGGTTGACACCGGCGCCGCTGCCCCCCTTGAAGATTCGGCCTTCCTCGGCGTACCAGTTGAGGATCGAGTCCATGGAGTCCTCGACCGACAGGATGAAACAGGCCGACGCCTGCTGGGGCACGTCCTCGACGCCGATGTTGAACCACACCGGAGAGTTGAAGGCGGCACGCTGGTGGACGAGAAGATAGGTCAGTTCGGCCGCGAACGTGGCCGACTCGGCGGCGTCGACGAAGTAACCGTCGCGGTCGCCCCATTCGACTATGCGGTTCACGACACGATCGATCACCTGGCGTAACGAGGTCTCGCGCTCCGCGGTGCCAAGGGGCCCCCGGAAGTACTTCTGGGCCAGGATGTTGGTGGCGTTCTGCGACCAGTCCTTGGGTACCTCCACGCCTAGTTGCTCGAAGGCCACCGAACCGTCGCGGTGGTCGGTGAGGCGCGCGTCGCGTATCTCCCACTTGACCTCGTCGTAAGGGTGAACGCCCTCACGGGTGAAGCGTCGAGTGATACCAATACCGGTATTCTGGGCCGCGATCGCCATGGACCGGCTCTCCTATCGTTGAAAAGGAACTGTCGTGCGGGCAGGCCGACCCGGGTCAGAGGGCAGCGCCACTGGCGCAGCTTCCCTGCACGCAATAGGCGCAGGGCCCCCAAGGCGTAAGAGTCGACTCACGAGACTGACGATTCGCCACCACCATCCAAGTGACCTGTCCGACACGACGTCGTGCACCATACGACGGACGGCATGTGGACCAAAAGAGGATGCGGTGTGGATTCAGGGTGGATATTTCGCACAGTATCCACACGCCGACCCGCGCGCGGTGGATACCCGGTGAGGTTCTGTGGACAGTGACCCCGACCGGGCTTCTTCTGCGGTCGCAGCAACACTTGTGGCGGTATGGTCGGCCGATGCGGCAGCTGATTCCACGCCATGTCGAGATGGCGGAACCTCTCGAGATCTATCCCCTCGCGACGCGGACCGCGCCCATCGGGCGGCCGTGGGTGATGCTCAACATGATCGCCAGCATCGACGGGGCCACCGCGATCGACGGTCTCTCCGGTGGTCTGGGCGGCGCGGGTGACAGGTCGGTGTTCGGTGCCATACGGGCCAGTTGCGACTGGATCCTGGTGGCGGCGGGAACCGCCAGAACCGAGCGCTACCGCATACCCCGACCCACCCGGGCCGCCCGGGACACACGGCTCGCGACCGGCCGCTCCCCGGCCCCGCGCCTCGCGGTGGTGAGTGGGTCGCTCGACCTCGAACCCGACCTGCCAATGTTGGCCGAACGCGAGCAGGGGGAGGAGCCGGTGGTGGTGATCACCGGCAGCACCGCCCCGCCGGGCCGGGTGGCGGAACTCTCGAAGCGGGCCGAGGTGGTCACTCTCGGCGACCCCAGACCCACGCCCGAGGCCACGCTGTCGGCTCTCCACGACATGGGCGCCGGAGTGGTGCTGGTCGAGGGGGGGCCGGGCTACAACGCCCAGTTCGCGGTCGCCGGCCTGATCGACGAGTTGTGTGTGTCGGTGGCGCCGAGAGTGGTGGGCGGGGATTCGCGCCGAATGGTGGCCGGTGGTCCACCGGTGGACGACCTCGGGTTCGTGCTCGACCATCTGCTCGAAGACGACGGCATGCTCTTCGCCCGTTACCTCAGGGCCTGATCGCGCCACGACACACCGGCTTTCGTCCCCACCCGCCGCTCAGCCGAGCGCCGAGCGAGGGACGACCAGCTCTTGTCCGGGCTGCAACGGGCCTTGGCCGGCCAGCGCCGAGAGTTCGTGGACCAACGGGCGGGGATCGGCGTCGGGGGCCAGACCGCGGGCGATGCCCCAGAGGGTGTCGCCCGGCATGACGGTGATCACCAGGGAGTCGACGGTCCGGTCGCCACGGCCGGCGGCCGCCGGGCTGCCCAACGATGCGACCCCGACCGCGGCGCCGACCATGAGCCCGAACGCCAGCGCCAGCACGGTGAGACGCCTGGCCCTGTAGACCTCGGGGGCCAGCCGCAGGGGGACGGAGCCGACATGGCTCGACCGCCCGCCCGGCGGGGCCATCGAGTAGGTGTCGGGGCTGAGTGTCGCGGTCATGATCTGATTCTGCTCCCGGGGTGTGACACCCGATCTTGGATGAGCGACGGTGGCCGCAGACCGGCCGGATCGACGAAATTCGGGTGGGTACTTGACTCCGAACGAATGTTTGGCGAACATGTGTGCGTCGAACAGTCGTTCGTCATTGATTCAATACGAACATCCGTTCGCTGTCAACCCGTAGTCGGCAGCCCGACCCGATCAACCCAACCGGTCCCACCGGCCGCCACGGAGGCACCCGATGTCCGACATACTCACCACCCGCCAGCGCCAGATCCTCGATGTGATCGTCGAGCACCAGAGCATCCACGGCTATCCGCCCTCGGTTCGCGAGATCGGCTCGGCCGTCGGCCTCAAGTCCCCGGCCACCGTCAAGTCCCACCTCGACAACCTGCGCGATGCCGGATATCTGATTCGCGACCCGTCCAAGCCGCGAGCCATCCAGGTCCGCTATTTCGCGTCGAGCGGAGAAAGTGTCGACCGGGCGCCGGTTCGCCACGTTCCATTGGTGGGCGATGTCGCGGCCGGCACCGACGTACTGGCATCGGAGAACGTCGAGGAACTCGTTCCCGTGCCGGCCGACCTCACCGGCGGCGGCGAATTGTTCATGCTCAGGGTTCGGGGCGAGTCGATGATCGAGCTGGGCATCTTCGACGGCGACTTCGTGGTCTGCCACAGCCAGGACACCGCCAACGACGGTGACGTCGTGATCGCCGGTATCCCCGGCGATGAAGCCACCATCAAGACCTTCCGGCGCCGCAACGGTTCGATCGTTCTGGTCCCGTCCAACGAGAAGTTGCCCGAGATGGTGTTCGATCCGACCGAGGTCACCATCTACGGCCGGGTCGTCACGGTGATGCGCAAGCTCTGAGCGCCGAGCGGCCGGACTTGACCGATGCCGGCGGTCAGGCTCCGCTGGAGATCAGATCACGCAGGGCCTCGAAGGTCGACATCAACGACGATCGCTCCAGGTATTCGCCGGCGGTGTGGGCGAGGTCAGGGTCGCCGGGTCCGAAATTCGATGCCGGCACCCCTTTGGCCGCGAAGAAGGCGACATCGGTCCAGCCCAGCTTGGCTTTCACCTCGAGCCCGCTGCGCCCGATCAGCGCCGCGATGAGCGGGTCATCCAGCCCCGGCAATGCCGGCGGCGACATGTCGACCACCTCGATGGTGTCGCCCTCACCGATGGCCGGGGCCAGCACCGATCTCACATGGGCCTCGGCTTCGGCCGGTGTGCGGTCGGGGGCGAAGCGGTGGTTGACCAACACCTCGGCCCGGTCGGGCACCACGTTGGCGGCCACTCCCCCCGACACATCGACCGCCTGGAGGGTCTCGCGATACTCACATCCCTCGATCACCGGTCGGCGCGGCTCGTCCGTCGAGATGAGGTCGAGCACCCGCCCCAGCCGGTGAATGGCGTTTCGGCCCATCCACGGCCGGGCCGTGTGGGCCCGTGCGCCAACCAGCGTGACCCGCAGCCGCATGGTGCCCTGGCACCCCGCCTCGACCGCACCGAGCGTCGGTTCCCCCAGCAACGCGACATCGCCGGCGAGAAGCTCGGGACGCGACGCCTCGATCTCACGGAGCCCGTTGTGGGCCAACGCGATCTCCTCACGGGCGTAGAGCACATAGGTCACATCGACCGCGGGCTGGGTGACGGTGCGGGCCAACTCCAACAAGATGGCCACACCCCCCTTCATGTCGCTGGAACCGACCCCGTGGATACGATCACCGTCGATGACGGCTCGCCCGTTGCCGGCCGCCGGCACGGTGTCGGTGTGTCCCGCGAGCACCAGTCGGCGTGGGCGACCGAGATCGGTCCTGGCCACCAGATTGTCGCCGATACGGTCGAGGGTGAGGTGGCCCAGCCGCAGCTCGGCTTCGAGAAGATCGACCAGGGGCCCCTCGGATCGGCTCTCGGAGGTGACATCGACGAGAGCCGCCGTGAGGGCGAACAGATCGCCGGCCGGGAGCCCGCTCATCGGTCGGTGCCTCGGATCATGTGGCCGCTCCGTGGTCGCGCAGGATCTGGTTGAGGGCCGACTTGTTGTGGCGCTGCCCCTCGTCGAGGCGCTTGATGACGAGCACCGCCGGGAGACCGTATTTGCCGCCCGGGAACGACCGGGGCCGGGTTCCAGCCACCGCCACACACCACGACGGGACCTCACCGCGCCCCAATTCTTGTCCGGTCTCGACATCGATCACCGGAATCGACCGGGTGAGAACGGCGCCGGCGCCGAGCACGGTGCCCTGCCCGACCCTGGCCCCTTCAGCGACGACGCAGCGGCTTCCGATCAGGCAGTCGTCCTCGATTATCACCGGTGCGGCTTGGGGAGGCTCGAGCACACCGCCGATTCCGACCCCGCCCGAAAGGTGGACGTTCTCGCCGATCTGGGCGCAGGAGCCGACGGTGACCCAGGTGTCGACCATGGTGTTGGCACCGACATGGGCACCGATGTTGATGTAGCAGGGCATCATCACGACACCAGGCCCCTGGTAGCTGCCCCAGCGGGCCGACGCGCCCGGCACCACCCTCACCCCGCGCGACATGTAGTCGGACTTGAGCGGGATCTTGTCGGCGTATTCGAACGGCGCCGACTCGATGGTCTCCATGCGGGAGATCCTGAACAGGAGCAGCACCGCGTACTTGCACCACTGGTTGACGGTGACGCTGCCGTCGGGCTCGACCTGTGCCACCCGGGCCCGGCCGGCGTCGAGAAGATCGATGGCCTCGTGCACCGTGGCGATCACCTCGGCATCAACGACGTCGAGACCATCACGTCGTGCCCACAGTGACTCGATGCGCGCCTTCAATTCGGTGGTGTCCGGCGGAGGCGCGACTGGATCTGACATGGCCGGCAGACTATCGCCCCCGGTTGGGCCACTCGCCGCTCGACCACGTCGACACCGGTGGCATTGCCGCCATGCGGTTGCGACGACGGCTCTCGCTCAACGCCGACATCGCAGCCAATACCGCACCACCGATGACCATGGGCACACCGATGAGCAGGCCGCCGAGAAGCATCCACACGGTACGGCCGGCCGGGCTCGGTCCGAGCGCGAGGTTGAGCCCCGATCCCTCGACCTGAAGCGAGTAGGTTCCCGGTTCGAGGGAAACCGTGGCGACGGCCCGGCCGTTGTGGGAGGGGAAGCCGTAGGAGAACGAACCGCCATAGGGCTTCATCCTCACCTCTCGTGCGGCGTCGACGTCCCAGATCCGGAACCGCACACCGGTGAGCGAGGCCTTGTCGGGCTCGACGAAGACCGTCCAGTCGACCGGACGATCGACGACGAACTCGGCCACCTGATCGGGGCCGGAGCGAACGAAATTGTCGACCTCGCCCGACATCCGGAAAAACTGGAAGCCGACCCAAACCACCACGGCGATGATGCCGACCACCACCGACACCCCTCCAACCCAGATCCACGGTTGCAACGACCGCTGAGCGGGGGGCGACCCCCCGGCGGAAGGAGGCGGAATCGCGGGTGGCGGTGGCAGCGATGAGCGGGTCACGATCCGCAGACTCGATCGAAGGCCAGCCGGAGACGCTCCTCGGGCTGCACAACCGCCAACCGGACCCGGCCGGCACCGGCCTGACCATAGAACTCCCCCGGGCTGACGATCACCCCGGCCTCGGTGGCCAGACGTCGCGCCAGCGCCCAGGTGTCACCGTCGGGGGCCGCCGCCCACAGATAGAAGCCGCCTCCCGGAAGCTCGGCCGGGGCGCCGAGCGCCGCCAGGAGGCGGGCCCCGAGCTGGAGCCGGTGGTGGTAGCGCTCACGTTGGAGATCAACGTGGTCCTGGTCGGACCACGCGACGACGGCCGCGGCCTGGACCGGACCGGGCACCAGGAACCCGGCATGCTTGCGGACCTCTCGCAGATACTGCACGACATCGGCGTCACCGGCGAAGAAGCCGGCGCGGCACCCGGCGAGGTTCGATCGTTTCGACAGCGAGTGGACAGCGACCACGCCCGACGTGCCCCGGGCCAGGGCGGTGCGGGGCGGTCCGTCCCAGGTGAATTCGGCGTAACACTCGTCGCTGAGCACCAGCACGTCGTGGTCGCGGCCCCACTCGGCCACCGCGTCGAGATCATCGAGGCCTCCGGCCGGGTTGCCCGGGGTGTTGACCCACAGGCACAACGCGTCGGCCGCGTCGGCCGACTCGATGGCCGACAGGTCGATCCGCCATTGGTCGTCAACCGGCACTGCCACAGCCCGGCACCCGGCAAGCCTGGCCCCCATCTCGTATGACGGATAGGAGATGGCCGGGTAGAGCACGGTGTCGAGATCGGGCCGGCGCAACTTGAGGAAGTGGGGGGTTCCGGCCACGAACTCTTTGGTTCCGATGCACGCGCCCACCTCGGTGGCCGGGTCGACCTCGACGCCGAATCGGCGCTTCACCCATCCCGATGCCGCCTCGCGGAAGTCGACACTGCCGATCGACGGTGGGTAGCCCCGCTCGGTGTCCGATGACGACAGGGCCTCGACGACCATTGCCGGCGGCGGGTCGAACGGCGTGCCGATCGAACAGTCGATCGCGCCACCGGGGTGTCGGGCGGCTGCGGCCCTGAGTTCGTCGAGCAGGTCGTAGGGGTAGGCAGGCGGCACGAAGCCCTTGGTCATGGGGTCACCTCTGCGACTCCTTGGCGGCCACCACGTACTCCCGAAGAGCGCCCAGCGATGCCGGCTCGAGGCGGGCCCTGATGCTCATGCCATCGTCGCCGGCCGTCTCGCTCAGGACCTGACCCTCGCGGTGCACCGCGGCGAGCACATCGCCCCGGTGCCACGGCACCACGAGGTCGACGGTCTCGGTCATCGACCGCACGCGATCGGCGATCGACTCGACCAGCTTGTCGATCCCCGATCGCGTGCGGGCCGATACCGCCACCGAGCCCTCGTGACGGCGGGCCAGTGCCGTTGCGTTGTCATTCAGGTCGGCCTTGTTGAACACGGTGAGTTCCGGGATGTCGCCGGCGCCGATCTGATCGAGAACGACATGGACGGCCTCGATGCAGCCCTGCGGATCGGGGCCTGAGCCGTCGACGACATGGACCAGGAGATCGGCGTCGCGGACCACATCGAGGGTGGTCTTGAAAGCGTTGACGAGCTGATGGGGAAGCTTGCGCACGAACCCGACGGTGTCGGTGGCGAACACGCTCTCACCCCCCGGAAGCGAGAGGCGACGCGTGGTCGCGTCGAGGGTGGCGAAGAGCCGATCCTCGACCAGCACCTCGGATTCGGTGAGGACGTTGAGCAACGACGACTTGCCGGCGTTGGTGTAGCCGACCAGCGCTACCGCCCGGTTGCGGGTGCGCGAACGGGCCTTCGACTGGGTCTCACGGTGGGCCTGCACCTGGCGAAGATCGGCTTCGAGCTTGTGGACCCGCCTGAGCAGGCGACGCCGATCAACCTCGAGCTGGGTCTCGCCCGGACCTCGGGTGCCGATACCACCGCCCTGCTGGCTCAGCCGACGGCCTGAGCCGCGCAGCCGGGGCAGGCGGTAACGGAGCTGGGCCAACTCCACTTGGGCCTTGCCCTCGAGCGTGCTGGCATTCTGGGCGAAAATATCGAGGATCACCGCGGTGCGATCGAGAGCGGTGCGACCCAGGATCTTCTCGAGGTTGAACTGCTGGGCCGGTGACAGTTCGTCGTCGAACACCACCGTGTCGCAGTCGACCATGTCGGCGATCTCGCGCACCTCGATCGCCTTGCCGGAACCGATGTAGGTCGCCGGGTCGGGAGACTTCCGCCGCTGCACCACCCGATCGACAGCGTCGGCCCCCGCGGTGTCGACGAGAAGTGCGAGTTCATCGAGCGATGACTCGGTATCCGCGGGATCGACCCCGGCGAGGGTGACCCCGACCATCACAATCCGCTCACGGAAGGTCCGCTCGATCAGGCCACCGGAAGCACCACCGAACTCACCGAACCCACCCCGATGAGTGGCCGCGTCGGTGTCCCCAACCGAGATGTCGTCGTCGGGTGGCAGCTCAGACATCGGGCATCACGAAGTCGGCGATGTGGGTGGCCGGGCCGGTGAGGGTGGTCGACCCGCCGAGATCAACGACGGCATCGCCGCCGGGCATCGACACCAGAACCTTCGGCCCCACTGCGCCCCAGCTGTGAAACACGGCGGCGGAAACGGTGGCCCCGGTGCCGCAGGCCTCGGTGATTCCGGCACCCCGCTCCCACACCCTGAGGTCGAGTTGGTTGGGGCCGACGACCCTGACGAAATGGACGTTGGCGCCATTCTCGAAATGGGACTCGACGGCAGCACCGGCGGTGGCGATATCGATGTCGTCGATGTCGTCGACCTCGAACACCACGTGGGGATTGCCGATGTCACCGGTTTCCCAACGCTTGACCGTCCCGAGCGGTTCGCCCACCGCCGCCAACAGATCATCGGTATCAGGATCGGGGCCCGGGCACACCACCCCCATGTCGACGGTGACGACCACGGTGGACGGGTCGGCCGCGGTGTGGACCGAACAGTGACGCACGCCGGCGGGTGTGGCCACGTCGATCTCGAGGAGCGGCACGCCGCGTTCGATGGCAATTGCCTGGGCCAGACACCGCAAGCCGTTCCCGCTGACCGCGGCGGGGCTTCCATCGCAGTTGAGCAGGCGCATCGTGATGCCGCCATTGGGCGCCCTGATGCCGAATATCAGCCCGTCGGCACCTATGCCGCGGCGGCGATCACACCACGCCACCGCCTTGGTGCCGGCGTCGAGGGGGAGCCGATCGGTGAGCGCCACAAGGAAATCGTTGCCGAGCCCGTGATGTTTCGAGAGTCGCTCTGACATGGTTGTCCATTGTCGCAGGTCGCGCGCCATATCACGTGCGGGTTGCGCGAACCTCGTCCCAGACGGCGAGAACCGCATCCGCCCCGACCGGCGCCTCGACCCAGTTGACCCGCGGATCGCGACGGAACCAGCGTTCCTGGCGGCGTGCGAACCGGCACGTGCGACGGATCGCCTTGTGGAGTGCCTCGTCGAGAGTGCCCTCACCTTCCAGGTGAGCCGCCAGCTCCCGGTACCCGAGAGCCTGCGATGCCGTGGGACCGAGCCCGCTCGCCGACAGGCGGACCACTTCATCGAGGAAACCGTCGGCCATCTGTCGGTGGTAGCGGGCGGCAATACGAGCGTCGACGTCAGGTCGGGGCCGGTGGATCGCCACCTGCACGAAGCGGTTGGGCGGATACGTCTCGAGTCCGGGGCCGAACGAGGAGAACGGCCGTCCGCTCCCAAGCGTGACCTCCAGCGCCCGAATCACCCGCCGCCGGTTGGTCGGTTCCATTCGTGACGCGGCCACCGGGTCAAGCGACACGAGCCGGCGGTGAAGCAAGCCCGTGTCGGGATCGGTATCGAGTCGGCGGCGCACATCGGGGAATCGCCCGGGTATCTCAAGATCGTCGATCACCGCCCTGAGGTAGAGACCGGTGCCACCAACCAGCACCGGCACCCCGCCACGGGCCACCACGTCGGCCAGCACGTCGCGGGCCAGTCGCTGGAACTCACCGGCGGTGAACCCGACCGACGGCTCGACAACGTCGATCAGGTGATGAGGTACTTCCTCACGTTCGGCGGCGCTCGGTGTGGCGGTCCCGATGTCCATACCTCGATAGACCTGCATGGAATCGATGGAGACGAGTTCCGCGCCCGCGACCATCCGGGCAATCTCCATCGCCAGCGCCGACTTGCCCGATGCCGTGGGCCCGAGGATCACGAGAGGGCGTTCGGCCCGCGTGCCGGAGTCGATCACCCGGCGACACCGACCAGGTGGACCAGGAGCTGGTAAAGGTCGAGCCGACGCGGGTCGATCCGGTCGAACCCGTACGAGTCGAGCAGCGGGGGTACCAGCGCCGGCCCGAACTGTTGGGTGAGTGCCGACGCCGACACGGCCAGATCATGGTGCCGGTCGCCGATCCCGCACATCTGCCAGCCGGTGAACACCACGGCGCCGCCGTGGACGAGCCAGGTGTGGGCCGGCGACGGCATGCCGTGGATCACGACCGCGCCGTCGTGGTCGCCGGTCGCCTCGATCAACTCCTCGAGGACCTCGAGCAGATGTTCGGGTTCCAGCCGGGCGTACGGGCCTTCGGGTTCGGTGTCGACCACACCGGCGTTCACGCGATCAACCGCGACTCGATGCCACCGCTCGATCGACGCGTCGAACGGGCAGCCGTCGGCATCCACGGAATGGATCGCCTTCAGCGACGTGCCGATCATGTGGGCCAGAGACTCCGGGTCGACGGGCAGGAGCGGATCGGATGCCACGATGGCTTCGGCCGGCATGCGGATCACGACCGCCTCGTGGAATTCGTCGGAACGACCGGATGCGATCAACTCGGGGGCGCCGACCCGGCCGTCGAGCCAGATCAGCCTCTCGGCGAGGGCCGGAACCGCGTCGGATGAACAGTCGTCATGATGAAGAACCATGATGTCGCGCCCGGGGCGATCGGGTCGGAGATGGACGACACCGCCAGGGGTCTCGCCCGGGGCGTGGGCCTCGACCAGCGCATCGGCGCCGATCACCAGACGAACGCCAGGGCCGAGGCAGGGCTGGTCGAATGCCGCCATCTCAGCCCGCAGCCACCGTGATCCGCGTGCGGCGCCGAGCCGGGATGGTGACCTCGATCAGTTCACCCAAGAGGTGGTTGACGCCGGCTTCGAGCACCTTGACCGTGGCGTAGCTACCTGGCTTGATCGGCCGCTCGGCGGGGAAGTGAACGAGGGTGTTGCGACGGGTACGACCGGTGATCATCGACGGGTTCTTCTTGCTCGGACCCTCGATGGTGACCTCCTCGACCTCTCCGATTCGTCGCCGGTTGGCGGCGATGCCCGACCGTTCGATCACGAGGCGAAGACGTTCGTAGCGCCCGACCGCCACATCGTGAGCAACGAATTGGTCTTGCATCGCGGCCGCTTCGGTGCCGGGCCGGGCCGAGAAGATGAACGTGAAGGCGCTGTCGAACTGCGCCTCGGTGGCAACCGCGAGCGTGGCTTCGAAATCGTCGTCGGTCTCGCCGGGGAATCCGACGATGATGTCGGTCGATACCGCCAACCCGGGGATCGTGGTCCGCGCCTCGGCCAGCTTCTCGAGGTATCTCGCACCCGTGTATCCCCGGTGCATGGCCGACAGCACCCGGTCGCTGCCCGACTGAAGCGGAAAGTGGAGGTGCTCGCACACCGCGCCGACCTCGGCCATGGCGACGAACGTGTCGGTGCGCATGTCCTTGGGATGGGGGCTGGTGTAGCGGATGCGGTGGATCCCCTCGATCTGACCCACCGCACGCAGCAGATCCGAGAAAAGCGGTCGGACCCGACGGTCGTCGGTCCATACCTCGCCGCACATCCGGGCGTCATCGTCGGCGGATCGGCGGCGACGGGCGAGGCTCAGATCGCGTCCGTAGCTGTTGACGTTCTGGCCGAGAAGCGTGACCTCGCTGACGCCATCGGCGGCCAGGTGTTCCACCTCGTCGACCAGATCGCCGAACGGTCGGCTGATCTCGGGGCCCCTCACGGCCGGCACGATGCAGAAGGCACAGTTGTTGTCGCACCCGATCTGGATGGTGACCCAAGCGGCGTGGTCGACCTCGCGGCGAGTCGGCAGCGCCGAAGGGAAGGCCTCGCCATCGTCACGTGCCGCGGCTTCGAGGATCTCGACCACCGGGCCGTGCTGTGAGGCGTGATCGAGCAGGTCGACGGCCCGGTTCACGTTGTGGGTGCCAAACACCACGTCGACGTGACCGGCGCGCTCACGAATCATGCCGCGATCTTTTTGGGCCAGACATCCCGCTACCGCTATCTGCAGGCCGGGGTTGATCTCCTTGAGCACCTTCAGATTGCCGAGCGCGCCGTAGAGCTTGTTGTCAGCGTTCTCCCGGATACAGCAGGTGTTGAGCACCACCACATCGGCCAGCGCGGCATCGTCGACGCGTTCCATGCCATCAGCCTCGAGAAGCCCGGCGATCCGCTCCGAGTCGTGTTCGTTCATCTGACACCCGAAGGTGCGGATCACATAGGACCGTGTCACGACGCCAAGGCTAGCGCTGGCCTTTCGCGCCACGGCGGGCCCCGGATGAGGCCGGCCGGCTCAGTCGTCGAGACTGATCGGGAGATCGTCGGCGACGGAGAAGTCCTCGGCCGACGCTTCGGTCTCCGTCTCGGGCTCCGGTTCGGGTTCGGGCATGACCAGCTTCCAGACCCGATCGGAGATCTCGACCATCATCTCGGGGTTGTCCTTGAGGAACTTCTTGGCGTTCTCGCGGCCTTGGCCGAGCTGCTCGCCATCGTAGGTGTACCAGGCACCCGACTTCTTGACGATCGCCTCGTCGACCGCCAGATCGAGCACCGACCCCTCACGGGAGATGCCCTCGCCGTACATGATGTCGAACTCGGCCTGGCGGAACGGCGGAGCACACTTGTTCTTGACGACCTTGACCCGGGTGCGGTTGCCGACCACCTCGACACCGTCCTTGATGGCTTCGATACGCCGGATGTCGAGGCGGCACGACGAGTAGAACTTGAGCGCCCGGCCACCCGGTGTGATCTCGGGGGAGCCGAACATCACGCCGATCTTCTCGCGGAGCTGGTTGATGAAGATGCACACCGTCCGGGATTTGCTGAGGTTGCCGGTGAGCTTGCGCAGCGCCTGCGACATGAGCCGGGCCTGGAGGCCGACATGGTGATCACCCATGTCACCTTCGATCTCGGCCCGAGGGGTGAGTGCCGCCACCGAATCGATCACGATCACATCGAGGGCACCCGACCGGATCAACATGTCGGTGATCTCAAGGGCCTGTTCACCGGTGTCGGGTTGCGAGATCAGAAGCTCGTCGATGTCGACGCCGATGGCTTTGGCGTACACCGGATCCACGGCGTGTTCGGCGTCGATGTAGGCGCACTTGCCGCCATTGCGCTGGGCCTCGGCCACCACATGGGTGGCCAGAGTGGACTTGCCCGACGACTCGGGGCCGTAGATCTCGGTGACCCGGCCCCGCGGGAGCCCGCCTATGCCGAGGGCGAGATCGAGGGCCAACGCACCGGTGGGGATCGACTCGATTCCCAACGAGGCCTTCTCCCCCATCCGCATGACCGACCCCTTGCCGAACTGCTTCTCGATCTGGCCGAGGGCCATCTCGAGGGCCTTGTCGCGGTCGACCGGCTTGTTGCGATCGGCGATCTTGCTCGGGGCGGCTGACTTGTCTCGCTGGGCCATGTGTCGTGACGCTTTCTCGCTACCCGCCGGCCTCGGCCGACGGCTGTCTACGGATCTTGTGAGTCGGGGGATGTGAGCTGGGGTCGACCATAGGAAGAGGGTGTGACACTCTCTGGGGAGAACGCCAACGACCCGGGCGAATGACAGCAGTGTAAGTGCGAACACTCGTTCGATGCAAGGACCATTTCCGACCGGCGTCCCGAGAGGACGATCCCATGCCCCCCGCCATCCCCGACGATGCCGAACTCCGCACCCGGCTCACCCCGGCCCAGTACCGCGTCACCCAGGACGCCGGCACCGAGCAGGCGTTCACCGGCGAGTACTGGGACTGCCACGACGACGGCACCTACCACTGCGTCGTCTGTGACACCGCGCTGTTCACCAGCGACACCAAGTTCGAGTCGGGCTCCGGTTGGCCGAGTTTCTTCGACACGGTCGGCCCCGATGTGGTCGTGATCCACGCCGACGAATCCCGGGGCATGGTCCGCGAGGAGGCGGTGTGCGCGAATTGCGGCGCCCATCTCGGCCACCGCTTCCCGGACGGACCGGCCCCCACCGGCCGGCGCTACTGCATGAACAGCGCATCATTGCGCCTGGACCGTGGGGGGGTCCGACGGCGATTGAGGAGGGTCGGGATCGACCGCAGCAACATGAACACCGAGATCTGCCCTCTGTGTGGCCAGGATGGACCACACAACTGCACTTTCGCGACTCGTGGACCTGCCCTCTAGCCTTCTCGCCACGACCCGTACCAGACCCCCTCCGGGCAGGAAGCTTGTGGTGGTCGCTGTCCAGAACTCTCAGCGACGTCTGCTCATGCGTGGGGTGTGGTCGATGACATCGATCGGCCTGATCTCGGGGTGGCGTAGGCAGGCCACGGTGGCTGAAAGGAGTTGATTCGGTGGCGGTCTCGGATCGTTTCGAGCGAGCGTTTCATCGGCTCGTCGCGGCTTTCGGCGCCTACGTCCATACCGAGAGATCGCCTCAAAACCTCCCGGAACTGTCACGGCGACGGGCACGACTCGAGGAGGCCCGAAGCGACATGGCAGCGGTTCGCTCCGACGAAGGTCTCCGTTTCACCAGGCGCGGTACCA
>QIIW01000160.1 GCA_003231645.1 Acidimicrobiia bacterium | reverse complement strand
GATCTCGCGGTAGCCGGCGGCCAGTTCCTTCACCTGCACATTGCAGAACGGGCACCAGTTACCCCGGTAGAACATCACGATCGTGGCCCGACCCCGCCAGTCGGAGGATCTGACCACGCCGCCGTCGAGGTCACGGAATTCGACATCCGGAAAGACCGCCCCGACGGCGAGTTCGTCGACCGGGCTCCGCCCGTTCGGGGAGTACGGCCCGAGACTGACCAGGGCCACCAGTCCGGGAGCCACGGCTCCGGCGAAGCCGAGCACCGTCCCCGCCACCGCCGCCACTACCGCCGGAGCCGCATTGATTTCGCGGAACCGGGTCAGGCCGATCCAGCCGAAAAGCAGCAGCGTCCCGACCGATGCGATGACCGGACCCCACCAGTTCCACACGCCTCCGCCCACCAGTGCGACTACTCCCGTCACCAGCACGGCGACCGTGACACCGATCATCGGCACGATGAAGACCCTCTTGGCCTTGGCCTGCCAGTCGTTCTGCAATCCGGTGGTCATGGCCACCGATAGTGTCATCCCGTGGATCAACGTGACGATTCCCATCTGATGTCACTCGCCATCGAGGAGGCACGGCGTGCCCTCGAACACGGCGACGTGCCGATCGGGGCCATCGTGGTCATCGACGGTGAGGTCGTCGCCGGCCGCCACAACGAGCGGGAACTCTCGGATGATCCAACCGCTCACGCAGAGCTTCTCGCCGTACGGGACGCCGCGGCGGCCATCGGGTCGTGGCGACTCGGCGGTGCCACCGTGGTCGTCACCCTCGAGCCGTGCCCGATGTGCGCCGGGGCTCTCCACCAGTCGAGGATCGACCGTCTCGTGTTCGGCGCGGTCGACCCGAAAGCCGGGGCCTGCGGGTCTCTCTACAATCTCGGCTCCGACCCCCGCCTCAACCACGAATTCGAGGTGGTCCACGGGGTGATGGCCGATGAGTGCGCCGCTCTGCTCAGCGAGTTCTTCACCGCCCGTCGTGCCTGATCGACCGGTGGGCGCAGGACGGATCGGCCGCTAGCCTCGGCGGAAGGTTGCCAGAGCGGACGAATGGGGCGGCCTCGAAAGCCGTTGTGGTGCTTCGCATCACCATGGGTTCGAATCCCATACCTTCCGCAGCGTTGTGAAACCCACAACGAGACTGGGTGCCCCGGGCCGAGACACCGGTCCGGGGTGCCTTGCTTCGGCCCATGGCGAGATCTCATCCGAGCACCGCTGCCCGAGAACGTTACCTGCGCAGCTTTGTAGATCAGATAATCTGATTGCATGCCGGACGTCACTGCAACCGAGGCCGCTCGCCGTTTTTCTGACCTGCTCGACGCGGTCGAACACGACGGAGAACGATTCACGATCACCCGTCACGGCAAGGCAATCGCCAACATCGAGCCGACCGGTCACGGACGGGGAAGCGCGACCAAGGAACTACTGCGCAGTACTCGTCCTGATCGAGGATGGGCCGGCGAGCTGACCGAGGTTCGCGACCTTCTCCTGGTCCAAGAGCGATCGTGAGTCTGCTGCTGCTGGACACGACGTTTCTGATCGACGCGCAACGCAGCGACGACGAGCTCGATCGGCTCATCTCCGACACCGATGACGTCGCGATCGCCGCAATCACTGCGGCCGAGCTGCTCGTTGGCGTCGAGTTGGCCTCGTCGCGGTACCAGGAGAGTCGCCGCAGGTTCGTCGACGCGGTCATCGAGTCCATCCCCATTCTCAGCTACGGCAGCTCCGTGGCAACCGAGCACGCCGCCTTGCTGGTCGCAGTCCGGTCTGCCGGTCGCCATCGAGGAGCCCACGACCTGATCATCGCGGCCACCGCCCGAGCAACGAAGCGGACCGTGGTGAGCGCGGATCTCTCCGCATTTACGGACTTGCCCGGCGTGGAAGTCATAGGCCACCGCTGACCGCCGAAGGAAATCTCGGAGTCGGATCGGTCTCCGTGCCCCGATCCGTGCCGGTGGCGGGGCGAAGCGACCCGACAACACGATGTACGCATTCATCCGCGCCCTGGAGGTCGGCGCGGACGGGATCGGGTTCGATCTCGAAGCAGCAGGCGACGAAACCCTGGTCGTCATGCACAATGTCACGCTCGACCGCCCCGACCGAGCCATTCATACCTTTCGGACGGAACGCATGTTCCGACGATTACCTGGCTGGGTGGTTCGAACGTTGTCGCATCAGGAGCGCCACTCAGGGAGTTCGGTTCCGTCCGGTGCCGGGCTCTTGGCGTTTTGGTGATTCGATGCGGTCATGTTCGACGTGCTGCTCAATTCCGACGAACTCGAAATCCAGGCCCGGGCCCGTGAGTTCGTGAAAAACGAGATCGATCCGCAGTTCCTGCGCGACCTCGATCAGGAGATCCTGACGTTCCCCTACGGCTACCACGAGAAGGTCGCCCGAGCCGGCCTGTTCGGTGTGCGCTTCCCCGTGCAGTGGGGCGGCCAGGGGCTGTCCTGGACGGCCGAAGTGGGGGTCCTCGAGGAAATAGGACGGCTCGGAATCGTGCTCGGTTGTCAATACTCGATGCCGTCGATCGTCGGCCAGGCGCTCGTGAAGTTCGGCAATGACGACCAGCGCGAACGCTTCCTTCGGCCGATACTGCGCGGTGAACTCGTATCGGCCGAGGCCCTGACCGAACCTCGTGGCGGTTCCGACTTCTTCGGCGCCACCACCATCGCCCGCCGCGACGGCGACCAGTGGGTGTTGTCGGGAGCCAAACGGTTCATCGTCGGCGCCGAGGGCGCCGATTTCTTCCTCGTCTATGCCAAGACCGCACCCGACAATGCGGCCCACGAATCACTGTCGGTGTTCCTGGTGGAGCGCGACCGTGGTGTGAAGGTCGAACACATTTTCGGCCTCATGGGTGCACGGGGCGGAGGCACCGGGCGTATCAGCTTCCACGACGTGCGGGTGCCCGCCGACAACCTGGTCGGCCGGCTCAACGGTGGGGCCGAAATCTTCGACCAGATGATGATCCCCGAACGCATGACCTCGGCCGCGGCAATCCTCGGTGGGGCGCAGGCCGCCATCGACGTGGCGGCCGAATACTCGATGAAGCGCAAGGCGTTCGGCCAGCCGATACGGAGGTTCCAGGCCGTGAGCCACAGGCTCGCCGACTCGATCACGAAGCTCGACGCGGCACGCGGTCTGTTGTGGGCTGCGGCCCGAACCGTCGATGCCGGGCTTCCCCACCGCAGGGTGGTGAGTGAAGCCAAGAAGTTCTGCACCGAGACCGCGTGGGACGTTGTCAACGACGCCATGCAGATCATGGGCGGGATCGGTTACACCGACGTTTACCCGATCGAACGGATCCTGCGTGACACGCGTCTCTCGATGATCTGGACCGGCACGTCGGAAATCATGTCGAACCTGATCCAACACGAGTACTACCACGAACTCGGAAAGGTGAAGCCGATGCGCCGCGACGTCGAGGCCGACGCTCTCCACGCCGAGGCCGAGGCCGAGAAGGTGTTCGAGTGACCTGAAGCCCCAGAACACTCGATCCCCACCCATGAACGGGTCACCGCGGCCGCTGGGTCGTGCTCTCCTTCTCGGGAATAATCAACGATCTCGCCGCCGGCGACGTCACGAACCTCACCGGTTTTCGGTAGGTCTCAATCCATGACTTCCACTGATGCCGACGCCGGCGGCCCGAAGCTCCTCGATTGCGGCCGCGGTGGTGTCGGGCCCGACACCGGCACACATGTCGAGCAGCACCGTGGTTCGGAGACCGGCCTTGACCGCATCGAGAGCGGTGGCCCTCACACAGTGGTCGGTAGCCAGACCCACCACATCGACCTCGTCGACGCCGTGAGAACTGAGCCACTCTCGGAGTCCGACCGATTCATCGGCGGATGATCCACCGTCGAATCCGCTGTAGCCGGCGATCGTACGGCCCTTGAGAAAAAGTTCGTCGATGGCGATGTCGAGGTCGGGATGGAATCTGGAACCCGTCGTGTCAGCGACACAGTGAACCGGCCATGTGTCGAGATAGTCGGGTTCCGTGCCGGGTGAGGCGAAGTGCTCTCCCGGTTCGACGTGCCAGTCCTTGGTGGCGATGACATGATCCCAGTGACCGCCCCCACGGTCGGTGCCGACGGCCTCGGTGATGGCCCGAGCCACCGCCCCGCCGCCCCTGACCGGCAACGATCCGCCCTCGCAGAAGTCGTTTTGCACATCGACCACGATCAGGGCCCTGCTCATCTCGCTGCTCCGTTCACCACGGCTGCCGACAGCGGCTCCTCGACTCCCTCCCAGATCGTCGGAATCGCCGGGGTGCGAGCGGGCCACGGGGTGCGATCGGCCGGATCGAGGCGGGCCCGGCGGTCGGCACAACGCCGTCGGGCCTCACCAGGATCGGTGAGATCGACGGCCGACTCACCGTTGCGAATCAGCGTCACCTGCGGGGACATGCAGTCATCCGGCAACTCGACCGGTAGCACCGAGAGCACCTCGGCGATGAAGTTGCCGTCGGGCCCGATGATTCGCTGCACCGCCTTGCGACCTCCGATGGTGCGCTTGCCGGGGGACAACTTGCCGACGGCCCGCAACTCCGACTCGGGGTCGTCGTCGGCGGCGATCGACACCAGCTTGTAGACCATCGACGCCGTGGGATACCCGGAACCGGTGACCAGGCTGGTGCCCACCAGGTAGGCGTCGATGGGGGCGTCGACGGCCTCGAGTTCGGCGACACGAAACTCGTCGAGGTCGCCCGACACGACGATGCGGCAACCGGTGGCACCGAGTTCGTCGAGGAGCACCCTGGCGGCACGCGAGTCGGCGGCCAGCTCGCCGGAGTCGATCCGCACGGCGCCGATCTCGGGGCCGACCACCTCGACCGCATTGCGTATGCCTTGGAGCACCTCGAAGGTGTCGACCAGATAGGTGGAGCCGGCGCCGAGAGTGGCCTTCTGAGCCACGAACGACTCCCTTTCGTCGCCGTGGGCGAGAACGAAGGCATGAGCGGTGGTGCCACCGGTGGGAATGCCGTGGCGACGACCGGCTTCGAGGTTGGAGGTGGTATCGAAACCACCGACATGGCACGCCCGGGCCGCCGCCACCGCGGCCTGGGGGTCGGTGCGCCGCGAGCCGCCCTCGATGAGGGTCTTTCCTCCGGCCGCGTCGACCATTCTCGCAGCCGCCGACGCCACGGCACAATCGTGGTTGAGCACCGACAGAATCACGGTCTCGAGCACGACACATTCGGCGAACGTGCCGGTCACGGTGACCACCGGGCTGTAGGGAAAAAACAGCTCACCCTCGGCATAGCCGGTGATGTCGCCGGAGAAGCGGTAGGCGCGCAGCCAGTCGGTCATCGGACCCTCCCGCACGACGCCCGAGTCGACGAGATGGCCCACCGTGGCGTCGTCGAAACGAAACCTCCGAGCCACATCGATCATGCGGTCAATACCGGCCACCACCCCGTAGGCCCGGCCTTCGGGAAGGCTACGGGCGAAGACCTCGAACACGGCTCGTCGGCCGGCGACTCCCGACTGGAGTGCCGACGCGACCATGGTCAGCTCGTAGTGATCGGTCAGCAGCGCCGTGGTCGACTTGTCCACCCTGCCACGGTAGCGGCACGACCCGTGTTGGCCCCGCTCGGCTCCGATCCCGCGGCTCGACCGTCCCGTAGGCTCGGCGGGTGACCGCACCGAGCCCGTTCCAGATCATGCACTCGATGTCGGCCGACCGCTCGGGTGTCGTCGGCAGGCGACTCAACCGCGACACCCGCCGGCGGGTGTTCTCGTTCGCCGCTCCCTATCGGCGAACGATCGTCGGGTTCGTGGCCACGATCGTCGCGGCGACGTTCCTCGGGCTGCTGCCCCCGCTGCTGATCCGCAAGGTTTTCGACGTCGCCATTGCCGATCACAACAACACCTATCTCAACACGCTCTTCATCGTCATGGTGGTGGCGGCAGTCGGTGAGGCCGGCCTGTCGCTCGTGGAACGTTGGTTCTCAGCCCGGATCGGCGAAGGCCTCATCTACGACCTCAGGGCACGGCTCTTCGATCACGTTCAGCGTATGCCCCTGTCGTTTTTCACCCGTACCCAGACCGGCACCCTCATCAGCCGACTCAACAACGACGTCATCGGCGCCCAGCGGGCGTTCACCGGAACCCTCGGCACGGTGGTCGGCAATATCATCACCCTGGGCGGAACGCTCATCGCCATGCTCCTGCTCGAATGGCGACTGACTCTCATCGCCGTCGTGATTCTTCCGGTGTTCGTACTGCCGGCCCGGCGGGTCGGGCGCAGCCTGCAGGACATCACCCGCGAGGGCATGAACGTGAACGCCTCGATGAACAACACCATGACCGAGCGCTTCAACGTCGCCGGGGCGTTGCTGGTGAAGCTCTTCGGACGTCACGACTCCGAGGCCGCCGACTTCTCCGCTCGGGCCGGCCGGGTCCGCGACATCGGGGTCAAGTCGGCAATGTTCAGCCGGGTGTTCCTGGTGAGCCTCACGCTGGTCGGGTCGATCGGCACCGCCCTCGTCTACTGGCTCGGCGCGCGTCTGGCCATCAACAGCGAGATCACCCCCGGAACACTGGTGGCACTCGGCCTCTACACGGTGAGGATCTACCTGCCTCTCACCAGTCTGTCCAACGCCCGTATCGACGTGATGACCGCGTTCGTCTCGTTCGAGCGGGTTTTCGAGGTGCTCGACACCCCCAACCCGATCACCGATGCTCCCGATGCCGTCGAGCTGGTCGACCCGTCAGGTGCCGTGCATTTTGATCACGTGTCGTTTCGCTACCCCGACCCGGCCGAGGGAACACCCGAGTCGTTGGGTGGCAGTGAGTCGACCGCTTCGCTCATCGACGTGTTGAGCGACATCGACCTCGACATCCGTCCGGGTCAGATGGTGGCGGTCGTTGGCCCGTCGGGCGCCGGGAAGACCACGCTGGCCTCGCTTCTCCCTCGCCTCTACGACGTCGACGACGGTGCCATCATTCTCGACGGTCACGATGTTCGTTCGGTCACGCAGCGGTCGCTGCGTCGGGCCATCGGCGTGGTCAGCCAGGACCCGCACCTGTTCCACGAATCGGTGGCTGCCAACCTTCGTTACGCCCGACCCGACGCCGGTCTCGACGACCTGATCGAGGCATGCCGGGCCGCCCGGATCCACGAGGTGATCGACGCGCTGCCCGAGGGCTACGACACGATCGTCGGCGAGAGGGGCTACCGGCTCTCCGGCGGCGAGAAACAACGCCTCGCCATCGCCCGGATGCTGCTGAAGAACCCGGCGATTGTGGTACTCGACGAGGCCACCAGCCACCTCGACACCGAAAGTGAAGCCCAGGTCCAGGAGGCGCTGGCCACCGCGCTGGCCGGCCGCACCTCATTGGTCATCGCCCACCGCCTCTCCACGATCACCGACGCCGACCTGATCGTGGTCCTTGACGAGGGCCGTATCGTCGAGTCGGGAACCCACGAGGAACTCCGACACCAAGGGGGCCTCTACGAGGACCTTTACGAGACCCTGGTGAGGGCCGATCACGCACCGCTCACCTAGTCTCTTCGTCGTGGATCAGGCTCCGGACGCAACCCCGCGATGACCGTTCGGACGATGTCGACGTTGTTCGCGGTGTTGGCCCTGGCCGCCGACGCCGCCGCGGTCCTACTGGTGGCCGGGCGTCTGGTCGGGCGACGTGTGCCGCTGCTCGACGATCTTGTCGAGTGGGCCGCCGACCGAGCCCTGATTTTCGGCGCGATCATCGCCACCATCGCGATGGCCGGGTCGCTCTACTACTCCGAGATCGCCGGATTCATTCCGTGTGAATACTGCTGGTACCAGCGAATCGCCATGTATCCCCTGGTGGTGATCCTCGGCTTCGCGGCGGTGCGGCGAGACTATTTCTCGCGACTTCCGGCGCTCACCCTCGCCGTCATCGGATTCGGTTGGTCGGTGCGACACTGGACGGTGCAGCAGTGGCCTTCGAGTGGCGGATCATGTTCGGTCACCGTGCCGTGTTCCACTCCCTACGTGGAGAAGTTCGGCTTCCTCACCATCCCGTGGATGGCGGGCAGTGCGTTCCTTCTCATCATCACGCTGTTGGCCCTGAGCGCCCTGATCGACCGGGATGCCGACGTTGACGAGGCAACCGACGAGCGAGAGTTCGTCGCCAACGAGCCACGCCCGTGACCGAGCGGCAGACGGTTCTGATTCGGGTGACCGGACCCGACCGTCCGGGAATCACCGCCACCCTGATGACCGTGCTCGACGATGCCGGCGCCGGGATCGACGACATAGAGCAGATCGTCATTCGTGGACATCTCACCCTCGGCATCGCGGTCGACATCCCGGAGGGCCGCGACCTTCTCAAGGAGGTGCTGCTGTTCGGTTGGGAGCAGGGGGTGGAGGTCGATTTCGAGGTTATTTCCGACACTCCCAATGCGATCGAGCCGGGGCACGTGGTCACGCTCCTGGGCCCCAGTCTCTCCCCCGCCGAACTGGCCGATGCCACTGGTGCCATCACCGCCTCCGGGGCCAACATCAACCGGATAGTGCGGCTGTCGCGATACCCGGTCATGAGCTACGAACTACTGGTTCACCATGGCGACGGGCAGGAACTTCGCACCAACCTGATGCGGGCGGCGGCCGCCAATCCCGGGCTCGACGTCGCCATCCAACGAGAGGGACTGGGGCGACGAGCCAAGCGGCTGGTGGTACTCGACGTCGACTCCACCCTGATCCAGGATGAGATGATCGAACTGCTGGCGTTCGAGGCCGGCCGGCTCGAAGAAGTGAGCCGTATCACCGCCGACGCGATGGCCGGCAGCCTCGACTTCGAGGCGTCGCTGCGGTCACGGCTCGCCTTGATGGCCGGACTCGACGTCGAGGCGATCGACCGGGCCCGGGCCCGACTCCGCTACACGCCGGGGGCACGCACCTTCATCCGCACGCTGCGCCGCCTCGGCTACACGGTTGCCATCGTGTCGGGCGGTTTCACCGTGTTCACCGACCGACTGCGAGACGACCTCGGTATCGACCACGCGTTCGCCAACGAGCTCGAGATCGTCGACGGACGCATCACCGGCGAACTGCTCGGACCCGTCGTAGACCGGGCCCGCAAGGCCGAGTTGTTGCGTGAGATCGCCGCCACGGCCGGCATCCCTCTGGGCCAGACGGTGGCAGTCGGCGACGGCGCCAACGATCTCGACATGCTGTCGGCCGCCGGTCTCGGGATCGCCTTCAACGCCAGACCGATGGTGCAGGAGGCCGCCGACACTGCCGTGACCGTCCCCTATCTCGATGCCATCCTCTTCGTTCTCGGCATCAAGCGCGAAGAAGTGGAGGCGGCCGACGCCTCCGACTCCACCGCCACGTAGGGATACGGTCGGGGGGTGAAGGAACGGACGTTCACCGTAAGCGAACTCGGGGAACTGGTGAAGGCGGCATTGTCGCAGGCCACGCCCTACGGCGTGTGGGTTGAGGGTGAGATCAGCGGTATATCGCGCTCGCGCAACGGCCACGTCTACTTCGATCTGATCGAACCAACCGAGATCAGTGGGGCCCGGCCGGTGGCGACGATTCCGGTGGTGCTCTGGCGGGACACACGCGAACGGGTCAACCAACTGCTGAAGCGGCACGGCGACCCGATCCGAATGACCGACGGGGTCCAGGTCCGCATTCAGGGGATGCTCGACTTCTACGCGCCGTCGGGTCGGGTTCAGCTACGCATGTCGGCCATCGACCCCACATACACGCTCGGCAAGCTCGCCGCCGAACGCGACATGCTGCTCGCCAGACTGTCGGAGGAGGGGATCCTGCGAACCAACGCGGCGCGCCCGATGCCCCCGGTTCCGCTCCATGTCGCCATGGTCACCTCGGTCGGCAGCGCCGCCCATGCCGACATGCTTGAGGTCCTCGAGCGCAGCGGTCTGGCCTTTCGGGTGACCGAGATCGATGCCGCCGTGCAGGGGCGGGGCTCCGAGATCGAAATCGCGGCGGCGATCGGCGCCGCCGTCGACGCCGAGGTCGATGTGATCGTTGTCGCCCGCGGCGGCGGCTCACGCACCGATCTGGCCGCCTTCGACCACGAACGCATCGCCCGGGCGATCGCCGGTTCGCCGATACCCGTCATCACCGGAATTGGCCATGAGATCGACCGCAGCGTCGCCGATGAGGTGGCTCACACCGCCTGCACCACACCCACCGCGGCCGCACAGCATCTGGTCGACCTGGTCACCGGGTGGCTGGACCTGCTCGGCGAGACGCAGACCGCGATCGTCGGGCTCGGGATCGCGGCGCTCGATCGAGCCGATGGTCGGCTCGCCGCCACCCTCGAGCAACTGGCCCGATCGGCGCGCCATGCCGTTCGTGGTGCCGAGAGGCGCCTCGACTCCGCTCGTGCCCGTACCCGCGCCCTCGACCCGGCCCGTGCCCTGGCCCGCGGTTGGTCGATCACCCGCCGGGCCGACGGCTCACTGGTCCGCTCCACCACCGATGTTGTCCCCGGCGACGAGTTGGTGACCTTGGTAGCCGACGGCACGCTCACGAGTACGATCGACGCCACCGGACCCGCCGAGGAGGCCTCATGAGCGATACCGACGAGATCGGGTACGCCGACGCCATGGCCGAACTCGGCTCGATTCTCGACGCCCTCGAGGAGGATGACCTCGATGTCGATCTGCTGGCGTCGAGAGTGGAGCGGGCGTCGTATCTGGTCCGCGTCTGCCGCGACCGCATCACCGGGGCGAGGATGGGCGTCGAACAGATTGTCGCCACCCTCGACACCACCGATGATGCCACCAACGGGGTCGAATCCGACGATCTGGACGACGGGGCTTGAGCCCGCCCCCGCCGCAGCTGACCCGGGTCGCCGAGCGGGTGGAGGTCGCACTCGGCGAGTTGTTGGCGGCCGAACGCTCCACTTGGGGTCACCTCGACCCGGCACTCGATGAGCCGCTGGGGGATCTGTCCGATCTGGTCCTCGGCGGCGGTAAACGGATCCGCCCCGGCTACTGCCATTGGGGCTGGGTTACCGGCGGCGGCGACCCCGACAGCGACGGCCCATTGGGCGGATGCTGTGCGCTCGAGCTTCTTCACGCCTTCGCCCTCGCCCACGACGATGTCATGGACGGCTCCCCCACCCGTCGCGGCTCCCCCACGGTGTGGGCCAGGTTCATCGATCGTCACGACCGACGCGGCTGGCAGGGCGAAAGCCGGAGGTTCGGCGAGGCGGCGGCGATTCTCGTGGGCGACATGGCGATGGTGATGGCCGACCGGTCGCTCGGAACGGTCGACGCCGCGGTGCGGGACGTGTGGGATGCGCTCCGCACCGAACTCAACATGGGGCAGTACCTCGATGTGGCCGGCACCGTGAAGGGCAACGTCGGCGCCGCCGGTGCTCGGACGATCATGCGACACAAGACGGCCGGCTACACGATCGCCCGGCCGCTCCAACTCGGGGCGGCCCTCGCCGGGCGGCCTGACCTGGGCGGCGCGCTCGCCGCCCACGGCACTCCGCTCGGCATCGCGTTCCAACTGCGCGACGACATGCTCGGTGCGTTCGGCGACATGGAACGCACCGGCAAGCCGGTCGGCGACGATCTCCGCGAAGGCAAACCGACCGTGCTCCTCGCCCGCGCCCGCGAGAGGTCGACCCCGGTGCAGCTCGAGGTGCTGTCGAGGGTCGGCAGCGAAGTCGGCGACGACGACATTGCTGCCATACAGCAGGTGATGGTCGACACCGGCGCAGTGGCCGAATCCGAGTCGGAGACCAACCGACTTCTTGAGCAGGCACTCACCGCCATCGAGACCCTGCCTGATCACGCCGGCAGCCACGATGCCCTGCGGGCCCTGGCCGACTTCGTGGTCGACCGCGACGTCTAGCCACGCATCCGGCGCGCACACCGCCACACTGTGAGGGTGACCGCTCCGAGCAAAGAGGCTGCCCGCCGCCGAACGTTCGCCATCATCTCGCACCCCGACGCGGGCAAAACCACGCTCACCGAGAAATTTCTCCTCTACGGCGGCGTGCTCACCGCCGGCGCTGGAGCGGTCAAGGCCAAGGGGTCACGCCGCCGTGCCACCTCCGACTGGATGGAGTTGGAGCAGCAGCGCGGCATCTCGATCACATCCACGGTGTTGCAGTTCCCGTACGGCGGCAAGGTCCTCAATCTGCTCGACACGCCGGGCCACCGTGATTTCTCGGAGGACACCTACCGGGTGCTGTCGGCCACCGACGCGGCGATCATGGTGCTCGACGGATCAAGGGGCATCGAGGCCCAAACCCGCAAACTGTTCGAGGTCTGCCGCGACCGCGAGATCCCCATCGTCACGTTCATCAACAAATGGGACCGCCCGTCACGCGATCCCCTCGAGCTGCTCGACGAGATCGAGGAACAGTTGATTCTCGACCCGGTGCCGATGACCTGGCCGGTGGGCGACGGCGAGATGTTCCGTGGCGTGATCGACCGCATCGGCGATCGGTTCATCCGCTTCACCCGTGTGGCCCGCGGCGCCACCATCGCTCCCGAAGAAATACTCGGGTTCGATCGGGCCGCCGCCGAGGAGGGTGATCCGTGGATCGAGGCCATCGAGGGCGTCGAGTTGCTCGATTCGATCGGGCGCGAGTTCGACCGCAAACGTTTCGAGTCGGGCGAGCTGTCACCGGTGTTCTTCGGATCGGCGCTCACCAACTTCGGCATCCGATTCCTGCTCGATGCCGTGGTCGACCTGGTACCTTCACCTTCACCGCGTCCCGACGAGAATCACCAGCCCCGTGATCTCGACGACCCGTTCTCGGGAATCGTGTTCAAGATCCAAGCCAACATGGACAAGGCCCATCGCGACCGTGTGGCGTTCATGCGGGTGTGCTCAGGGCGTTTCGAACGCGGCATGGTGGTCACCCACGGCCCCACGTCCAAGCCTTTCACCACCAAATACGCCCATTCGGTCAGGGGCCAGGAACGAGAAACCGTCGACGAGGCCTGGCCCGGCGACGTGGTCGGCCTGGTCAATGCCACCGACTTCCGGGCCGGAGATGCCGTCTATGTCGACAAGCCCGTGAGGTGGCCACCGGTTCCGAGCTTCGCCCCGGCCCATTTCCGCGTCGCCCGCGCCACCGACACGTCACGAACCAAGCAGTTTCGCTCCGGTATCAGCCAGCTCGACGAAGAGGGGGTTGTGCAGGTGCTGCGCGAGCCCGGCATCGGTGACCAGGCTCCGATACTCGCCGCGGTCGGGCCGCTGCAGTTCGAGGTCGTGCAATTCCGTCTCGAGAACGAATTCGGTGCTCCGGTAGAGCTGAACGCATGCGCGTGGACCACGGCTCGGATCACCGACGCCAGGTCTGCCGATGTGCTGCGCACCATGTCGGGGGTTACCGTCGCCGCCCGATCAGACGGTGAGCTGTTGGCCCTGTTCGAGAGTCCCTACTGGCTGCAGCGACTCGAGGCTGATCATCCCGAACTCACCCTCGACCGGCTCATCGCCGAAGGCTGAGCCTCGCCTCGCGGTGCCCCGAGTTGCCCGACGGCGCCCGGAGGGGAAGGCTGGCCCGATGATGGACAATCTCGATGGCAGGGTCGCGGTGGTAACCGGAGCGGCGAGCGGTATCGGACTGGCGTTCACCGAACGTTTCGTCTCCGAGGGTATGCGGGTGGTGATGGGTGACATCGACGAGGCCGCTCTGGCACGCGAGGCCACGCGGCTCGAGGCGGCCGGAGCCGACGTGGTGGGAGTTCTCACCGACGTACGCGACCCGTCCTCGGTCGAGGCGCTGCGTGATCAGGCGTTGTCCTCCTTCGGCTCCATCCATGTGGTGTGCAACAACGCCGGGGTTGCCCCGGCCGGCCCGATGGTGGAGACCACCCCGGCCGATTGGCGTTGGGTGGTCGACGTCAATGTGCTCGGCGTTGCTCATGGCGTGTCGGCGTTCGGGCCGCTGCTCGTCGAGCAGGGTGAGGGCCACATCGTCAACACCGCCAGCGAGGCCGGCCTGGTGACCAACGACTTCATCGGTGTCTACTGCGCCACCAAACACGCGGTGGTCGGGCTGTCGGAGTCACTGTGGCGGGAGGTCCATCCCCAAGGTGTCGGTGTTAGTTGCCTGTGCCCCAGTTTCGTCAACACCCGAATCTTCGAGAGCCAACGCAACCGCGACGACGGTGCCGATATCAGACCCAACGAGGCCGCGGTGCTGGCACCGCTGCGGGAGGTGATCGAGGCCACCGGTCTGCCTCCCTCGGCTGCAGCCGACGCGGTGGTTGATGCCATTCGCGCCGACCGCTTCTGGGTCTTCACCCATGAGTTCACGCCGGGACTCGCAGCAGCGCGTCATGCCGACATCGAGGCCGGCCGCAACCCGACCGACCCCTACGCGGTGCTGCTCGGGGGCCTCGAAACGACCGAGGATTCCGGCGACACCTGAGCGCACAGACCCCCCAGCGTCTGCTTACACTGTCGCCGTATTCACCACTGGGGGACGAATGACCGACGTGCAACGACCGCCGATCCGCGACTGGGAGACCGACTTCGATCACGGTCATCCCGACTACGCAGCCGCCGCGCCCGAGATATGGGATCAACTCCGCGACACCTGCCCGGTGGCCCACAGCGACCGCTACGGCGGCACCTGGCTCCCGACCCGTCACGTCGATGTGGCGGCGATCGCCCACGACACCGATCACTTCTCCTCGCAGGGTGTGATCGTCACCGAATGGCGGCCCGACGTTCCGGCACCCATGGGGTACGCGCCGCCGATCACGTCCGATCCGCCATTCCATCAGATCGCCCGCCGGATCCTGCTCGAGTTTTTCTCGCCGAAGGCCATCGCGAGATGGGAGCCCATAGCCCGCCAGACCTGTCGCGAGCTGCTCGACGAAATCGAGGCGTCGGGGGCATCCGAGGTCGACGCCGCTCAGCGGTACACCCAACACATCCCGGTACGGATCATCGCCGACATGCTGGCCCTGCCACGGGAGGACGGTGACAAGTTCAGGGGCTGGATCCATCGCATCATGGAGCAGACCGGCTCCGAGGAAGTCGACTGGGAGGACACCCTCGACTTCTACCTCCAGCACAAGATCGCCGAACGCCGCGGGAACCTCGGCGACGATCTGATCAGCTACCTGTGCCAAGCCGACATCGACGGCACGCCTCTACTCGACGAGCACGTCCAAGGCACGATCGCCCTGCTGATAATCGCCGGAATCGACACCACCTGGTCGGCCATCGGGGCCGGCATCTGGCACCTGGCCCAGAACCCCGACGACCGGCGCCGCTGGAGCGAGGATCACGCTGTGAGGCCGTTCGCCGTCGAGGAGTTCCTGCGGTTCTACGCTCCGGTCACCATGGCCCGACTCGTGGCCCAGGATACCCAGATCGGGGGCTGCCCGGTCGCCAGGGGAGACTGGGTGTTGCTGCCGTTTCCGTCGGCGAATCGCGACCCCGAGGAATTCGAGCGGGCCGACGAGTTCGTGATCGACCGCACACGCAACCGCCATGCCGCGTTCGGTCTCGGCATCCACCGCTGTGCCGGGTCCAACCTGGCCCGCATGGAACTTACCGTGGCGATCGAGGAGTGGATGGACCGCTTCCCCGACTTCGAGCTCTCCGCTCCGGAGACGGTGAGATGGTCCACCGGCCAGGTTCGTGGTCCGCGTGAACTCCCGCTGCGCATCAATCGAGGAGAAGTCCGGTGAAGATCAAGTACGACCGTGAGGCCTGCCAGGGCCACAACCGCTGCTACATGTTGGCGCCGGAGTTGTTCGACACCGACGACGAGGGATACGCGATCCTGCTGGTCGACGGCACCGTTGCCGCCGAGCTCATGGAGAAAGCCCGACTCGCCGCCGACAACTGTCCCGAGTACGCGATCGAGATCGTCGCCGACTGATTCTCGTAGCCGGGTGGTGTTGTCGCTGCGGGGCGGGCAGCATCACAGGGTGCACATACAGAAGTTCATCTCCACCACCGCTTTCGTAGCCATCGATCTCGACGGGGCGGAGGCCTCGACCGGCCCGGTGCGCTGGGCACGCAAGGTGTTGCAGGGCGGAGCGAAGGATCTGGCCCGCTCGCAGACCTATACCTATGCCGTACTGGCCATGAAGCGCGGCGGCGCCGCGGCGGGGATCAGCGCCGAGGCGCCTGATCGTGACGAGGCCGTGACCGCGTTCGTGGCCGAAGCCGCCGGGCTGGTCGCCGACGGCATCTACCTGCCCGACGCCGCCAAGGGCGTGGACGAGACCGACCTCGCACCGTTGCGTGCCGCCGATCCCCGCGACACCGCTCGCTGCTCGGGCCACACGCCGACGTTCGCCGACCGATGCGACGCTCTGAGCGTTGCCGTGTGTGCCGAGGCAACGCTGGGCGGGCTCGACGGGCGCACGGTCGCCATCGAGACGACCGGTCCGACGGCCTCGGTCCTCGCCGAATTGCTGACCGGGCGGGGGGCGAAGATTCTGGCCGGTCCGAGGGCAGAGGCATCCGCGGGCGACGTGTCGGCTCTCGACTCGGGTGCCGATGTGATGTTCGTCGGCTCGAAGATGGGGGTTGTCAACCACCGCGTCGCCGAGAAACTCTCCGGGGCGGCCGCGGTGGTGCCGTGTGGGCGTCTACCCCTCACGGCGAAGGCCCTGGCCGTACTACGCCAAGCCGGTGTGGCCGCACCGGCCGACTTCGTGGCCCTGGCCGGCTCCACCATCGCCCTCTGGGGTGGCCCCGACCGCAGCGAGACCGGGATCGAGGCCATCATCACCGAGCGGATCACGGCGCTGTCGACCGAGTTCGCCGTCCACGGCGATGGGCCACTGCTGAGCGCCTGCCACCGGGCCGAGGAATTCCTCGGCACCTGGCAGGACACCCTTCCCTTCGGCCGACCGCTCGCTCCCTGAGGTCCGAGCGGATCACGCCGCGACGGTCGGGCCGATCAGGGGCTCGGGAGGAACTGAGCCGGCGCGGCCGGGCTGGTCGAGGGCGCCGCTATACCCTCATAGGCGCCCAGTT
>QIIW01000042.1 GCA_003231645.1 Acidimicrobiia bacterium | reverse complement strand
CTCGTTCATCCGCGCCGCATCAGGCGATAGAAACGCTCGTCGTACTCGGCCACCATTCGCCCCGCCGTGACCCGTGGACCGAGATGGCCGATCATTGCTGCGGTCATCGACCACCATGAGTCCACATCATCAAATCTCGGAAGAACCTGGTCGGCCAGCATCCGATGCAGGGCCGTCGACCCTTCCTCGTCGCGTTCACGCCGGTCAGATGTCGGAATGGCCCAGCCGACGCCGTCGGTGTACCAGTCGGCCCACCATCCGTCCAGGATCGAACAATTGAGGCCACCGTTGAGTGCCGCCTTCTCGCCGCTCGTGCCACAAGCCCCATGGGGTCTGACCGGGTTGTTGAGCCACACGTCGCACCCTGCATACATGGCCTGCGCCACCGAGATGTCGTAGTCGGGCACCAACACGAAACGTCCGCGCGCCGCCGACGTTCGCGCGAACGCTGCAATCTCGGCGAGGACAGCCTTGCCCTCGTCATCGGCCGGATGGGCCTTGCCCGCGAACACGAACTGTGCCCCGGCGTCGAGTACCCGCTGCAGGCCGTCACGGTCTCGGAGCAGCAGAGCGGCGTGCTTGTAGGTGGCGAACCGCCGGGCGAAACCCATGACACAGCGGTGGGGGTCGAGATCGGTGCCGGTGGACCGGGACACCAGATCGACGAGTCGGCGGCGCCCGCTGTCGCGTATCGACCGGTATGTGTCACGGTCGAGGTTCTCGGCGCGGCGCCAGGCCTGGTCCGACCGTTCTCCCAGCCGGGACCCAGACCACGGTCGTAGAGGTCCTGCATCTCCTGGGATACCCAGGTGCGGGCATGAACACCGTTGGTGATCGCCTCGATGCCGCCGGACCGGGCAATGCCGGCGAACAGCTTCCGGCTCTCCTCGGCGTGAAGCCGGCTCACACCATTGGCCCTGTCGCACAACTCGAAGGCCAGGGCCGCGGTGTTGAACGGACGCCCACGACCCTTGGCCGGCATGTATCCCCAGGACATGACGGTCGTGACCGGCAATCCAAGACGACGGGCCCACGGCATCAGCACGGGTTCGGCCAGACTACGTGTGAAGGTGTCGATACCGGCCGGCACCGGTGTGTGAGTGGTGAACAACGAGGAGGCACGCACCAACCCGACGGCCTCGCCCAGGGAACAGCCGGCTTCGACGTGTTCGGCCAGAAGCTCGAGCAGGAGAAAGCAGGCGTGACCTTCGTTGAGATGAAAGGCGGTGGCGTCGGTCACCCGAGTAGAGGCGATCGGTGATCTTCCGATCCGACTCGGAGTTGTCGGGATGGTCGGTGTCGAGAAGCAGCAGCACGGTCGCGCCGACCATCTGCTTCCATACCCTCACCGATACATCCGATCCCGAGATCGGAACGCTCACCATCCGTCCCGTGTCCTCGGCGCCGATTTCGCCGGGGTCGATCGTCTCGTAACGTTCCTGCTGTTGATCGGCCAAGATCTCTTGGCGGAAAAAGTCACCGCGGTAGAGGATGCCGATGCCGGCCAGCGGCAGGGAGAGGTCGCTCGCCGCCTTGAGGTGATCACCGGCGAGAACTCCGAGGCCTCCCGAGTACTGCGGTACCTCCGCCGCTATCCCGAACTCCGGCGGGAAACAGGCAACATCCGGCGGGTCGACCGACGACACCAGTGCCTCCAGTTCACCATTCAGGGTGTCGACGCCTCCGCCGTTCGCGGCCAGCCACGGATCGAACTCCCGAGCCGGAGCTGCTCGAATCGCGACCAACGGGTGGAGTCCCGGCCTCGCCCCGGGAACGGTCGAGAGAAGATTCCGCGTCGCATGGTCCCACGTCCAACGAAGATTCGACGCGAACGTGATCAAGGAATCGGTCGTCACGGTCAAGACGGTCCTGAGAGATCGGTGGCATGGATTCGGGTCAAGGGGATGTGGTCAGACCGTAGCGCTGGTGACCGGGAACCAATCACGATGGCTGGATCATGACGTTGTCGATCCGTATCGGCCGCCCTACAATCCCGACTATTCCAATCGGCTTTAACTGGATTCAACCGGAGACTCTCATGACAACCGCACTCAAGATCGGCATCAACGCCGTCGACATCGAGTCCGTTGCCGGTCTCGCCAACAAGATCCGGGAGGTTCCCGAGGTCGCCGCGTCGCTCTGGAAAGCGACGGTCTCGTGGGATGGGGGATTCCGATCCCAGGCGTTCGTCCGGGACTTCCAGCCCGTCGGCTCCGACGAGCCGGCCTCGCTCGGGGGCACCGATACGGCCCCCAACCCCGTGGAGCAGCTGCTCGCGGCCCTCGGAAACTGCTTGGCCGTGGGCTACGCCGCCAACGCCACCGCCGCCGGCATCGAGATCAATGATCTCCGTATCGAGCTGTCGGGCGACATAGACCTCCACACCTTTCTGGGTCTCGACCCGGAAGGCAACGCCGGGTTCGAGACGATCAGTGTGAAGGTCCACCTCGACACCGATGCCCCCGGTGATGCGGTGGCCGAGCTGCACGAGAAGGTGATCTCCACGTCGCCGGTCGGGCACACGCTCGCACGGGCGGTCCCGGTCGACATCGACCTGGCCTGAGCCAACCCGTCGCCGTGGGGTCGGCACAGACGGGCATGGTCGCGCTCATCGGGTCAGCCGACGCGGCGCTCCCGACCCTGCCAGTACGGTTCGCGCAGATCGCGCTTGAGGATCTTGCCCGCCCCTGACTTCGGCAGCGGCTCATCGACGGCGCGGATGTGAACCGATCGAGGCAACTTGAAACCGGCGATGAGACTGCGGCAGTGCTCCACCAACTCCTCGGAGCTGAGGCCGGCCCCGGGCTTGGGCACCACCTCGACGTGGACCGTCTCGCCCCACTCCTCATCCGGAATCCCGAATACTGCCGCCTCGGCCACCGCCGGATGCGAATAGACCGCGTTCTCGACCTCGGTGGTGTAGATGTTCTCGCCGCCCGAGATGATCATGTCCTTGGCACGGTCGACTATGAACAGAAAGCCGGCGTCGTCGCGGTAGGCGACGTCACCCGACCGGTACCACCCATCGACGAAGGCGGCTTCGGTCTCGTCCTCCCGGTTCCAGTAACCGGTCATGATGTTCGGACCCTGTATGTAGATCTCGCCGGGCTCACCGACATCGGCCATCGTTGCGTCCTCGCGGCGCACCTCGGCCCGCACACCGACCACGGCAACGCCGGCAGAACGGAGCCGTGCGGCGTGGGGTTCCTCGCCCGCGGCTCCACGCCGGTGGGTCTCCTCGTCGAGCCAGGAGACAACCGGGGAGGCCTCGGTCATGCCGTAGGCCTGCGCAATGCCACAGCCAAAGGCCTCGATTGCACTCCGCTGCAGTGCGGAGGGCATGGGTGAGGCGCCGTAGATGAGAAGCCGCAGCGCCGAGATGTCGGCGGTCGCCAGCCCACCGTCGGCCACGGTCATGGCGATCATGGTCGGGACCAGGAGCGCGATCGTGCAGCGCTCGTCCGCCAGTGCCCTGATCGTCCTGGTCGGATCGAAGGCCGGTATGAACACGTGAGATCCCGCCATCCACGTGACCGAATAGGCAAGGGCGCCATCCGCGAGGTGGAACTGCGGCCCGGCGTGGAGGTATCGATCCTGTGGTGTGACCCGTGCGTGGGCCACCATGTGGAGCGCGTTGCTCGTCAGGTTGCGATGGGTGAGCATCGCCCCCTTGGGGAGCCCGGTGGTGCCACCCGTGTAGAAGATCGCCGCCAGGTCCGCCGATCGGGCCTCGTGGAGTCGCGTCACCTCGGCCGAGGCGAGGGAGTCGTAGGCCACGCATCCGTCAGGGGCATCGGTTCCCGGCCCGGTCCACACCAACGTCTCCATCGCTGCACACGACTCCAACAGGGTTCGCGCCACCGGCAGGAAATTGTCGTCCACGAACAGGACCCTCACTCCGGAGTCGTCGCAGATGAACCTGAGTTCCTCGGGAGCCAGACGATAGTTGAGGTCGTTCATGACCATCCCGGCGCCCGGGATCGCGAACCACAACTCCAGATGCCGAGCCGAGTTGAGCATCAGCACCCCCACCCGATCTCCCGGCTCCAAGTCCATCACGGCCAGAGCCGACGAGACACCATTGGCACGTCGTTTCGTCTCGGCCCACGTGAAACGCTCACCCGTACCCAGATCGATGGCCGACCGGCCGGTGGCGTTCATCGACGCTGCCCGATCGAGCACCCACGAGATCTTCGGGTCGTTCTGAGGCACGGAGGCCCTCTCCCTGATCGAATAGTCGATCATCGCGCAAGATCTGCTTCGGTGCGAGGCCGGCGCGAGGTATGGGCGTTATGTCCATTAGGGTGGTCGTGATGTCCACATATATCGGTCCTGTCATCGAGGCACGGCGCCTGGGCAAGAGCTTCAAGGACCTGGTAGCGGTCCACGATGTCAGCTTCTCGATCGATCGGGGCCGCATCTTCGGGCTGCTGGGCCCCAACGGGGCCGGCAAGACGACACTCGTGAAGATGCTGACCACACTCATCTCGATCGATCGGGGCGGGGCGGCGGTCGCCGGCCACGACGTGGCCGGCGACCCCGATGCGGTACGACGGGTCATCGGGTTGGCCGGTCAGGTCGCCGCCGTTGACGAAAAGCTCAGCGCCCGTGAGAACCTGGCACTGTTCGCCCGCCTCTACAAGATCCCGCGACGGCAGCGCCGGCGCCGAATCGACGAGTTGGTCGAGCGCTTCGGCATGGCGGAGTTTGCCGACCGCCTCGCGTCAACCTATTCGGGGGGCCAGCGTCGCCGGCTCGACATCGTCGCCGCGCTGGTGGCCGAGCCGATGGCGTTGTTCCTGGATGAGCCCACGACCGGCCTCGACCCCCGCAGCCGAGCCGATGTGTGGGATGCGATACGAGTTCTGGCCGCGGAGGGAACAGCCATCCTGCTGACCACCCAGTACCTGGAGGAGGCCGACCGACTCGCGGACGAGCTCGTGGTCATCGACCGGGGACGCACCGTCGCCACCGGTAGCCCGGAGCTGCTCAAGCACCAACTCGGCCGCGATGTACTCGAGGTGCACATGGCCACCGACACCGACTTCGCGGCCGCCGACTCGACCCTCGGAGCAGTCGAAGGCAAGCTTGGCGACCCGTCGTCCCGGCAGATCGATGTTCCGATCACCACCGGAGCCACACAATCACTCGATCTCCTTCGTCGCCTCGAAGACCGAGGCGTGGCCATCAGCGACTTTCGTCTCCGCCGACCCACACTCGACGATGTGTTCCTGGCTCTGACCGGAAACCGACCGACCGATGGTGGGCACGATTCACCATGACCACCACCTCCCCTTCCTCGCCCATCAACCCACCGGTACTTGCAGCTCCCGGGATACGCACTCGCCTGCGCTGGGCGCTTCAGGACACCGAAACCATGCTCTGGCGTGACACCATCCGTACCGCCCGACAACCCGAGATGCTCGTGTTTGCCGTGGTCATGGGCGTCTTCTTTCTCGTCCTGTTCAACTATGTTTTCGGCGGGGCCATCGGAGCCGGAGCCGGCATCGACTATCTCCAGTTCCTGGTCCCCGGCGTGTTGGTGATCACCGCCCTGCAGGGAGCCCAGCAGACCAGTATGGGGTTCGCCGCCGACCTTGCCGAAGGTGTCACCGATCGATTTCGGTCGCTGCCGATGAGCCAAGTCGCCGTCATCGCCGGCCGTACCCTGGCTGATGCCGTGCGCAATATCATCGGACTCCTCCTGGTGGCCGCGCTTGCGCTGGCCATGGGCTACCGGTTCGCGACCGTCGGGGGAGCCGTTGCCGCCCTCGCCCTGGCCACTGCAGTCGGGTTCGCCTTTTCCTGGCTCGGCGCGGCGATCGCCGCCAAGGTCCGGCAGCCCGACATGGTGGGCATGCTCTCCATGTTCTGGCTCTTCCCGCTCATGCTCGCCAGCTCAGCGTTTGCGCCGGCCGAGTCGATGCCCGACTGGCTTCGCCCCTTCGCCACCTACCAACCAATCTCTGTCGCGGCCAATGCCGTCAGAGGACTCTCCGAAGGACGGGCGTCGGCCGGCGATGTCGGCCTTGCTCTTGGGTGGGTGCTCGGACTACTCGTGGTTTTCGTTCCTCTGTCCGTACACATCTACCAGCGTGCCGACTGACCGATGGCTTCGTCCACTGACCGAATAGCCGCCGCGGTGCTGACGCTCATCGAAGAGCGAGGGCTCAGCGGCGTCACCATGAGCGATGTCGCCCGTACCGCGGGAGTCGCCCGCCAAACCGTCTACAACCACTACCCGGACATCGACAGCATCGTCGCCGCTGCCATCAGCCGACACAACGAAGAAGGTATTGCCCAGCTCCGATCAGCGGTCGCGATTGTCGACAACCCCACGGCCAAGATACGACAGCTCACCCGCCACATCGCTCAGGTCAGCACCCGCCACAACCACACCATCGACGTCGATCAGAGCCTCGCTCCTGTGCACCGCACCGCGCTCGACATCTACAACCAGGCCATGGAGCGACTCATAGCCGATGTCATCGAGGAGGGCCGACGCGACGGATCATTTCGCGCCGACGTCGACCCCAGGATCGACGCCGCGCTGGTGCGCCGACTCCTCACCGGCGTCTCGGCGCTTGTCAACGCCCAACCCGGCCGGGCCGCGGCAATCACGACGACAGCCACTCGTACCATCCTGGCCGCGCTGATCCACCCGGCAGACCTCGGTGCTTGAGACCTCGGTGCTTTAGATGGTTCGCCGGCGGACGCCGGCGCCGCCCTCGGTCATGAGGCCCGGCCGGTGACCGTCAGACCGTAGATCGCCGTTGCGAATACAGTTACTCCCCCGCCTCCCCTATCCAGGAACGACCATGACCGATGCCACAGACCATGACGAGATCCCGCGCACCTTCGAATCGGGCCCCAGCACCCCGGTCCACTTTGGCGATGGTCCTGGCACGTGGGCGGAGATCTGCGTGGATGCTCCACTCGGCCGGGTCTGGTCGGCGGTCACCGATATCGACCTTCCGAGCCGTTTTTCGACCGAGTTCACGGGAGCGACGTGGGACGACGACCGGCGGGGGCTCGGTGCCTCCTTCGTCGGGCGCAACCACCATCCGACGATCGGCGACTGGGAGATTCGGTGCCACGTCGACGCCTACGACGAGAATCGCAGATTCGGCTGGTGCACCGACCACGTCGACAATCCCGGGGCGCGGTGGCGCTTCGACCTCGAACCAACCGATGCCGGCACCCGACTCCGCTTCTCGGTCCGCCTCGGTCCGGGACCGTCCGGGCTCACCATGGCCATTGATTCCATGCCCGACAAGGAGGACCGCATCATCGGCCGCCGAATTCGCGAGCTCCACACCAACATGCAGCGAACCGTGGAGGGCATCAAGGCGTTGGCAGAAGGTGCCGTCGAAGAGACGTAACCATCAGGGCCGACAGATCGAAACCGATGCTCGGCCCCGCCCGCCGCTACCCCACGGCTGAACGCCTGATCACGTCGCTCGGGTCTCGATCGCCACCGACTCTCGACGACGGATCAGCCGTACGTAGAACGCTTGCCTGCGAGGCGGCCGGCAACAGCACGTAAGAGGCACCGCCCAGCGTTGCTCAGTTCCGTTCGGACCCGCGGTACGCGTGGAGCGGTGCAGGGATCAGGTCCGATGGGGACACAAGGGGTCGCCGTGCCGGTGAGGTCTGCTATGGCATAGATGGCGGCATCGATGGACACCAGGTCGGCAAGTAGGCCCGAGAGGATGGCACCGACGGCAAATCCGGCATCCCGCCTCAGCCGGTAGATGCCAACGGAACGCGCCCGCCAGTTGGGGTGGGCGACATCGCCGATCACGGCAGGCAGCGTCGGGTAGACCATGGCGGTACCGGCACCCAGCACGGCAGCACCGATCGCCCAGAGCCAGAATCCGGAGACGACTGCCATCCACGCAATGGCGACGGCTTGGGTCAGCATGCCTCCGGCGATCAGCGGCTTGCGTCCGATGCGGTCGCAAAGACCACCCGTGTAGAGCTGTCCGAGACCCCAGATGGCGGGATAGCGGGATAGACGGCGGCGAGGATTCCGATACGGCCGACAGGGCCTTCTCGCGGAAGCTGGTCAGCGTGAATATCCTGCCGTTGCCGAGCCCATGGTGGAGGTCTTCCCGGACCGGAATGTGAATGGCGGCTTGGTGGCGGCCTTCACGGCGCCGAAGGCGGCGATGAACGTGAGGGCCCCGGTGAAGGCGGTCAGGCCGAACGCCTGGTCGGCGAACAACGGAAGGACGGTGCGCTCCTGGCCGATCACTCCGCCGACCAGGGCATTGACCCCGACCAGCAGGGAGAGCTGGGCCAGGTTCTCCTTCAGGCCGAGCCGGACTCCGGTGTCGACGGCGTCGGGAGACGTCACGAGCCGATGTCGGTGTCACCGGCACGGAACCAGCACCCCGACGCTCCATCGGCCGATACAAGGACCCGAACCATGATCGTTCCTCAAGACTTCCTTTGATAAAACGTTCATGCTACAGTCCTTATCAAAGAAACTGTTGAGTACCCCAGAGGAGAGGTATGGGCGATCAAATCGAGAAGGACGCCTTGTTCAACGGGTTCGCCGAGGTCGCCAAGGCGATGGCCAACGGTCGTCGAGCCGAACTCATCGACGTGTTGGCCCAGGGTGAGCGCCACGTGGAGGACCTCGCGTCCGAGATCGACCAGAGCGTCGCCAACACCTCGCACCACCTTCGGGTCCTCGCCGGCGCCGGGCTGGTGGCCACCCGTCGAGAAGGGACGCGCATCTACTACCGGCTGGCATCCGGTGACGTCGAGCGCCTCTGGGCCACGGTTCGTACCGTGGCCCAAGACCACCTCGATCACATCGACGAGTTGGCCGCCGACTATCTCGGCAACCGCGACACACTCAAGGAGATCAGTCGGGACGAACTGGCCAGACGGCTCGACGATGGTGGCCTCATCGTCATCGATGTGCGGCCCGAAGCCGAATACGCCGCCGGCCACATCGCCGGTGCCCGGTCGATCCCCATCCGCGATCTCGCCTCATCGGTACGCAACCTCCCGCCTGACGTCGAAATCGTCGCCTACTGCCGCGGCACGTACTGCGTATTCGCCGACGATGCCGTCCGCCTCCTCAATGGCCGACGCCGCCGCGCCCGCCGCTTGCAGGAGGGCTTCCCGGAGTGGCGATCGGGGCGCTTGCCGGTCACCATCGGCACCCACCCGTAGCCACAGCAGTCGAGCCACCCCCCGACCGGCACGGTTGGTGCTACTACAGGTACGCCGCCTCCCCGTGCAGGGCCTCGTCCACGCCTTCCATCTCTTCGGCCTCGGTCGTGGCGACCTTGAGGAAGCGATTGAGCACTGCCAGCATCCCGTAGGTGAAGGAAAAGGCATAGATCGAGGCGGCACCGACCGCCACCACCTCCTTGAACAGGAAGGAGGCGTCGCCGTAGAAAAGTCCGTCGGCACCACCGGGGTTGACTCCGGTGGTCGCGAACAGGCCCAACATGGTCACGCCGAGAAAGCCGCCGACGCCGTGCACTCCCCACACATCGAGCGCGTCGTCCCACTCGCGATGATCCTTCCACGCGACCGCCCCGTAGCAGATCGTGCCCGCGAAGATTCCGATAATCACCGCCGCTCCCGGATTCACGAATCCGGCCGCGGGCGTGATCGTCGCCAGGCCGGCAACCGCCCCCGTCAGCAGCCCGACGAACCTGGGCTTGCCGGTTCGGCGCCATTCGATCACCAGCCAGGTGATGGCGGCGAAGGACGCGGCCAACTCGGTGTTCACGAAGGCGAGCGCAGTGATCACATCGACCTTGAGTTCGCTTCCGGCATTGAACCCGTACCAGCCGAACCACAACAATCCGGTTCCCAGCGCCACGAGGGGAATGCTGTGGGGCCCCCGTTCCCGGATTCGACGGGGTCCCAGGTAGAAGACAGATGCCAGCGCGGCCATGCCGGCTGTCGCATGAACCACGATCCCGCCGGCAAAGTCCAGCACCCCCCACTCGGCCAACAGGCCGCCGCCCCAGACCATGTGTACGAAGGGGTAATACACGAAGAGCTGCCAGAACACGATGAAGATCAGATACGGCGAGAACCGGACGCGGTTGGTGAACGCTCCGGTGATCAACGCAGGAGTGATCACCGCGAACATCATCTGGTACACGAAGAACACCAGAAGCGGAATCTTGCCGTTGCCCAGGAATGGATCGGTGACAGAGATCCCGCTCAGGAACGAATTGTCGAGATTGCCGATCACGCCACCCTCGCCACCGGAGAAGGACAACGAATAGCCGACCGCGTACCACAGGATCGTGCTCACGCCCATCGAGACGAAGCTCTGCATCATGATCGTGAGGACACTCTTGCGTCCGACCAGACCACCATAGAAGAAGGCCAAGCCCGGGGTCATCAGCATCACCAGGCTCGTGGACAACAGCATGAATCCCGTGTCCCCGGAACTGAACTCCAGTGCCAAGACCACTCCGTTGCCCCCCATGTGCACCCTCATCCTTCGTCACGCGTCGTGGCGGCTGACCTTACGCGACCATCTGGAGGGGAGGGCGGATTAGCGCCTAGATCTCAATGACCAGCAGATCCCGGCCGACCGTTACCACTCCGTCGAAGATCTCCTCGGCCTCTTCACGCATGCGATCAAGGTCCCGTTCGGACTTCTCACGGACATGGGTCAATACCAAGCGGCGGACTCCGGCCGCCTTGGCGATCCTCGCCGCCTGCGGAGCCCCGGCCAGGACCTTCTCTGCGAGAAACCGTTCATCGACCGAGGTGATCTCACCGGCCGCGAGATACGCACACATCACCAGTACATCGACGCCGGCGGCAAGCACGCCGAGGTCACGGCCGGCAACCGCGTCGCCCGAGATGGTGACCTCACGATCGTCGGCCGCGATCCGGTACCCCACAGTCGCCCAGTGGTCGGTCGCAAGTTCCAGCGCTGCTCCGCCGTGCTCCACTTCACCCACGACGACCCTGACGTCGGAGCGGAGATCGATGCGGCCACTCATCTGCTCATGTACGTCGAGCATCGAACTCACGGGGGCCAGGGTCCGGCCGAGTACACGCTCCTCGACGATTCGATAGTTGACATCACGCCGATACACGCCTTCCAGCAACGCCGTCACGATCTCCCTGGTGCCCACCGGCCCGTAGATGGGCAGTGGACCCGGTCGACGCGCGTTCCAAGTCGCCATTATCAGGTCGCCGAGCCCACCGATGTGATCGAAATGGTGGTGGGTGATGAAGATGGCGTCGATGTCACCTGTCCTGACCCCCACTCTCGCCAACTGGGTCGCCACTCCCCGACCCGCGTCGAACACCAGATTCAGTCCGCCGGCCCGAACCAGGGTCGCCGGACCCTGCCTGGCCGGATCGGGTCGTGGCCCACCCGTGCCCAAGAGCGTGACGCGCATGACGACGAAGCTAGCGTCGGAACGCCGGCAGGGGTGATGTGCTTGACTTGCCGGGTGTCCGTATCTGACGGCGAAGGAACGCTCGCGTGGCCGGCCTGAGAGTCGTGATGCCGCTCCCCGACCGAGATTTTGACCCGACCGAAGCGGCCGTGACCTGGAATCTCATTCGCGAGGCCGGCCACGAGGTGGTCTTCGCCACGGAGAATGGGGTGCGACCCGAGGCCGATCCGATCATGATCAGTGGCCAAGGGCTCGATCCGTGGGGCTTCATCCCCGGCCTGCGCAGGCTGAGGTTGGTGGGCCTTGCTCTCCGCGCCCGGAGAGGGGCGCGCCACACCTACCGGGCCATGCAGCGTGACCGGCGCTTCGCAGCCCCGTTGCGCTACACCGATCTGAACGTGTCGGACTTCGATGGTCTGGTTCTTCCCGGCGGCCACGGTCCGGGAATGGTTCAGTACCTCGAGAGCGAGGTTCTCCAGAGATTCGTCGCCGAATTCTTCGAAGCAGGTCCCACCGGAAGTGGCGGTAAGCCGGTCGGTGCGATCTGCCACGGCGTGGTGCTCGCCGCGAGGGCCACGTCGCCGAGAACCGGCCGATCCGTCCTGTATGGCCGCCGGACGACGGCTCTGACCTGGAGACAGGAGCGACTGGCCTGGCAGTTGACCAGGTATTTCGCACGATTCTGGGACCCGCACTACTACCGCACCTATGCCGAGGCCGACGGAGAGCCCGAGGGTTACAGGAGCGTGGAGAGCGAGGTGAAACGAGCCCTGGCCAACGACGCCGACTTCGTCGATGTGCCCGATGGTGTCGCCGATTTCAAGGCCAAGACCGACAACCGCCGACGCGACACTCGCGACGACGCGCGACCGGCATGGGTCGTCCGCGACAGGAACTTCATCTCGGCGCGGTGGCCCGGCGACGTCCACACGTTCGCCCGGGGATTCATCGAGATTCTGGAGACCCGTCGGTAGCGAGCATCTCTGATGGTCCGAGCCATGAGGGACCCCGGTCTCGAAGCGAACGGCCCGATCGCCCTGATGGCCTCGGACCCTCGTTCATACTCGACCGCGCAGATGAAAGGGGTCGTCAAGGGCGGCGGTCCGCAGTGGACCCCAGGTTGAATCCGACCGCCGGGCCTGTCAACCGGTGCATCCGCTGAAGACTCGACCTACGCCCCCTCCGGCTGGGACACCGGGGCTATGCCGCCGGGACTACGAGTCGGCCTCACCCGGTTGGCGGATGCAACCACCCTCACCACCGAGCGAGACACCTGATGTCGACCAGTGCAGGCGATCAAGACGGGCTCATTCCCCTGCGCCTCGGCGTTCTCGCGGCAGGACCCCCCGACGATGTCCGAACCTGGTCCGGTATTCCGTTCTCGATGACCCGAGCATTGGCACGGCGATTCGAGTCGGTGACCTACCTACCTGCTGGTTCCGTGAGCCCCACCCGGGCACGATTGCAACGCACCCAACGCGGTGCCGCGCGCCTCATCGGGCGCCGGAGTCTCCCGCAGCAGAGCAGTCGAGAACTCGTGCGTCGCTGCAGGCAAATCTCCCGAAATCTCGATTCGACGCCGGTCGACGCGATCATCGCGATCACGGTCGACCAGTTTGTCGCCTTCCTCGAGACCGACATCCCGATCATCCACCACTCCGACACCACGTTCGATGGACTCGAGGACTCCTACGAGCAGTACACCAATCTCCTGCCATGGAGTCGGCGTCAGGGCCACGACATCGCTCGTCGCGCCATCGCCCGCTCGGTCATGAGCACCTACCCTTCACAATGGGCGGCCAAGTCCGCGATCGAGATGTACGGAGCCGATCCGGACACGACCCATGTGGTGCCCTACGGGGCGAATCTCGACCGGCCGCCCTCCCACGAGGAGGCGGTCGAGTCCAGGTCTCGGGACAAGTGTCGACTGCTCTTCATCGGTCGAGACTGGGTTCGAAAGGGCGGGCCGATCGTGTTCGACGCATTCCGCGAGCTTCGGCGTCGAGGAATTGACGCCGAGTTGACCGTCGTGGGAACCGACCCCGGGGTCTCTCACGAGCGTCTCGAGGTCATCCCGTTCCTCAACAAGCAGATTCCCGAACAACTCGAGCGATACAGGGAACTGTGGCGTTCCTCGGCCTTTCTCTTCATGCCGAGCCGGGCGGAGACTTTCGGCGCGATCTACTGCGAGGCGGCCGCGTATGGGCTTCCCGCCATCGCCGCCGATGCCAACGGTGCCGGCGAGGCGATCGACGACGGGACGAGCGGACGGTTGCTTCCTCTGGATGCCACGGCGAACGACTACTCGGACGTTCTCGAGTCGATCTGGTCCGATCGCGATCTCTACGCCGCCTACGTCAATGGAGCTCGTCGACGTTTCGAGACGGACCTCAACTGGGAAGTCTGGGGGGACCGAACCACCCGCCTGATCACTGCGGCGCTGGGCGTTGACGTCGACGGGTCCCGCGAAGCCATCTCACCATGAGCGCGACAAGTGGACTCGGAATCTCAGAAGCCGCTCGATCCCCGATGGCCCGCTTCGAGAGCGGCGTGGCTGCCGTGGGCGGCCGGATGTTCGTTTTCGGTGGACACATGGAACCCGATCTCGTGGCGACACGAAAGATGTTTGCCTACGACCCGAAAGAGGACGCCTGGTCACCAAGGGCCGACGCTCCGGTCGAACTCAGTCACGTCAGCGCCACGGTCATCGACGAGCGTTACATCTGGGTGGCCGGCGGTTTCGTCGGACAGCACCCCGGTGCCGGAATCCGAGCCTCACATCGATACGACACGGTCGACGACTGCTGGGAGGAGGGTCCGCCCCTGCCTGAGATTCGGGCTTCGGGTGGCTTCGCCGGCATCCAACGTCGACTTCACTATTTCGGAGGACTCGGAGCCGACCGCTACACCAACTTCGAGGATCACTGGGTCCTCGACTTGGACACCGCGGCGACGTGGGAGAGGCTCTCACCGGTGCCCTTCGCCAGAACCCACGCCGCGACCGCCGTTCACGACGACATGATCTACGCGATCGGCGGCCACTACGGACACAACGTCCCCGGGCGTCCGGGCGAAATCGACCGGCAGCCCGACCTCGACTACGTGCACAGGTACGACCCCCGGGCCGACTCCTGGCAGGAAGTCGCGCCGCTTCCCTATCGCCGAAGTCATTGTGAGCCCGGGACCTTTGTCCATGACGGCCGGATCTATTGCGTCGGCGGCCGATCAGCCTCCCCGCTCGGTACCTGCCTTCGTGAGGATCGCCCGCTGACGGTCCGCGCCTACCGAACCTTCCGAAAGGCCTGGCGAAAGTTCAAGCCGGGATTGACCTCCGGCGGAGTCGAGGACGTGATCTGCTACGAGCCCCGGACCGATCACTGGTCGATTGTCGGGACCGTCGGTCAGGAACTCTATGCGCCGGCCGCAGTGTCCATCGGCGCTGAGATGATCATCACCAACGGCGGTCAGAGAGTCTGGCGGAACCCCTCGGACCGGACGATGCGCATCGACCTGACACCCGGCGTGCCAGCGGGCTTGGCTGGTATCGAGTAGGTACGGGTCGGGAGTCGGTTCAGTTCTGGCCCAGCGAGCCGAGCCAGTCCGCGAATCCTTCCGGCGCCCCGCTTCCGCGAGAACGCAGGCGGGCCGACACGTCAGCGCCCGAGGCTCCGAGGGCGTCCGCCATCTTGTCGAGCATCTTGCCCGGAGAGGTCTTGTAGGTGCAGAAGACGGCAGCAGGGGTCCCGGACAGCGTGAGGCCGTCGATGAAGTTCATCGTCGCCTTCGTGGCGTGCTGCAGGATGAAGAACAGGCCCTCGGTCCAGCTTCCGATACAGACCGCATCGGCGGCTGCAACCTCGGTGGACGAGGCCGACTGGACGGCGACGGCCGTCGCATCGTGCCCAGCCGCTACCGCCATCTTCGCCATCTCCTCCGCGGCAGCTTTTGTCGTACCACTGCGGCTGTCGAACACAATCGCTATCTTCATCACGCCTCTCCCGGTTTGTCGTCAGATCGTACCCGCAGCCGGGCCACCGAAGCGAATATCCGCACCGCATCGCCTTCGTCGAGGCTCGACGCTACCGTTCCGGTCCATGCCGACGCCTCACATCTCAGCCTCCGACGACGCCTTCGCCGAAACCTGTCTGTTGCCGGGCGACCCGCTGCGTGCGAAGTGGATCGCCGAGACGTTTCTCGACGACGCCGAGCAGGTGACCGCGGTACGCAACATGCTCGGTTTCACCGGCACCTACAGGGGCAAGCCGGTCTCGGTCATGGGCACCGGCATGGGCGTGCCGTCGGTGTCGATCTACGCCTCCGAACTCATCGACACCTACGGCGTGCGCAAGCTCATTCGGGTGGGAAGCTGTGGATCGATCCAACCGCAGCTCGGGTTGATGGACATCGTCGTTGGCATGGGCGCCTGCACCGACTCCGGCGTCAACCGGGCACGCTTCGGAGGGCGGGACTTCGCCGCGATCGCCGACTACGGCATGGTGCAGGCGGTCGCCAACGCGGCCGAGGCACTCGGCAAGATCGTGCATGTCGGCAACCTCATGACGTCGGACTTGTTCTACGGGCCTACGAACGTGTCGCTCGAGGAGATCGTGGCGTCGATCAGGCGAATGGGTGTACTCGCCGTCGAGATGGAGGCCGCTGGACTATACGGGCTGGCGATCGAGCGTGGCGCTTCGGCCCTCGCGGTCTGCTCGGTCAGCGACGACATGAGTACCGGCGAGGAACTCAGCCCGGACCAGCGCGAATCATCACTGTCGGACATGGTCACCATCGTCCTCGACTCGGTCGTCT
>QIIW01000113.1 GCA_003231645.1 Acidimicrobiia bacterium | reverse complement strand
GCCAGGCCGAGCCCGGCGAGCAGACCCGACAGTACCATCCCCATCTGGAGGGTGGCAGCGGTCACCGCGCCGACTCCGAGTTCACCGAAGAGACCGTGGACCGTTCCCGACCAGGCCTGGGCCCGAGCCGGACCATCGAGCGGATCCATCCGATCGAATTCGGTCCAGTAGCGCCCGTCGACCGGCACCTCGTAGGTACCGGCCTCGTAGGTCCTGCCGTTGTATTCGACGGTCTTGTCGAGAGTGACCTTCTGGGTGCCGTCGAGTACGTGGTGGGCGATGGTCGCCATCTGGTACATGTACTCGGTGCCGGTGTTGATTACCGGATCGTTGGGATTGAGGTCGGACCGGTTGACCGGGTATTTCCAGTCCTCGGTCAGCAGTTTCATGATCGCGTCGGCGTTCTCGGTCTTGCCGCGGTCGATCAGTTGGCCGTCATCGTTGTAGCTGAGCGTGACGTTCTGCGCGGCGCTGAAGGCGCGCAGCGAGTCGTAGCCCTGCCCCACTCGGCCGTAGGCGACCCCGCCGACGACCACGAAGATCAACCCGACCATCAGGAGCCCGTATCCGATGATTGAGAGACGTTTCTTCATCTGAACCACCCCATCCATTCTAGAGATGATTGATCAGTTATCAATCACCTATATGAATTCTGCGCCGTCTCGTGCCGGCCGAACAGAGACTTTGGTCCTGCGACCCGCCGGCGTTGCGTGGTCCCGAAGGGGCGCGGCGAGACACCTCACCGACAAGTCCCGGCGGAAACGTCCGCTTGAATACCCCCACCGACACAAGGTCCGACGCCGAGGTCTTCGGCCTCGCCTCGATCGACACGGTCCCTCTCCACCCAATTCCCGAGAGCCCCGGGTGGATTCCCAGATCAATCGCGACCCAGGCGATCGGCTTGTGGGTCTCCCGGACAATCCGCACCGCCCCCTCACGGATCCGGGTTGGCCGGCGGCGTGTCCGCGAGGACGCCCAGCGCGGTCACACTCCCAAGCCCGATGGATGTTGTCGCGGCAAGTCCGAGCACCGATTTGGCACGCGATCTGCCGAATACCGAGTTTCACCAGAGGATTCGGCAACGGCCGCTGATCCGACTCGACACGAACCGTCGCCGTCGAGGTCGGCATCGACTTGTGGCCTCGGTCCGGATTCGATTCGCGAGAGAGTGGACCGAGAACTCCGACACGCCTCCCCGGTTCGCCAAGTCTCCAGGCACGACAAGTCACCAATCCCGCATATGTGGCTTTGGTGGCTGCCGCCACCCGGGGTCGTGGTTCTGGTTGTATTCAGGGCAGTCGACTACACGGGAGAAGTGACAGATGAAGCTTGGAATGGTCGGCCTCGGCCGCATGGGTGCAAACCTGGTCCGGAGGCTGACCGCCGCCGGAATCGAATGTGTCGTCTACGACATCCACCCCGAGGTGGTGGCCGCCCTCGCCGCCGAAGGGGCGACGGGAACCGACTCGCTGGCCGACCTGGCCTCGAAGCTCGACGGACCACGTGCGGTGTGGGTGATGGTGCCCGCCGGCATCACCGCGATGGTCGTGGCCGATGTGGCGGCCGCTCTGGACGAGGGTGACACGATCATCGACGGGGGCAACAGCTTCTACCGCGACGACATCGATCGCGCCGCCGAGTTGGCCGAGCGGGGCATTCACTACGTCGACGTGGGGACCAGCGGCGGGGTGTTCGGTCTCGATCGCGGTTTCTGCCTGATGATCGGCGGTGAGGATCAGGTGGTCGACCGGCTCGATCCGGTGTTCCGTGCGCTCGCCCCCGGGGTCGACTCCGCCGCTCGCACCCCGGGCCGTTCGGGCCCTCCGTCGCCCTCGGAGCAGGGTTACCTCCACTGTGGCCCCAACGGTGCCGGGCACTTCGTGAAGATGGTCCACAACGGTATCGAATACGGTGTGATGGCGGCCTACGCCGAAGGTCTCAACATCCTGAGCCATGCCGACGCCGGTCGACAGTCGGCCGAGCACGACGCCGAGACCGCTCCGATGCGCGACCCCGGCTACTACCAGTTCGAGATCGACATACCCGAAGTGGCCGAGGTGTGGCGCCGGGGCAGTGTGATCGCCTCGTGGCTGCTCGACCTCACCGCCGAGGCCATGGTCGTCGATCCCGGCCTCGACGGATTCGAGGGTCGGGTGTCGGATTCCGGCGAGGGCCGGTGGACGGCACAGGCCGCGATCGACGTCGGTGTGCCGGCCCACGTGCTGTCGGCCGCATTGTTCGAGCGCTTCAGTTCCCGCGGCGAATCCGACTACGGCGACAAGGTCCTGTCGGCGATGCGCAAAATGTTCGGCGGCCACGACGAGAGGATGGCGAAATGACGCAGGGAGTCAGATCCGACGGGCTGGTGTTGTTCGGCATCACCGGCGATCTCGCGGCGAAGAAGCTGTTCACCTCGCTCTACAAGCTCACCGGTCGGGGTCGACTGCCACCGGTTGTGGTGGGCGTGGCATCGAGCAACTGGACCATCGGCGAATTGCGCGACCATGTGCGCCGACATCTCGACGAGTCGGAGATCGACGTCGACGAGGGAGTGCTGGGCCAGTTGCTCGGTGCGTTGAGCTATGTGGCCGGCGACTACCGCGATGCCGACACGTTCCGGCGACTCGGGGCGGCGCTCGGCGATGTCGAGTTTCCGGTGAGCTATCTGGCGATTCCTCCCTCGATGTTCACGATGGTGGTCGAAGGGCTCGCTTCGATCGGGCTGAGCCGCCACAGCCGGGTGGTGCTCGAGAAGCCGTTCGGGCGCGATCTCGCGTCGGCGGTGGAATTGAACGCGACCCTTCGAGAGCACTACGACGAGGGTTCGATCTTCCGTATCGACCATTTCCTCGGCAAGGAACCGGTGCAGAACCTGATGGTGTTCCGATTCGCCAACAGCATCCTCGAGCCGATCTGGAACCGCCACTACATCGAGTCGGTGCAGATCACGATGGCGGAATCGTTCGGCATCGAGGGCCGAGGACGTTTCTACGACCGGGTCGGCGCACTCAAGGATGTGGTCCAGAACCATCTGTTGCAGATGGCGGCACTGCTGGCCATGGAGCCGCCGGTGTCGGATGCCCCCGATGCGTTGCGCGACGAGCGGGCCAAGGTGCTCACCGCCATGCGACCGTTCGAGCCGGGCTGCCTGGTTCGGGGTCAATACGTCGGATACCGCGACGAGGACGGCGTCGATCCCGAATCCGACACCGAGACCTACGTGGCGCTACGAACCGAGATCGACTCGTGGCGCTGGGCCGGGGTGCCGTGGTACATCCGGGCCGGCAAGGGATTGCCGGTGACGGTCACCGAGGCGGTGGTCGAGTTCAAACGACCGCCACGACCGTTGTTCGCCGACCCCGACTGTCATCCCCACCCCAACCACCTCCGTTTCCGGATGAAGCCCGACGGGGTGATCACCCTCGAGATGCAGGCGAAACGCCCGGGCGATGCCCTCCTGAGCCGGACGGTCCCGTTGCGGTTGGTGCACGACACCGATGAGTCCGAGCTCCACACGGCCTACGAGCGACTGCTCGACGACGCCTTGAATGGCGACCCGAGGCTTTTCGCCCGTGAGGACGGGGTCGAGGCGGCATGGGCCAACGTCGACCCGGTGCTCGTCGACCACGCTCCGGTGCAGCCCTACGAGGTCGGGACGTGGGGTCCGGCCGGTTCCAGCGCGGTCGAGCCGACCGGCGGCTGGCACCAGACCGGGGAACTGCCGTGACGTCGACGGTCCTCACCGTCGATCTCGGCGGGACTCGCATGCGTGCCGCGGTGGTCGACCGCGAGGGTCGGATCCAGCTTCGTGCCGAGGAGCCGACACCCCATGAGTCGTCGTGCCCCGTCGCCTTCCTGTCGCTGCTCGACAAAGTGCGCGATCTCGGCGGCGGGCGCGGGTCGTTCCAGTCGGTGGTGGTCGGTGTGCCCGGCCGGGTCGACTACGTGGAGGGCCGGCTCGAGTATGCCCCCAACCTTCCGCCGGGCTGGGTCGATGACCTCACTCGAGCAGATCTCGGGCGTCACTTCGAGGCTCCGGTCTTCTTGGCCAACGACGCCGATCTCGCCGCGGTGGGAGAGGCCTATTTCGGGGCGGGCCGGCCCTTTGACGATCTCGTCTACGTCACTCTCTCCACCGGTATCGGTGCCGGTGCCGTATACGACGGCCGGGTGTTCCGCGGTACCCGTTCGCTGGCCGAGGTGGGCCACACCATCATTGCGATCGAGAAACTCATGGCGGGCGAGCCGGCCACCGCCGAGGAACTCGGTTCGGGCACCGCTCTGGTCCGTGAGGCCGAGGCGGCTGGGGTGGCCGAGAGTGGCCGGGCTTTGGTACAACGAGTCGAGGACGGCGACGCCGCAGCGGCTGCTGTCTGGGAGCGCACCATCCGGGCGGCAGGCATCGGGATCGTCAACCTCGCCCACATCCTCGGACCCGACGCCATCGTGATCGGTGGGGGCATGGGCCTCAACGGCGAGCTGGTCCATGATCCGGTGCAGAGGCTCCTGGCCGAACACGGCCCCCGTAACCCGAGCCGCCCGATCGAAGTCGTGGCCGCTGAACTCGGTGATGACGCCGGCCTCGTCGGCGGGGCGGCCTGGGAGCTCGCCGTGGGGCTGGCCTGATGCGTGTCGTGGTGGCCGACGATCTCGTCGTTGGGGCGGCCGGGATTCTCGAGCAGCTGCTCCGCGACGCTCTGGCGGACCACGAACGGGCCTCACTGGCTCTCAGCGGCGGATCGACCCCATGGCCGGTGCTCGAGCACCTCGCCGCGGCCGGGATCGAATGGCGTCGAGTCGACGTCTACCAGGTCGACGAGCGGATCGTCCCGGCCGGCCATCGCGACCGCAACCTCACCCGCCTGGCCGAGTCGTTCCTGCCCCTCGTACCGGTGGTCTCCCACCCGATGCCGGTCGAGGCCCCCGACCTTGATGAGGCCGCGGCCCGTTATGCGGCCGAGCTCCCGGATCGTCTCGACATCATCCACCTCGGTCTCGGGCCGGACGGCCACACGGCATCGTTGGTGCCCGGCGATCCGGTGCTCGAAGTCCGTGATCGTGACGTCGCCGTGACCGGCGAGTACCTCGGGCACCGTCGTATGACCCTCACCTACCCGGCCATCGACCGGGCCGCCACCATCGTGTGGCTGGTGGCCGGCGAGTCGAAACGAGATGCCCTCTCCCGGCTGCTGGCCGGCGATCGCGATATACCGGCGGCAATGGTCTCAACCGCCAACTCGATCGTCGTCACCGACATGAGGCCCGACGGCTTCGCCGTGCCCGACCCTGCCGCTCACGAGTCACCCGCCAGGGCGGCCTCCGAGTGAGCGGGCGGAACGGGAAACACCACCACCGGGTTCTCGGTATCGACATCGGTGGATCAGGCATCAAGGCCGCGCCGGTCGATCTTCGCACCGGCGAATTCGTCGAGGACCGTCATCGCATTCCCACCCCGGAGGCGGGCGGTCCCGGCGCCATCATCGACATCGCGCGGGAACTGTGCGAGCACTTCCGGTGGGAGGGCGATGTCGGTTGTGCCTTCCCGGGAGTGATCCGCCGGGGACGCACACTGACCGCCGCCAATCTCAGCCCGGAATGGGTCGGAATGTTGGCCGAGAAGACGTTCTCCGACCGGCTCGGCTGCCCGGTCACGATGATCAACGACGCCGACGCCGCGGGTCTCGCCGAAGTGAAGCTGGGAGCGGCGAAGGGAATCGACGGAGTCGTGGTGATGATCACTCTCGGCACCGGTATCGGCACCGCGGTGTTCGTCGACGGCCGACTCGTGCCCAACACCGAATTCGGGCATCTGAAGATTGATGGTGTCGAAGCCGAGGATCTCGCCTCGTCACGAGCCAAGGACGACGATGACATGGGCTGGAGCGAGTGGTCGGCCCGGATCGAGACCTACCTGCGCGAGATGGAGAGTCTGTTCTGGCCCGACCTGTTCGTCATCGGCGGCGGTATCAGTAAGAACTTCGACAAGTTCGGTCCCCGTATCGAGGTTGAGACTGCGGTGGTGCCGGCCGAGTTGCAGAACCGGGCCGGTATCGTCGGCGCGGCGCTGGCCGCGTCGGCCGGAGACTGATTCTCAGGCCAGGAGCCGCCGCACTTCGCGGCAGAGTTCGAGCGTCTCGACGGCATCGTCCTGTTCGACGGTCATGGCACGCACGATCACGTCGCTGAAGCCGAGATCACGAAACGGTGCAAGTTGCTCCGCCACGTCATCGGCCCCGCCGTAGGCGACCGCCTCACTCGGCATACCGCGGTAGCCGGTGTCGACGAGTCGATCACCGAGCGCCCGGGCCCGTCCGGCGTCACGCAGCACAATGACGTCTCTGCGCACGATCGCACGCGGCTCTCGTCGGTGGGTGTCGCAGGCCTCCCGGTAGGTGTCGAGCAGTCGTGGAGCGTCGGCGGCCACGATGCCGGGCCCTGCGTACCAGGCATCGCCCTCTCTCGCCGCGCGCCGCAACGGCCCGGGTCCGCCGGCACCGATCCACCATTCGACATTGCCGGTCGGCACCGGGTTGACGACCGCGTCCGAGATCCCGAACCGCTCGCTGCCCACCGTGTCCCCGGCCAGCAACGCCTTGATGATCCGGATCGATTCGTCGAGGTCTCGGCCCCGTCGGGAGAGGTCGGCTCCCATGGCCCGGAACTGCCGGTCGCCGCCCCCGATCCCGGTCTGCACCACGAACGTGCCCCGGCACATCGAGGCCAGCACCCCTATCTGTTCGGCAACGAGCACGGGGTTCCAGAGCGGGAGTAGGAACAGACAGCCGGTGGGGCGGGTGGTGTCCCACTCGGCGGTCAGCCGCGCCAGCATCGGCACGCCCTGGTAGTAGGGAATCGGGGTGGCATGGTGGTCGCCGAGGCTGAGCGAGTCGAGCCCGGCATCACGCGCCGCCCGGGTCCGTTCGATCATGTTGGTGACCCCGACCGCCGGGTCGTCGACAACGTGGGCGGACGTGATCGACACTCCGATGCGCATGGCGAGATCATAGGGACCGGCTTGCCACCGCGTCGGCCCCGGTGTCGCGATCGCCCGCGGGCTGGCATCGGCGGCAGGGGTCGGGCACTCTTTGGACCATCCGACCGTCTGCCTCGTCCGGCGACCCGACGGTCAGGACCCGCTCATGCTGACCCCATTCGATGACCATCCGATACACCAGACACCGTCGCCGATCGCTCAGCCGGCGACGTCGGACCCCAACCAGTACGACCGTTACTTCTTCAACGGCCACGACTCCGACGGTGAGCTGTTCTTCGCCGCAGCCATGGGCCACTACCCGAATCGCGGTGTGGTCGACGCGGCATTCTGCGTCGTGCACGACGGCGTGCAGCATTCCGTGTTCGCGTCGGGACTGATCAGTCGGGAACGGGCGACCCGTGTCGGGCCGATCAGAGTCGAGGTGGTCGAGGGGCTGCGCACGCTGAGAGTGGGGGTGGATTCCAACGACACCGGTGTGAGCGCCGACGTGACCTTCTCGGCTCGCACCCCGGCGGTACAGGAGCCCCGCCAGACCATCACCCGCGACAACCGGATGATGATGGACTACACCCGGCTCACCCAGTGGGGGAGCTGGTCGGGAACCGTCGGCTACGCCGACGTGAGCGTCACCGTCGATCCTGCCCACGTCGTGGGAACCAGGGATCGGTCATGGGGGATCCGCCAGGTCGGTGAGCAGGTGGCGACCAACTTCGGGTCCCAACCACCGCAGGTGTTCTGGCTGTGGGCCCCGTTGCACTTCGACGATGTGTGCACCCACCTGGCCGTGTTCGAACATGCCGACGGCGGACGTTGGTTCGAATCGGGACTCATCGTACCGGTGCTGGCCGACCCCGATGCCGCCACCTGGGGCGTCGAGGATGGCGGTGATGAGATGGACTCGGTCGGCTACGAGATCGACTGGATGCCAGGCACGCGCGAAATGCGGTCGGCCGCGGTCTCTCTGATCGGCGGAGGTGTCACCCACCGCATCGAACTCGAAAGGGTGCTGACGTTTCGAATGCGGGGGATCGGCTACTTCCACCCTTACTGGAAGCACGGTTCGAACCACGGCCGGCTCGAGGTGGGAGGCGAGACGATCGCACTCGATGATTTCGCCCCGACCGACCCGGCCTCGATTCATGTTCAGACCGTTGTGAAGGCATATTGGGATGATCGCGAGGGGGTCGGGGTTCTCGAACAACTGGCGTTCGGCGACCATCAGCCGACCGGCCTGAGCGGCGTCCTCGATGGCTGGGCGGGCTGACGTGATCGCGTGTTCCGGTGACAAGCCGGTCGTCCTCTTCCTGTGTGTACACAATGCCGGCCGATCCCAGATGGCCGCCGGGTTCATGCGTCACCTCGCGGGCGACACGATCGACGTCCTCAGCGGCGGCTCGCTTCCCGCCGATCGGATCAATCCGACTGCGGTCGAGGCCATGGCCGAGCGCGGCATCGACATCATGTCGGACACTCCGCGTCGCTGGCAGGACGCCGACCTTCGCATGGCCGACGTGGTGGTGAGTATGGGCTGCGGCGACGAGTGCCCGTATGTCCCCGGCACCATCCGCGAGGACTGGCCGCTCGACGATCCCGCCGGACAGGCTGTGGAGGCGGTGCGCCCCATTCGCGACGAGATCGAACAACGGGTTCGCGACCTGATGCGGCGCCTCGGCTCATCGCCTCGTGCCGGGACCGTCGACCCGTAGATCCCCGACCGCCGGCCACTCCTGCGTCGATGAGCGTCGCCGAGCCGGCGCTTGCTACGGTCCCCTTTCGAACGACGAGGGGGGACCGTGTATCCAGGAGCACACGCAGCCGAGCGTCCGGAACACCCGGCGATCATCATGGCCGGGTCGGGCGAGATCATCACCTACGCACAACTCGATGAGGAGGCCAATCGGCTGTCCCACGTGTTCCACGACATGGGGTTGCGACCCGGTGATCACATTGCCTTCTGTCTCGAGAATCATCCGAGGTTCCTGCCGATCTGCTGGGGCGCCCAATATGCGGGTCTCATCTACACCGCGGTCAGCAGTCGGCTGACCACCGATGAGATGGAATACATCATCGGGAACTGCGAGGCCCGGGCGTTCATCACATCGCCCTACAAGGCCAGTCAGGCGGCCGAGCTACGTGATCGCATGCCCGGCGTCGGACTTCGGCTGATGGTCGACGACCCGATCGACGGTTACGACAGTTACGACGACACGGTTGCTGCGGCGTCGGCCGAGCCACTTCCGGATCGGGTTGCCGGTACCGACATGCTCTACAGCTCCGGCACGACGGGGCGCCCCAAGGGGGTCAGTACCAACGCTCCGTCGGTGCCTCTCGAGGCGGCAGGCAACGGTGTGTCGGTCCTGGCGCCGCTGTTCGCCATGTCGAGTGACACCGTCTACCTGTCGCCGGCACCGCTGTATCACGCCGCCCCGCTGCGGTTTTGCATGGGCATCCACATCCTCGGCGGAACCGTCGTGGTGATGGAGCATTTCGATGCCGAGAACTACCTTCGGCTCGTCCAGGAATACCGGATCACCCAGACGCAGGTCGTTCCCACGATGTTCGTACGGATGCTGAAACTGCCCGAGCAGGTGAGACGTCGCTACGACGTGTCCTCCATCGTGGCGGTGATCCATGCCGCGGCACCGTGCCCGGTCGATGTGAAACGCCGAATGATCGACTGGTGGGGACCCGTGCTCCACGAGTACTACGCGGGCACGGAGGCCAACGGGTTCGTCTATTGCAACAGCGAGCAGTGGCTTGCTCACCCGGGCACCGTCGGCCAGGCCGTGCTCGGCGTGATCCACATTGTGGACGACGAAGGCAACGAAGTACCGGTCGGTCAGGAGGGCACCGTCTATTTCGATGGGGCCGGCACCTTCGAGTACCACGGCGACCCGGAGAAGACGGCTGAGTCCCGTCTTGCCAACGGATGGTCGACACTGGGTGATGTGGGTCGGGTGGATGAGGACGGCTTTCTCCACCTCACCGACCGCAAGGCCTACATGATCATTTCCGGGGGAGTGAACATCTACCCGCAGGAGGCCGAGAACATCCTCACGATGCATCCCGAGGTGGTCGATGTCGCGGTGATCGGTGTTCCCAACGAGGACTTCGGCGAAGAGGTCAAGGCGGTGGTGCAGCCGGTGGCGATGCCGGCTGACGACGAGGCAGCCGGGCGTCTCGAACGCGAACTGATCGCGTACTGCCGCGAACAGTTGGCCGATGTGAAGTGTCCACGGACCGTCGATTTTCGCGACGAACTGCCCAGGCATCCGACCGGCAAGCTCTACAAGCGTTTGCTCAAGGACGAATACTGGGCCAAGTCGAACCGACGAATCTGAAGACAGGCGCAGTGTGGAAAGACTTCCGCCTCGTGAGTTCTGATCTGTTCGGTTCAGTTCGGCCGGCCCGAAGCGACCGGGCGGGCTGTCGGGACGTCCTGCCCGGATCCGATGTCACCAAGGTCTGAGGTGATCGGCTTCTTCGGCTGAACGGACTTCCCCCTCGTGTCGAAGCCAGCAGTGGCGAGCATGAGATGTGGATTCGGAGGAGGCGATGCCGAGACGAAGATGAACCTCACACGAGGTGGAGCCGTGCCAATCACCACCTCACCCTGACGACAGCGCCGCTCGTGTGCGCCTGGCTCGACGACTCGTCCCCCTCAGTCGGGCTTCAGGATCCGAGCGGCGCTGCCGCGCCGGTGTCGTGTCGCACCGGCACCGCCGGCGGGCTACGTTCTGGTCGACCCCGTACGGAGACTCCGCGCATGATCCATCCCGAGTTCGACCTGGCCGCGGAGTTTCCGCCCGCCGACCGTACCGCTTGGCGCGACGCCGTCGAGAAGATCCTGAGCGGTCGGGATTTCGACTCCGTACTTGTCTCCGCGACCTGCGGCGGACTCGACGTTCAGCCGCTCTACACGGCCGATGATCCGGTCCCCGAAGGGCTCGGACCGGGTGTGGGACCGGGTCGGGCGGCGGTCGATCCTGATCGGGTCAGCCACGGCTGGGACGTTCGCCAACGTCACGGTGGCGCAGATGCGGCACGCGTCAATCATGAGATCCTTGAAGACCTTGATCGCGGGGTGACCTCGGTGGAACTCGAGATCCCCGCCGGTGCCGACAGCGACTCGTATCTCGCGGCCACCCTCGAAGGAGTGGCCCTCGATCCCACCCCGGTTGCGCTGGCACCTCACTCCCAGATCGAGCAGGCCCGTTCTCTGTTGACGTCGGCCGGCGGTGCCGGCGGTCGCCGTATCGGCGGCTGCTGGCTGGGTCTCGACCCGCTCGGCGCTGTGGTGCGCGGCGACCACCCCGGCGGACTGGATCGGCGGCTCGCTGCGGCCGCCGAGTTCGCGGCCGATGCCCCCACTCGCCTTCACGGGGCGCGGGTGTTCACAGTCGATGTCGCCCGCCTCGGCGACGCCGGCGCCACCGAACCCCAACAGCTCGCGGTCTCGCTGGCGACCGGGGTCGCCTATCTGCGAGCCTGCGAGCAGGTCGGTATCGGTCCCGGCGAGGCGGCATCCATGATTGGTTTTCGGTTCGGCGCCACCGCCGACCAGTTCGCGACGATCGCCACCCTGCGAGCGGCGCGGCGAATCTGGTCCCGAGTGCTCCGGGCCTGTGGTGTCCCGGCCGACGACTGCCGTCAGCTCCAGCAGGCGGTCACCTCGGCAGCCATGTACAGCCGGCGCGACCCGTGGGTCAATCTCCTTCGGGCCACGACCGCGGCTCTGGCCGCCGGTGTGGCCGGCGCCGATTCCGTCACGGTCCTGCCCTTCGACTCGGCCCTCGGCGAGCCGGATCCGCTGGGACGCCGCACCGCCCGCAACACGCAACTGCTCCTGATCGAGGAGTCCCACATCTCGCGTCTGGTCGACCCGACGGCCGGTTCGTGGTTCGTCGAGTCGCTCACCGGGAGGCTGGCCGAGATGGCATGGGTGGGTTTCCGGTCGATCGAGTCGGCGGGCGGCATGGTGGCCGTCCTGGCCGACGGCTCGCTGGAAGCAGAGGTGACCGCTTCTTGGATGTCGCGACTCGCCCGGCTCTCCACCCGGAGCGATTCCCTCACCGGAGTGTCCGAGTTCCCCCTGCCGGAAGAAGAACTACTGCCCCGGCCCGAGGTGTCGGCGCCGCCCGGTTGGCCGGTCCGTCGACCGGCAGAACCCTTCGAGGAACTGCGCGACGCGTCCGATCGTCATCTCGTCGAGCACGGTAGCCGCCCGCAGGTCTTCGTTGCCGCCCTGGGTGATCCGGCCGAACACACCGCCCGCAGCGCGTGGGTCATCAACCTGCTGGCCGTGGCCGGTATCGCCGTGGTCGGGGCAGACGGCCATGGCGCCGAATCGCCGGTCGAGGTCCTGGTGAGGTTCGCCGAGTCGGGCTGCGACATTGCGGTCATCTGTTCATCCGACGCCGTCTACAAGGAGCGGGCCGCATCCACCGCGGTCGCACTCCGGGGGGCCGAGGCCCTGATGCTGGCCATCGTCGATGCGCCGGACGGATTGCGAGACGAGCTCGAGGCGGCCGGGGTGACGCAGTTCTGGTATGAGGGGATCGACGTGCTCGACATGCTGCGCCACCTGCTCTCACACCTGGTCGGCAGCGACAGAACCGCCGCCGCCGACTGACACAACCAAGGGAGAACCATGGCAGAACTCGATGGCAAGGTCGCGATCGTCACCGGCTCATCCAGTGGCATCGGTGAGGAGACGGCCCGGACGCTCGCTTCGGCCGGGGCGAGGGTGGTGGTCAACTCGTCGCGTTCGGTCGAGGCCGGAGAGGCGGTGGCGGCCTCACTGCCGACCGAGTCGCTCTACGTGCAGGCCGACATATCCGACGAAGCGCAGTGCAGGAAGCTGGCGGCCTCGGCTGTCGATCGTTTCGGCCGGCTCGACATTCTCGTCAACAACGCCGGCTGGACCACCCGGGTCGATCACCACGATCTCGACGCCCTGACCGACGAGATCCTGTTCAAGACCTTCGAGATCAACGTCTACGGCACCTGGTGGATGTCGAGAGCGGCCATGCCGGCGCTCACCGAGACCGAGGGCTGCATCGTCAACACCACCTCGATCGCGGCCCTGCGTCCGATCGGCAGTTCGATCGCGTATGGGATGGCGAAGGCCGCGCTCAACATGCTCACCGTCGACCTGGCCAAGCACTTCGGCCCGGTGAGGGTCAACGCGGTGGCGCCCGGTCTGGTGGCCACCCCGTGGACCGCCGACTGGAGCGACAGCCACACCGCGATCTCGGCCATGGTTCCGGCCAAACGATCGGCCACACCCGAGGATTGTGCCCGGGCGATCATGGCGTGTGTCACCAACACCTACATGACCGGCTCGGTGGTGAAGGTCGACGGTGGCACCACGCTCATCCTTTGAGGTACACGGCGGCCGACCTGAGGAGGATCATGGCCAACCCGGAAAAGGCGAATCAGTACGAGACGATCTCATATGACGTCGACGGCACCAGGGCGACGATCACGCTCAGTCGGCCGGCGCGACTCAACACGATTGTGCCGCCGATGCCCGAGGAGTTCGAGGCGGCTGTGGGTCGAGCGACCCACGACGACCGCGTGAAGGTGATCGTCGTGCGAGGCGTGGGACGATCCTTCTGCGCGGGATATGACTTCGCCGACGGGTTCCACCATTGGGACGATCGCATCACCACCGATGGGGCGTGGGACCCCGGCAAGGACTTCGTGTACGCGACGGCCCCGGTGCTGTCCCCGACCCAGCAGTTCATGTCGATGTGGCGCACATCGAAGCCGGTCATCGCCCAGGTCCACGGTTGGTGCGTCGGCGGCGGCAGCGAGATGGCGCTTTGCGCCGACATCGTCGTCGCCTCCGACGATGCGCGTATCGGCACGCCGTACGCCCGCATGTGGGGGTGTCACCTGTCGGGCATGTGGATCTACCGCCTGGGGATGGCCAAGGCCAAGGAATACGCCCTGACCGGCCGCCCGGTGTCGGGCCGGGAGGCGGCCGAGATCGGTTTGATCAATCGTTCCGTACCGTTCGACCGGCTCGAGGCGGAGGTCGCGGATTGGGTTGAACATCTCAGCCGGGTGCCGGCTTCACAGCTCGCGGCGATGAAGCTGATCGTCAATCAGGCCTACGAGAACCAGGGCCTGCACTCGACCCAACTCCTCGGCCCGGTGCTCGACGGGCTGATGCGCAACACGCCGGACGCTCATCGGTTCGTCGAACTCGCCGACGAGGGGGTGGCGGCAGTGATAGCCGAACGCGATGGGCCATGGGGCGATTACAGCTGTGCCCCACCCGATCAGCAGCCCGACCCGTCACATGTGATCGAGCCATGAGTCCTCATCGCCAGGCGGGTCGCATCCTGTGAACCGGGGCTGCCCGGCGCCGGCTCAGAGGTCGAGATCCTCAGGCAGGATTGACCAGACGTGCGCGTCGTGGAACTCGTCACCGAGCAACAGCCGCCCCCGCAGCACGCCCTCATGGCGGGCCCCGGTCTTCTCGGCCACCCGGCGACTCGTCTCGTTGTACACCGACATGAGTATCTCGACTCGATGGGCGTCCCGGGTCTCGATGGCGTGTCGGGCCAGCAGACGGGCGGCCCGGGTGGCGAATCCGTTGCCGGTGCGAGCCGTCGCGATCCAGTAGCCGAGGTCGACGGTCCGGTCGATGCGGTCGATGGGCCCGATCCCGGTGGCGCCGACGATGGCGTCGGTGTTGTCGAGCACCACGAAGCCTTCCGATCCGGGTTCGACCTCGTCGTTGATCCATTCGAGCGCCATGTCGGTGTCGTATTCGGGCGAGGCCCATGCCATCCACGCCTGGAGTTCGGGCATCGACTCGTGGACCAGAGCGGTGACCGCCGACGCGTCGTCGGGAGTGGGGTGGCGCAGCGTGATCACGCCGTCGGTGAGTCGCATCAGTTGACTTGGCCGGTGACGGACCGCGGCCGGATGCGGGCGACGAGGCGTCGCTCATCGGCCATGGCCCGGCGAAACTCGTCCCAGTCGGGATGCTCGCCGCCGGTGACCGAACGGTAGAGGTCGACCAGCTCGTCGGCGACGGCGTCGGCCGGGTCGGCACAGGTCGGGCTCAGTTCGACGGTCGCGTCGAACGAGACGTAGCTCCACGACCCCGGATCGCTCACGTGCAACACGACCCTTTCGTCACGGCGCATGTTGGCCGTCTTGGCCCGACCGGCGGTGACCGACACGCGCACAACGTTGCCGTCGACCGCATAGACGATGTCGGACGACTGGGGCCGGCCGTCACGCCGGATCGTGATCAGCACGCCGTTGCGGTGGCCGGCGGCCCACTCGAGTGTCTCGGCAATCTCCATGACCGATTCTCGCGCGGCAGGGCCGTTACGCGGTCGGATATCCGTCGATGGATGTCGGCCGCCTACGGTGGTGCGATGAGCGTGATCCCCGACTTCACGAAGGTCGACCTGCTCGACGAGGTCGAACCTGGGTCGGCCGCGTCGGCATCACCGACGGCCGGTGTCGATCCCGACCTTGTCTGGCACACGCCCGAGGGGATCGATATTGCTGCGGTGGCCACGGCCGCCGATATCGCCGACGTCGACTTCCTCCACACGCTTCCCGGGCAGCCTCCCTATGTGCGCGGCCCCTACCCGACGATGTATGTCAACCAGCCGTGGACCGTCCGCCAATACGCCGGGTTCTCCACGGCCGAGCAGTCCAATGCTTTTTACCGGCGCAACCTCGCCGCCGGCCAGAAGGGCCTGTCGGTGGCGTTCGATCTGGCCACTCACCGCGGATATGACTCCGACAATCCACGGGTGGCCGGCGATGTTGGTATGGCCGGGGTGGCCATCGACTCGATCTACGACATGCGCCGGCTCTTCGACGGGATCCCCCTCGACGAGATGAGCGTGTCGATGACCATGAACGGCGCGGTCCTGCCGGTGCTGGCGCTCTATGTGGTGGCGGCCGAGGAGCAGGGGGTGCCACCGGCGCAGCTCGCCGGCACCATCCAGAACGACATCCTCAAGGAGTTCATGGTCCGCAACACGTTCATCTACCCGC
>QIIW01000004.1 GCA_003231645.1 Acidimicrobiia bacterium | reverse complement strand
ACCGGCGAGATAGCGGGTGAGATCGGACTTGAGATCGTTGGCCGTTGGATAGCGGTTGACCGGGTTCTTGGCCAGCAGCTTCATCGTGATGGCTTCGAGCGACGGCGCGACGTTGACACCCCGCTGCTCGAGCGACTCGGGCTTCTCCTGAACGTGCTTGTAGGCGACACCGACCGGAGTGTCGGCCTGGAACGGCGGCCTGCCCGACAGCATTTCGTAGAGCACGACGCCGAGCGAGTACAGATCGCTACGACCGTCGAGCGCACGGCCCTGGGCCTGCTCGGGCGAGAAGTAGGTGGCGGTACCCATCACCGAACCGTGCTGGGTGAGACCTTCCTCGGCCGCGCCCACGAAAGCGGTGGCGATACCGAAGTCGGCGACCTTGACCTTGCCGTCGTCGGCGATGAGGATGTTGCCGAGCTTGACGTCGCGGTGAACGATGCCGGCCGCGTGGGCCACCGCGAGTGCGCCGGCCACATCGGCGGCGATCTCGGCCGCCCGATCGGGGTGAAGCGGACCGGTGGAACGCAGCACATCGGCCATGCTGCGACCCGCGACATACTCCATCACGATGTAGTAGGTGCCGCGCTCCTGACCCCAGTCGTAGACCCCGACGATGTTGGGATGGTTGAGGTTGGCCGCGGCCTGCGCCTCACGCCGGAAGCGCTCCACGAAGTTGGGGTCGTTGGCGAACTCGGGGAACAGGACCTTGAGTGCGACCTCTCGATCGAGCAGTTCATCGCGCGCCAGGTAGACGTCGGCCATACCGCCGCGGGCGATATGGCGGAGGAGTTCGTAGCGGCCGTTGAAGACTGTGGGGCCCTGTTCGGACATGGCGACAGATTCTACCGTCGTCGGGCGCCGCCACCCGCGCAGGCCCCGAACTGGTCAGCCGACACCGAGAACCGCCTCCATGACCGCCTTTCCGATCGGCGCGGCCACCCGACCGCCGGTCTGTTCACTGGCGCCTTTCTGAGCCTCGACGATGACCGCCACCGCCACCTCGGCCGGACCGTCAGGGGGTCCGGCGAACCCGACGATCCAGGCGTGCGAGTTGGGCGGATTCGTGCCCAACTGAGCGGTGCCGGTCTTGCCGCCGACGACGTATCCCGGGATCTCCAGTCGCGTCGCGGTACCGGTCTCGGCGACTTCGATCATGGCCCTTCGCATGGTCTCGGCCACGGTACGAGAGCTGGAGACCCTCCATATCCGAGGCTCGTAGGACGAATAGACACGACCATCGGCCGCGGCCACGCTCGACACGACGTGGGGTGCCATGAGCGCCCCCTCGTTGGCTATGGCCGCCGCGACCATCGCCATCTGCAGCGGCGTGGCCGCCACGTCGTTCTGCCCGATCGAGGCCTGGGCCAGACGGGCGGTGTTCTCGTAGATCCCGACATCGCCGTTGGGCAGCGCGATCGGGGCCGGGCCACCTGCCTCCGCGGTGCCGCCACGGTAGTGCTGCACGTCGGCCAGCCGTTTGCCGTAGTCGGTGGGGAACTTCGAAGCCGCAGCGGCCGGTAGATCGATCGGCGGGACGCTGTTGAATCCGTAGGCCTCGGCGGTCGCGATCATCGCCTTGGGGCCTACCCACTCGGCTCCGATCTCGGCGAAGGACGTGTTGCACGACACCCTCAGGATCTCGAACAGATTGCCGCCACAGGTCTCGCCCGCGAAGTTGGCGATGGGCCGCCCGGCCGGGATCGGCTGATAGGAGTTCGATTCGGGCATCACCGGTGTGGTGGCCGTGACCCGACCGGTGTCGAGGGCTGCGGTGGCGGTCACCAACTTGAAGGTGGAACCGGGGAAGAACAGTTCGCGATAGGACTTGGCCAGCAGCGGATCGGCCGGGTCGGCGAGGAGGTCCTCGTAGGCCTTGTTGGCGGCCACCCCGTCGGTGGCGGCAAGCAGATTCGGGTCGAAACTCGGCCAAGTCCACAGGGCCAGGATCTCGCCGGTGCGGGGATCCATGGCCACCACCGATCCACGCCGCTCGCCGAGTGCGTCACGCGCCACGCGCTGCACGTCGTCGCGGATGGTGAGAGTGAGCGTGGCGGTGGAGTCCCGATGGCGGAACAGATCACCGATCGTGGCTACCTGCTGTTCGAGTTTCGTGCCGGACAGCTCGTCGTTGTATTCGCGTTCCAGTCCGGTCGCGCCGACATTGAGCGACTGGTAGCCGGTGACGTGGGCGAACAGGTCGCTCTCGGGGTACTCCCTCACGTAGTCGAAGGAGCCGGAGCCTGGCACCGATCGGGCAACCACCACGCCATCGGCGGTGAGGATCCGACCTCGAGCCTGTCCGAACTCACGAATCAGGCCACGCGAGTTGATCGGGTTGTCGCGCAGCCGTTGAGCACCGAAGAACTGCACTCGATTGAGCTGTACGAACAGGATCAGGTAGAGCACCCCGAAGATCATGCCCAGACGGCCGATCCGCTTGTTCACGACGCGCCGCCCGGCCCGATCGTGCGTTGTTCATGCGACATCCGGATGAGCAGGGCCAAGAGGATGTAGTTGGATACCAGCGACGATCCGCCGTAGCTGACGAACGGCAGCGTGATGCCGGTCAGGGGCACGACCCGCAGCACCCCACCCATGATCACGAACGCCTGCACCCCGAGAAGGGTGGTGAGGCCCACCGCGAACAACTTTTCGAAGCCGCCCCGGGCCCGTAGGGCGATACGCAGCCCCGAGCCGATCAGGACCATGAACGCCATGAGTATCGCCACCGATCCGGCCAGTCCGAGCTCCTCGCCGATGGCCGCGAAGATGAAGTCGCTCTCGGCGAACGGGATCCGACCGGGCTCCCCGCGACCGAGCCCGGTGCCGGTCAGCCCACCGCCGGCGAGTGCGAACGACGCCTGCACGATCTGGAATCCCGCGCCACGGGGGTCGGCCCACGGGTCGAGCCAGACGTCGACCCGTCGCTGGACGTGGGCGAACGTGCTCCACGCCATGAACGCCCCGGCCGCGAACAGAGCCGAGCCGATCGCCAGGAACACCGCCCGTTCCGAGGCGATCCACAGGACCACCACGAACAGGGCGAAGAACAGCAACGACGAACCGAGGTCCTTCTCGAGGGTCATCACCACCAGCGAGATGACCCATGCCAACGCGATCGGCGCGAGGTCACGCGGTTCGATCCGGGCCCTCAGAAGCTCCCGCGAGTCGACCAGATAGGCGGCGAAGAACGCGGCAAGGGCCAGTTTGGCGAATTCCCCGGGCTGGAAGTTGACCGGACCGACGCTGGCCCAGATGCGGGCACCGTTGATGCTCCGGCCAAGACCCGGGGCCAACGGCAGAATCAACAGGGCAACGCCGGCGAGGCCCATGAGATAGCGATAGCGGGCGATGGTCCTCACTCGTGGCACCGCGATCAGAGTGACGGTGAATGCGGCGACACCGACCGCGGTCCAGATGGCTTGGAGTCCGGCCAGATCGGAACCGCCGTCGACGGCGTCGGTGAGCCGCGAGATCATCACGTAACCGATTCCGTTCAACAACAGCGCCATCGGCAACAGCACCGGGTCGGCCGCCGGGGCGAACCGACGGGTGGCGAGGTGGGCAACCGCCAGCAACACGAGCATCGACGCCAGGAACGGGCCGAGATGGGCGGGCCGCGCCGACGTGGTGCTCAGGCTCACCATCGCGTAGATCACGATCGTGCCGATCATCACGATCAGGCCGAGTTCCACCCGACGCGGGCGCAGCGCAGCAATCTGGGGTGTGGTGTTTCCCAGTCGAGCCGGGTCGACGGCGTGCCAGGCGCGCCGTATGTGACCCGCGGTCGTCACGGCTGTTTCTCGGCCCGAAAGTAGAGTTCGAAACCGTATCGTTCGGCCTCGCCGAGCGAGTCGAACGTGACTCCCGATCGCACTTCTTCCAGGTCGGCCGGCGACAGACCGGCCACCGACAGATCGACCGACTCCTCGAAGGTGGGATCAAACCAGAGCACACCGTTGGGTCGGCCCTTGTAGATGACCACTTCGGGTCCGTCGATACCGACGAAGTAACCGGACCTTGCGTAGATCACGACGCTGACGATCAACACGGTCATCACCGTGAGAACCGAGCCGACAAAAAGCCCGAGACGCCAGGTGAACACCGGCTTGGAGGCCACGGTCCCTTCGGTGACCACCACCGGTGCCCGACGCACGGCCGTCGGCAGAGCGGGACGGAACTCGACCACCCGATCATGGGACGCGACCTGTGGCCGGTCGATGTCGACGACATCGACGACGACAGCGGTGACGTTGTCGCGACCACCGGCCGCGCACGCCTCGCTCACCAGTCGACGGGCCGCGGTGTCGGGGGATTCGACTTCGTCGAGGATCGTGTAGATCTCATCGGCCGAGAGTTCGTTGAACAGCCCGTCGCTGCACAGCAGGTAACGGTCGCCGACCACCGCGGTGAGCAGCCATGAGTCGACGAGGACCTTGCCGTCGATGCCGAGGGCACGGGTGAGAATGTTGCGCTGCGGGTGGACCGCAGCCTCGTCATGGGAGAGTCGTCCGTCACGCACCAGTGTCTCGACCAGGCTGTGGTCCTCGGTGATCTGCACCAGACCGTCGTCAGCGCGTCGGTAGAGCCGCGAATCGCCGACGTTGGCGACCCCGAGCGCCGGGCCGTTGTCGAGTTCGAGTCCGACGAGAACGACCACCGTGGTTCCCATCCCCCGCATCGACGATTCGTCGGTGGCCCGATCGACGATCACCGTGTTGGCATGGTCGACGAGTGAGACGATTTCCTCGACCGAGGTCGGGGTGGTGTTCTCAGCGAGACTCTCGACCGCCATCAACGCCGCCACCTCACCCGCCTGGTGGCCTCCCATTCCGTCGGCAACGACGAACATCGGGGCCGACACGAGCAGGCGATCCTGGTTGTTGCTGCGGATCCGCCCGATGTCGGTGGCCGCCCCCCAGCCGAACTCGATCATGAGAACTCCAGGGTGACTTCGCCCACCTGGACGCGGTCATGACGGTTGAGGGCCAGCGGGCCGGCGAGGGGCCTGCCGTTGACCGACGTGCCGTTGGTCGACCCAAGGTCCTCGATCACCCATTGCCCGCCATCGGCAAAGACCCGGGCGTGGAGTTTCGAGACTCGGGCATCGTCGATCGACACCGCACAACCCTGCGCCCGCCCGATCGTGGTCTCCGACTCCAAGGCGAAAGAGGTGCCGGCCAGCGCGCTCGGCGCGACGACCGTGAGCTGATGTCCGGCCGGACCCGACGTCACGGGAGGGGCCGGGGCAGTCGTCGGCCGGGTGGCAGTCGCGGCCGACGCCGGCACCCGGGCCGCGGCGCTCCTGGGCGCGATGCCCATGGGCGAAGCGGCGCGGGTCTCGGCGCGGACCTCGACGATCACCGCCCTCGCCACGCGCAGGAATACCAGGTAGATGAGCGCGAGCAGCGCGATTCTGGAGACGAGCAACAGTTGATCCGTCACGGTGCCGAGATCCTAGTTCGGTCACCGCGAGTGGCCGACCCGCGTTCGGCGGTCACGACGGCTCAGCCGGCGCGAAATTCGATCTCGGCGGCACCGAGCGTGATCCGGTCCCCGTCGAGGAGGCGATGACTCGAGATTCTGACGCCATTGACCGCGGTTCCGTTGGTGGAACCGGCGTCGGTCAGCGTGAAGCCACCGCCCTCGGGCCTGATCTCGGCGTGGACCCGACTGATGTTCGGGTCGTCGAACGAGATCGTGCATTCGGGAAGTCGGCCCATCGTGACCAGGTACTCGCCGAGCACCATCTGTTGACCGTTGGGAAGGTGAAGCACTCCGGTTGCGCCGTCGGCCTCTTTCATCCTCGCCTCGATGCGGACCACGCCGGACCTCAGCCCGGACTTCTCCGTGAGGTCGATCTGAACCGGACCCATGAAGGTCCAGCCCTCCTCGCGGGCGCTTTCACGAGCGGCGTCGGAGAGATCCCGCATGAGGGTGTCGCGAATGTCGGCGAACCGTTCGAGATCGGCCGACGCGAGCAGCACGGTGAAATGGTTGGCCACCACCGGCTGACCCTTGACCCCCACCGAGCGTGAGTCACCCATGGCGTGTCCGATCTTGCGGGAAATCTCGATGGGGCGGACGCCACCTGAGAACAGTCGCCCCACCGTGCCCTCAACCAGTCGCTCGAGGCGTCGTTCCACCGATCTGAGGGCCACGCCGCGAGGTTATCCCCCAGACCGTGGCCCCGAGGCCTCCGGGTCGACCACCGGCGGCTGATTTGCCGACTGATCGCGCTAGCCTCTGGGGTCGTGGTCGCCCCCCGGGCGGCAACGGGCCACGCGCGAGTGGCGGAATTGGCAGACGCGCAGGATTCAGGTTCCTGTGTCCGAAAGGACGTGAGGGTTCAAGTCCCTCCTCGCGCACACAGGTGGGGAGACGAAACCCGGGCGTTCTGGAGGCGGAACCAGGCGCCGGTACTCCGAATGTGTCATCAGGCGAGTACCTTCGATGTGTCAGCCACACGGCCGACGAGTGAGAGGGCGTGACGACGACTGGGAACAGGATCAACGCCGGATCGGAACCGGCAGTTCGCAGGTCGGCAAAGCCGCCGGCCAAGGAGTACCGTGGTGACCCCACACAGCTCCTCGCGCCCAACAGTTGAGACCGCCGACAGTACTTCGGCCCCGCTGCCCTGGTCCCGGGCGGGTTGTGCTGTGTGGCCTCGGATTGGGGCAGTGTGACAAGATGGCTCCGGAGTCGCCTCGTTGGGGGAGGAAAATGGCACGTTCCCAATCTCGACCTCGCAACGTCAACGAACAGCTGGTCGACTACGCCGAACACGGCTATGTGATCGACATCGACTCACCGTCGCATTCACGCGGCATCCGTGTGTCGATATCGATTGTGATCCTCTCCACGATTCTGATCGCCATCGGCACCGCAATCGTCGGCATGCCCGTCGGCATGCTGCACTCGACCATCAGAGAGATCCTCGGATCGGTGATCGCGGCACTCGGATTGGCCCTGCTCGTCGCATCTGTCCATCACCTTTACGACATGGCAATGGCCACCACCTCGGTGAAGATCAAGCCCGGAGCGGTGATCCCACCCGAGTTGGTCAAGCCGGGCAACTGGATTCACCGCCACGGCGCCTGGGCCCGCGTCGACGAGATCGGTCACGACCACACCGGCCGTATCAGCGCCCTGCTCAGCTCGGGCGATGTCGTGTATCTCGACTCGACGGTAACCATCGCCGGTGACGCCTTCCGCCCATCGCGCGACCCACTGTCGGATCTCAGCCGCTGATCACGGCCTCGGACTCACGTATCGCTCCACGGTAGACACCGCGGGCCATCAGCGACGTGGCCTCCCGACGGCGTCGCGTGTAGACGTCGGCCCTGATCTCGTGGACCGAACGATCCTCGGGCGCAGCGTTGGCGGCCATCTCCACCAGATGACACGCCAACGACAGGTCCCCGCTGTCGGCCACCTCGGCCGCATGCCGCGCCAGCGCCGACGCGCCACCCGCCAGATCGGCCACCTCGGCGGCCACTCGTGCTCGCGGTGATGGTTTGAGCGACGACGGATCACCGTCCCACCAGCCGCCGTAGAGCCGCCAGATGTTGCGTACCACGAACTCCGGTTCGTCGTAGAACGGCACCAGGTACGGGAGGTCGACGAGGTTGGCCGGAACACTCACCGTGTGGATGATGGTGTCGAGATCGGCGCCCTGATTCATGAGACCCAGAGTCGATTCGACCAGATGTTCGAGGGCGGTGGCGGTGTTGTCGAGCACCGTCGCCACCCGCTCGACGCCACTGATCGGCAAGCCGTGGGCCGGCAGCAGATACTCGGGTCCACGGGCCATCACCTCACGCAACGCCCTGGCCCACTCTCCCGGGTGACGCTGAACCTTCTGGGGATTGCCGGCGTTGGGAAAGTTCCATATGAACAGGTCACCGATGAACACGGCCTTGCGGTCCGGCCACCACGTCCATGTGTGATCGTCGGTTTCACCACGGGCGTGATGGAGTTCCATCTCCACATCGCCGACCCGTATCGACACCAGATTGGAGTAGGTGACGTCGGGAGTCGCCACGTCCTCGGGAAGGAACCGGTGGTTCGGCACACCGCTGGTCTCGTCGCCGCCGATCTTCATTCCGGCGGCGCGGGTGCCGCCGAACTGCCTGGCGTTGATACTCAGGTTCCAGCCGTCGGTGCGGCGATAGCGGTCGAGCCGGGCATGGACCGCTTCGTGGGCCACGACCGTGGGCCGCCGGTAACCCCGCCGGTCGGCGTCGGCCAGCACCGCTCCGCTTCCCCCCACGTGGTCGACGTGGCCGTGGGTGTACACGAGGGTGTCGACCCGGTCGGTGCGCCACTGTCGCATGGCCTCCATGGCCTCCACACCGGTGAAGACACTGCTGGCATCGAACAGGATCAGGCCGTCGCCCGTGTCTACCCCCCATATATGGCTGAACGACTCGACCACGGCGAGGCCGTCACCGATCTCCGACAGTTCCTGGGTGACCCGGTTGATCTGGTTGGCCCGGTCGGACACAACTCCCGAATCGATGATCTCCGCTGAAATGGCCAACAGATCAGGCATGTCGTCTCCCGGGGTCGTTGTATCGGCAAGGTACCGTCGCGGCCATGAACGAGTCACATCCGCTGGAGGGGGCAACCGTCCACGAGGGGGTGGAGGGGTGGACGATCGACGGCTCATCCGACGACCCCGGCCTGCTCACCGCGGCCGCCGCGCTGCTCGACCTGGAGTTGCCCGACCCCCGTTTCGTCGACGACTCCTACCTCCGATGGTGCTACCACAAGAATCCGTTGGGCCGAGCCGTTCAGCGCCACCAGCAGATCCCGGGGGTCGAAGGCCTCGAACTCGTGGCTCACTACGTCAACGTGCCGCGCCGCTACCGGGGCCCCGGCGGCGAACGCTCCGACGGCGCCTGGTCACTCAATGCCGTAGTCAGATCGGGCCATCAGCGGGCCCGGCATTTTGCCCGGCTCGGTCTGGAGATCTACCGAGAAGGAGCCGAGCGCGGCTGGTCGTTCGCGCTGGGGGTGACCAACGCCAAGTCGACCGGAGCTGTCGTCAAGTACATGGGTTGGAAGCTCATCACCCCGCTGCCGGTGAAGGTCGTACAGCCGATCGGCCAAGGCCGCAGCCGGCGCCGTATGAGCCACCGATGGATCACCGACGCGTGGCTGGACTCCGACGGGTTCACCGACCTCGCCGCCTCGGTCGACCGGAACCCGGTCGAGGGCTGGGCCACCGACTACACCCCCGATGTGCTGCGATGGCGGTTGGCCTGCCCCAACACCAAGTACGCGGTCCACACCGCCGACGACATGGTGCTGATCACCACCCGCTCGTCTCTCGGTCCGATACCGGCGTGCATTGTGCTCAAGGTGTTCCCGCTGGTGAGTGGCCGAGCTGTGATCGATGCCACACCTGCCATTCGATCCGCCACCCGCTGGCATCGGGCGGCATTCGCGGTCTACGCCGGATTCAACGGATCGGTCGAGGTTCGAGGCATCACCCCGCCCATGCGGCTGCGACCGTCACCGCTCAACCTGGTGGTGCGACGCCTCGACCCGATGATCGATGACGACTCGATCGTGCTCGACACGTTCGAGTTCCTCGACATGGACGCCTACTGACCGGGCCGGACGCGTCCACCGCGTCGCTGGGGAACCGTCGGCACCAACCCCGTCGGCCAGATGTCCGACCGAGTTCCGGCCCAACGCCACCGACAGTTGCGACACGATCTCACGCCGGCGCCGTGCCGCCGATACCCGCAGACGCGGCCGCCATACCACGCGGCGCAACGGCAGGTAGCCGATCTCCCACATCATCAGCACCCCCCGGAACGCGAGGTCGCTGTGGGCTCCACCGGCCACGATCCGGGTACGGATCCGCATCGAATCGTGGACCATGTGAAGGATGTGGTCGCGGATCGCGTCCGACCGCACGTTCGGCGAACGACACCCAGCAGTAGAGAGCGTCGGGATCCGACGGCACGTGGAACACGAAGCGGCGAGGCACCAGACGGCGGGCCATGAGCCTCGGCACCTCGCGCACGAAGCGCCCGCGCCAGTTCCTCGAGATGGGCCTCACGATCGTCGTACCAGTCGTAGTCGCGGCGGTCGAAACCGTGTTCGGGGGACCAGGCGGCGCCCGGAGCCATCGGCGTGATCAGGTGATCGTTGACCGTGCGACTCTCGGGGTGCAGGAAACCGACCGTCGAACCGAACGGGATCGCGTAGCGGGGCCGCAGCCCGGTCATGGTGTCGCGGTAATCGGAGATGTAGGTGTCGGGGGGAACGCCTTCGCGATCTGAGTGAGAGCACGACCGCGGGGCTTGCAGTCGTTGACGTCGATGATCACCGTGTCGTCCTCGGCCAAGACGAACGACGTGTCGGCGAAACCGAGCGAGGTGATCTCGACCGCCGGTAACACGACCCCGAAAGCCACGGGTCGACGAGAATCGTGCCAACCCGCGTGGAGATTCGCAGGCAACTGTGGCCGATCACGGTCACTCGCATCCGACCACCGTGCGTCGGAACTAGGATCGCCGGGTGCGCCGGAGGGACCCATTCGTACTGTGGACCGCTGCCGCGTTCGCAGCAGCCCTGGCGGTCCGTTGGTTCCTGTGGTGGCACTGGTACCGCAACGTGCCGATCGGCCGGCTGAACGACAACTTCTACTACCACGAGTCGGCCAATCTCCTCGCCCACGGCCACTTCTTCGTCAACCCGTTCTCAGCCGTCAACGGCATCTACGAACCCACCGCAGCCCACCCACCCGGTTTCACCGTCTACCTCTCGATCTGGTCGCGGCTCGGACTCGATTCGGTGTCGTGGCACCGGGTGGCCTCCGGCCTGGTCTCGGCTACGGTCGTGATCCCTCTCGGCTTGGTCGTACGACGCCTCGCCGGGTCGAGGGCGGCCGTGATCACCATGTTCGTCGCCGCCTTCTACCCGCCACTGTTCATGAACGACGGCTTGATCCTGTCGGAGTCGATGTACATACCGATCGCCGCGTTGGTGATCTTGTTCGCCTACCGCTTCCACGACCGACCCGACACCCGTCGGGTGATCGAGCTGTCTGCCGTGCTGGCAGTCGGGGCGCTCACCCGCAGCGAAGTGTTCATGATGTACTTCCTGCTGCTTGCTCCACTGGTGATGATCGACCGGCGTCTCACCTGGAAGCGCCGGTTCACGCTCACCGCGGTCGCCGCCGGCGTGGCGATGGCGGTGCTCGCGCCCTGGGTGATACGCAACCTCGTCACCTTCGAGCAACCCACCTACCTGGCAGCCGGACCAGGCTACGTGCTCGAGATCGGCAACTGCGACCAGACCTACTCGGGCGATTATCTCGGCTACTGGAACCCGGCCTGTGACGACGGCTCGGCCTGGCCGGCCGGCGACGAATCGACCATCGGTAAGGCCAAGTTGAACCGCGCCTGGGGCTACATCTCCGCGCACCTCGACGAACAACCCAAGGTGATCTCGGCTCGCGTCGGTCGCCTGTTCGGGCTGTTCAAGCCGATTCACACCATCAACTCCGATGTCGTGTTCGAACGTCGGGTGAAGATCTTCACCCGTATCGGATTGTGGGCCAACTACGTGGTGATGTTGGCCGCGGTGGCCGGGACGGTGCTTCTGCGACGACGCGGCGAGACGATCATCCCGCTGGTGGCGGTGGTCGCCACCGCCGTGGTCACCGCGGCGATCTCGTTCGGCATCACCCGCTATCGCGCCGGGGCCGACGTGGCCATGCTGATCATGGCATCCATCGTCATCGGCGCCGCACTCGATCGCCGCCCGTCGCCCGCCGCTCTCAGCGAGACGGCCGAGGAATCCGCGCCGTGACCGATGTCGTCACCACCCGCCGGCCCCTTGTCGCGATCGGACCGGGTTCCGTGCCGAGGCCCACCCCCGCGGTGTCGGCGATCTGGGTCACCGGCCTGGCCGGACTTGTCCTGAGGCTGTGGGTCATCCTCGTCTACCGGCCGACCTGCGAGGTCCTGTCGTCCTCGTGCTACAAGCTGGCCGCCGACGCCTGGTACACCCACTCCCAGGCCGAGTTGATCAGTCAGGGACACTGGTTCAAGATCGGTACCGATTTCTTCTTGTCGGGTAACCTCGTCGATTCGGCCGGTGACCCGCCGCTCTACCCTCTCTTTCTCGGGGCCTGGTCGAGGCTGGGGCTGGCCTCGGTCACCTGGAACCGGGTTGTCTCCACCCTGTTCGGCTTGGCCTTCATCGTCCTCGTCGGCCTCCTGGCCCGCCGACTGGCCGGAGACATCGCCGGTATCGCCGCCGCCGTGCTCGCCGCGATCCACCCGCTCCTGTGGATCAACGACGTGATGCTGCTCTCGGAGGGCATGTACCAGCCGGCGATCGTGCTCATCCTGTGGGCGGCCTACGTCTGGATCGACCATCCCGATCGTCGGAGAATCGTGATCGTCGGGGTGGCCATCGCCATTGCCGCCCTGACCCGCGCCGAGGCGGTGTCGCTGTTCGGATTCCTCGTCATCCCGCTGGTGGCGTGGAGGACGCGCCTGTCGCGCCGCGAACGGATTCATCAGATCGGGTTGGCGTGGATGGCCGGGTTGCTCGTGATGGCCCCGTGGCTCGTCTTCAACAACCTCCGGTTCGAGCGACCGGTCACCCTCACCGCGGCATCGGGCGATGTGTTGATGGCGGGCAGTTGCGACGCGGCGTGGTCGGGCGAGTTGATGGGTACGTGGGCCACGTGTTTCGAGCAACGTGGCCTGCTGGCCGAATACGAAGCCGCGCTGCCCGGGGTGACCGATCGAGAACAAGGGTGGGTCAAGTACGACGAATCGGTGCGCGACGAGTTCATGACCCGACACGCCATCGGCTACACACTCGACCACTGGAAGCGCTATCCGGTCGTGGCGCTGGCCAGGGTGGGCCGGTCGCTCGAGTTCTTCAGGGTCGGCAGCACATTACGCCTCAACTACGAGGTCGAGGGGCGTTGGAGGGTGCCGTCCACGGCCGGACTGGTGCTCTACTACCTGCTGGTTCCGTTCACGATCGCCGGCGGCCTGGCCATGAGCGAGCGCGGCCGGCGACTGGTTCCGATGCTGTCGATCTGGGTCATGGTGATATTCGCGTCGGCCGTTACCTTCGGGCTCACCCGCTACCGGGTTCCGGTGGATGTGGCGATGGTGATCATGTCGGGGATAGGCATCGAATGGCTCTGGCAGCGGTACCGTGCCCGGCCCACCGCTCCTCTCGACGAGGCATCGGCGTGAGCGGTGTAGCGTTCACCCTCGACCTCGAGGACCACCGCCCCGGCCCGGACGCCGAACTGCGGTACCCGTCCATCACCGACTCGCTGCTCGACGACCTCGACGAATGGGGAGCGACCGGGACGTTCTTCGTGGTCGGCGACGTGGTTCGTGACCACCCCGAATTGGTGGCACGCGTGGCGGGACGCGGCCACGAGATCGCGCTCCACGGTGCCCGCCATGTGCCGCTGCCCGAGGTCGGTGAGGACTCGTTTCGAACCGAGACCGCGGAGGCCGCCGACATGGTCTCCCAGATCGTGCAGCGACCGGTGAGTGGTTTTCGCGCTCCGATCTTCTCGCTGGTCGAGGACTCGGCCTGGGCGCCGGCGGCCCTCACCGACATCGGCTTCGGCTATTCGTCGAGTGTGCTCCCGGCCCGCAACCCGCTCTATGGCTGGAATGGTGCGCCGCGAACTCCGTTCGTGTGGCCGTCGGGCCTGATCGAGTTGCCCTGCCCGTTGTTCGGTATCGGCCCGGTCGTGCTGCCGTTGCTCGGCGGCACCTACCTCAGGGTGTCGCCCGGCCCGCTTACCCGCTGGGCGTCGCGCGCCGGGGCCCGACGACCGGGAGCGTGGCTGTACGTCCACCCCTACGACTTCGATCCGGCCGAAGTGCGTTGGGTGGTTCCCGAGGTCGGGCGCATCGGCAGCCGGGTCTTGTGGTGGGGTCGCTCCACGATGTCGGCCCGGGTCCGAAAGCTGGTCGCCGGATCCGACATCACCATGTCCGAGATGGCAGCCTCGCTCACCGACCTGCCGACGTTCGATCCAAAGGAGGAAACAGCGTGAACCCGCCAGACGACTCGACCCGCCCTGAATACGCTCAGGAGGACATGGTCCATCCGTTGCCGCGCACGACGGTGGTCGACCGTATCCCGTGGCTGGTCGACAGGTGCCGCGGCAGGCGTGTGATCCACGTGGGGTTCGCCGACACCGGGTTTCGTGAAGAACAACGTCGGGCCGGACGGTGGCTCCACGGGCACCTCGACGATGTTGCGTCCGAACTCGTCGGTGTCGATGTCAACCGCGCCGGAGTCGCGGCCGCGATCGACGGTGGCTTCCAAGCCCGCCTCGCCGACTGCACCGACACCGTCGCGGTCGCCGACCTCGGACTGGAGCCGGCCGATGTCGTGATCGCCGGGGAGATCATCGAACATCTCCGGGCCCCGGGGCCGTTCCTGGAGGCCATGCAGGCCCTCTGCCGACCCAACGGATACCTGATCGTCACCACCCCCAACGCCTACGGTCTGGTCAATGTGGTCGCGTCGATCACGAGGCGCGTCGAGGTCAACCACCCCGACCATCTGGTGATGTTCACCTGGCGCACACTCACCCGACTTCTGCGAGCCGAGGGCTGGAACCCGGTCGAGGCCGTCACCTACGTGCCGACAATCCGGGACCGCGGCGACCGGTCACGATTCGAAATCGCCGCGCTGAAGACGGTGTTCGGAGCCGAGAAGCTTCTGGGGCGGCTCGGTCGACCGTTCAGCTCGGACGGACTGATCGTCGTGGCTCGCCCGATGTCCCCAGGTTCGCCCTGAGCAGGGCGAGGTCCTCGGCCAGATCCTGGGTTCGGGCTTCGAGTCTCGACACTTCGTACGACAGGTGGACGCTGGTCACGAAGAGGAAAACCACCGAGGCGAACAGGATGGTGGCCGGCTCGTACTGGATCCCGACGAAGTTGGAGATGGGCACGAGGATTCCCGGGAACGCCGCCAACGGCAGCAATCCGATGGCAAGCACCGACCAGAGCAGTGCGTACTTGCTCCTGAGCACTCGCTGACTGACCAGCCGGTAAATGAACAGAACGGTCAGGATGATGACCGTTGCGAGGAAGATGTGGGCAGGTGTCGACATGCGCCGAGGTTAGTCACCCACGAAAGGCCGATCGCCGCCAGCACCACGAGAGCCACCTCGGCCGGCACTCTGAACCTGGGGATCCCGTAGAACACCGCCCCGATGAGTGTCACGTGGACAACCATGGCGGCGAAGGGCCATCGCCACGTTCCCGTGTCGAGATGCCTCCACCCGAGTACCGCCAGGGGAACGGTGAGGTAGAAGCCGATGAGCGCCAGATACGAGGCCCACAGTTCGCGCCCCTCGCCTTGGTTGAAGTCGGCCATTTGGAACGGCCGGTAGACGGACCACAGCCTCCCGATACGCGCCGCCACCACGGCGGGAACCCGCGAGATATGGTCGCGCACGTAGTTGACCGCGGCTCGCCGATAGACGCCTGAGACCTGGCTCTGATCCAAACCGTCGACGTTGATGCCATCGGCGTACTCGAGCGACCAGAAGCCGATCGCCGGACCACTGAAGGTCTGGGGGGAATTGGCGCCGATCAGCGTCGAACCATCGTTGGTCGACATGACCACCGGATCGTTGAACCGGACCAGATTCGGGATCACCCAAGGTGCCAGCACCAGCCCCGTGGCCGCACCGATCACCGTGAGCCGAACCAGCCGTTCTCGCCACCGGTGGCTGGTCCAGACCAACGGCACGACCACCAAGGGAACCAACAGCAGTGACTCGGCCCGCGCCAGCGACGCCAGGCCGATCCACACTCCGAGCTCGAGCCCGACCCGCACGGAGGGCGACCTCCGGTAGCGAAATGTCGCCCAGAGCGCCCCGGCGACCATGAGCGTGGTGAGCGTCTCGGCCATGACCAGACCGTCGTTGATCCAGAATCCCGGATAGATCGCGGCCAAGGCCGCGGCAACGATCCCGACCCGGCGACCGGCGACCTCGCGGGCCAGCAGCCCGATCACGACGATCACCAGGGTGCCGATCAGCGCCATGGTGAGTCGCTGTTCGAACAGGTTGTTGCCGGGCAGCAACGACGCCGGTGTGGACACCAGGGCGGTGAGCGGCGGATGATCGGCGGCCGAAGGGGCGGGTGTGCCGGGCGCGACCAACCCGAGGTTGATCGCCTGAGCCTGCCACGGGACGACGAAACCTCTGCCGGCCGCCAGCGCGTCGCCGGCGAGTGAATAGTAGAACTGGTCACCCGGAAAGATCCTGCCGCCGGCCAGGGTCTGACCGCGTTTCGTGATCACGTATCCGACCCTGAGCAGCAGCCCGG
>QIIW01000128.1 GCA_003231645.1 Acidimicrobiia bacterium | reverse complement strand
GTGGCCGTCGGGGTCATCGATCAGTTCCCGAAGAGCCTCGACCCCGGTGCGTCGGATTCCGTCGAGCAGTGCTCCTTGCTCGTCGACCACGACCTTCTTGAGGGCCCGAGCGGTCCGGGCCGCGGCAGCCTGACGCCGGCCGGCCGACACCTCGTCGACGGTCGGTTCCGCCTCGGGTGCGGGCTCGGAATCCGGCTCGGCGTCGATGTCGGAATCGGGCTCGCCCGACTCGTCCTCGGCGTTCGACGACCTGAGTTTCGCGAACAGATTGTCGACGCCATCGACCAGCGCGTCGGGTTCCGGCTCCACGGCCGGCTCGGATTCCAGCCCCGGGGCCGGCTCGGATTCCGGGTCCGGGGCCGGCTCGGATTCGGGTGAGATCTCGGCTTCGACATCGAAGAACTCCGGACGATCATCGGCGGCGACGTCGAGTGACCCGAGTTCGGCCAGCGAATCGACCTCGCCGGTGTCGAACACGGGCTCCGAATCCGGGACACCGATGCCCTGCACCAGGGGATGCCCGACCGCACGGGCCGCTTCGATCTCGGCCTCCATGTGTTGGGCCGTGGGAACCGGCTCGTCCTGGATTCTCATTCCGGCCCGTTCGGCGGCCGCCCGCGCCTCGGGAATCGACCCGACCAGGTCGGCCATCGCCGTGTCAAGACTCTGTTGCACCACGGCCAGCGACTCGAGCAGCCGGTCACGGGCTGCTCTCAGCTGCTCGACCTGGGCGCGGCCGGTCTGACGCTTGCGGGACAGGTCACCGAGCATCCGCTCGCGTACGGTCTGGGCCTCGGCAACCATGTGTCGTCCGTGGGCCCGTCCGTCTTCGACCAGGTTCTCGGCGTCGCGCTTGGCCAGCTCCATGATGTCGTCGGACTCCGCCTTGGCCAGGGTTCGCGTGGCGTCCGCGGCGGAAAGGGCTTCCTCACGGACCGCGGCTGCTTCCCGCTCGGCCCGCTCGGCCCGCTCCTGGGCAGCCAGATGAGCCGATTCGAGTACCCGCGTGGCCTCGACCCCGAGGGCTTCCGCGATCCGGTGAGCCTCAAGCTGATCACCGTCGACCGCGTCCGTGTCCGAGACGCGCGACCTCAGAATCTCGATCTCGGACCGCAGTTCCCGAATCGCCACGGCAACGGTTTTCAGCCGGGACCTGACCGCCACCGGGTCGAATCCTCGACGGACGAGTGGAAACGTTGCCGTCTCGAGACCCGTCGGGTCGAGGGGGTCGTTCAACGATCTCGGCACCCGGCAATTGTAGGTTCGCACGGGAACCAGTTCTGGTATGCCCGAGGGCAATGGCCGACCCTCGCCGCGATCACCGACCGGAAAGAGTGAGATTCGTGGTTTGGCCACCCAACCCGGCGAGCACGTTCAACGCGTCGTCGAGAGTAGTGACTCCGACGACTGGCATGTCGCCGGCACCCTTCTCGGCGTCGGCAACCTCATCCTTGGGAACGATGAAGACCTCGGCTCCGGCTTTCCTCGCCCCAACCGCCTTCTGCTCGGCACCGCCCACGTCGCCCACGGTCTCGTCGAGCGAAATCGTACCCGTGACCGCCACCCTGCCTCCTCCTGTGAGTTCACCGGGGGTCAGGAGATCGATGATCGAGAGTGTGAACGCCAAGCCGGCCGAGGGACCGCCGATCTTGCCCGAATCGATCGACACGTCGAAGGGAAGTTCCCTCTGCACGACCCGGGTACCGACGCCGCTGATGCCAATGAAAGGACGCGACGCGTCGTCAGGGTGGGCACCGAGGGTGATCGTCTCGTCTCGCCTCACGTGGGTCTCACCGTCCTCGAGGGTGATGACGATCTCGTCGCCGGGCGATTCGTTCGCCAACGCCGCCTTCAGTGAATCGAAATCGGTGATCGGCGCGCCGTTGATCGCCACGATCACGTCGCCCACCTTGAGGACTCCCGCCGACGGGCCGCCACTGACCACGTTGGAGAAAATGATGCCGGTGTCGTCGACCACGTCGACGCCGAGACGCTGAAAGGCCACCAGCACCGCCGTGTCCTTCGACACTTGCATCATCTGGAGGTTGAGGGTGCGATTCTCGGTGGCCGATCTCGCACCGAACACCGCGTCGTGGGGCAACAGAGTCTGATACGGATCACGTTCGGCGTTGAGCCATTCAAGGACGGTGACGTTGTCATCAATGGAAACGGTGGTGAACAGAACTTGCCCTTTGGGTTCGTAGACATGAGAGCTGTCGATCGTGACCCGCTTGTCGACGGGCCGAGCCCGACCCGGCTTGAGAGCAACCGGCGACTGGTCGATGATCGCGGTGCCGGGGACCACATCTCCCAGAACCCCCACCGGAATCACGCTCATCAGCCCCAGCAGGATGCCGAGCAGACCGGCGACAAGCGCCACGATTCGAACCCACCGCCGCCGATGCCACACGACCGGCGCAGTCGTCGACGCCTCGGGCGGTAGAATCGGCGTCGACGTGTCCAACTTGTTCATCGTGTCTTCACTCGTCCTCGTGGTGGGATTCTCGGCCCATACCGGTCACCGACCGTCATGGGCGCTTCAGCCTGCCACGACCGATCGCCCAACCCCACGCGGCCGTCGACGTCTCTCGGCAATCGTCTTGGCTGCCACCGCCGCCGGCACCGGCGGCGATCGCATCAACCCTCTCCTCGATTCGATGCGGGCGCTCGGAATCGTCCGTCGGCGGACTCCACGACCCGTCGTCGGCAAGAAGGCCTACGTCAGATGGTGGGAACGGCTGCGCGCCACGATCGTTCTGGCCGCCATCGTCGCCGCGCTGGGTGTCGCGCTGGCCGCCGCCATCGGCATCATCATTCTCGGCGCCGGTTTCCTGCTCGAACAGGCCATCGCCTGACCCGACGGCTGCTCAGCGGCCGAACAGCCCTCGCCGTGACTCACCCGACAGTTGATGGTCACGACCCGGCGATCCCGATTCGGGTTCGCCGGCCTCGACCGTCGGCAACGGATCGAACACCGAGGCCTCGACCACCTCGGCGGTGGGGGCCGGTGTTTCCGGTACCGATCCATCGGCCGAGATCTCGACCTTGAAGTATTTCTTGAGCTGGAACTCGACCGGATCGAGTCGGCAGAGTCGGGCATCGGCCGCACCCGGACCGTTGCACACCTGTTCGAGATGGGCGACGGCGCGGTCGAGGTCGTCGAACTCGCGGTACTCGGGCTCTTCCGATGAGCCGGCTTGGATGACGATGTACGACACGGACACTCCTCGTTGTCGGTCCTGGCATCCCGATCGGATGACTCTCGCCTCGACTTGAGCATTTCGGCCTCGGCCGGTGATTCATCGGACCCATCACCGGCCGCTAGGGTCGCCCCATGTACGCCGCATCCTCGTCGGAGCGACGCCGTCTCGTCGGTCTCGCCGGACATTCCGGAGACGCCGACACCGCCCGCCTGCATCTGGCCGACCGGTCGGCAACGGTCCGGATCGCGGCCGTCCGATCACTCGAACGCCTCGCCGTTCTGAGCACCGAAGAACTCGTATCGGCACTCGACGACACCGACCACACGGTGAGAGTCGCCGGCGTCGAGATCGCGGCCCGACGACAGCAACCACCAATCGTTCATCTGCTCGATGACACCGAATCGGACGTGGTCGAGGCCGCGGCCTGGGCCCTCGGCGAAAGGATGAAACCGAATCCCGGAACCGTCGCCAAACTGGCGACGACCGCCACCGAACACTCCGATCCTCTCGCCCGCGAGTCAGCGGTCGCCGCGCTCGGAGCTCTGGGCGACGAACGGGGGCTGCCGGCGATCCTCGTCGCCACCCACGACAAGCCGGCCGTGCGCCGGCGCGCCATCATCGCGCTGAGCACGTTCATTGGGCCGGAGGTCGACGAGGCGTGGGAGCGGGCCCGCACCGACCCCGACCGTCAGGTACGCGAGGCAGTCGAAGAGTTGCTCGGCCCGTGGTGAATCACTTCGACCACTCACCCATGAACATCTGCTGACCGGCCTCGTACGACTCGATGCACACCCCGGCCCCGAGGACGACTGCTTCGAGCGGCGAGTCGACCAGGTGGACCGGCACCGCGGTCTCCATGGCCAGCCTCTTGTCCATGCCGCGGAGCATCCCACCACCTCCCACGAGGTGAATTCCTTCGACGATGAGGTCCTGGGCCAGTTCGGGCGGGGCCTGCCCGAGGCAACTCAGCACCGAGTCGACCACCGCGGCCACCGGTTCGGCGATCGCCTCGCGGATCTCCTCCGGCGTCAGGACCACGGTCTTGGGGAGGCCGCTCATCAGCTCACGCCCGCGGACCTCGGCGCACACCTCGTCGTCGGTGGGCGCGGCAGAACCGAGAACCAACTTGATCTCCTCGGCGGTGCGTTCCCCCACGGCGATACCCCATTCGCGTCGGACATGGGCTTGGATGGCGGCGTCGATGTCGAACGAGCCCACACGCACTGCTTCGAGCGCCACGACTCCACCCAGGGAGATAATGGCCGATTCGCTGGTGCCTCCACCGATGTCGACCACCATGTTGCCGATCGGTTCGCTGATCGGCAGTTCCGCTCCGATTGCCGCCGCCACGGGCTGTTCGATCAGTCGGACATCGGCGGCGCCGGCCCTGCGGGCCGCCTCGGTGACGGCTCGGCGTTCGACCGCGGTGATGGCCGACGGCACACAGATCACCACCCGCGGTCGGTTGAACTTGCTCACCCCGACTCGGCGAAGAAGTAGTCGGATCATTCGCTGGGTGACGTCGAAGTCGGTTATGGCCCCCTTGCGCAGCGGCCGCATCGCCACGATGTAACTCGGGGTGCGACCGATCATCTCCCATGCCTCGTGGCCCATCGCGATCACATCGTTGTTGCGACGGTTGAGCGCGATGACGGTCGGCTCGTTGAGGACTATCCCCTCACCTCTCGCGTAGACGAGGGTGTTGGCGGTGCCCAGATCGATCGCCAGGTCGCGTGCCAGGGTTCAGGTCTCCTCGTCGGGGGGATCGACGGGGACGATACCGCTCGGTTGCCGGCGTCTCGCCCTTGACGGGTTGCTCGACAGCGCCCTCATTTGATCGGCGAAGGGGATCTCACGCCGACGCCGATGTTGCGAGACGCTGTGGAGCAACCACAGCACGACCAGACCGACGGTGCACGCCACGAGAGCACCGACGAGAAACACGACGGCGCTGCTCACCGGTCGACCTCGATGATGTGCTGGGCCTCCAGCCCCCACGAACGGCCGCCGGACCAGGTCTCGCGTTTCCAGATCGGTACGGCGGCCTTGAGCGTGTCGATCCCGTATCGAGCGGACTCGAAGGCCTCACCGCGGTGCGGAGACGACGTCACGACCACCACCGCGGACTCTCCGATCGGTACCACCCCGACACGGTGGAGGATCGCGACACGGCCGAGGTCGGGCCATCGCGTTCTCATATGTTCGGCGATCTCGCCCAGCCGCGGCAGAACCTGCTCCTCGTAGGCCTCGTACTCCAGAAACTCGACATCCCGACGGCCAGGTGCATGGTCGCGGGCGGTGCCGCTGAACATGACGACGGCTCCACACCGAGGGAGCACCGCCCATTCATGGGCGGCGCTCACCGGAAGACGGTCATCGCTGATCCCCAGCCAGGTCGCGTCGTCGGGTGGCGTGAGCACCGCGACATGGTACGTCGTACCGTGGCCGGGTCACGCACCCATGGGCTCACGGTGAGGGCGCGCGCCTCAACGGCAGGCCCGTATGTAGCCTCGCGTTTCGTGGGAGACGGAGAGGTCGACGACGACAATGGCACCACCGGTCGGCTCCTGCCACCCGAGGATCGCCTCTGGAGGCATCCGTCGGAGTTCTCCGGATCGGCCGCCGCGCTACGGTTCCCCAACCGCGGCACCATCTTGTTCTCGGCCGTTGGTGGGGCCCTGCTGGTGGGGGCTCTCTGGCTGACGATCGGCGGCCCCACCAAGGTCACGGTCGCCACGGAACGGGTCGCCCTCATCCCGGTCGAGTCGGTCGCTCCGAGAGTCACCCCCGCCGACGAGTGGAGCCGTGCGGTCACCGAGGTCGCCCGTCCCTCCACCGCCGCGGTACGACTCATTGGCAGTTCGACGATCATCGCCGGGGCGGTGGCCATTCGCGACGACGGCTACATGATCACGAGCAGGCGGGCCCTCGGCGGGGCCGAGAAGGTCATGATCGTCACACCGACCGGTCGGGCCAGTGAGGCAACGGTGATCGGCGATGACCCCGTCACCGATCTGAGCGTCCTCAAGACCGATGACCGCATGGCCGCCGCGGTGGTCTCCGATTCGGGCGGTCCGGCCGCCGGTGCCAGCCTCGCCGTGGTCGATCCCGCCGGTAACCCCCAGAGTCGGCTCGTGATCCAGCGGGCCGGCACCAGTGCCACCTCCGATGGCGACCTGCTGGTGGGGGTGATAGCCCTCGACGGCACCATCGGCAGCGTGTTGCCGGGCAGCCCCGCGGTCGACGCGACCGGGGCTGTCGTGGGGATGGTGGTGTCGACGGCCAAGAACGCGCCCGCGGCGATCATGCCCATCGGACTGGCCCGCTCCATGGTGCACGACCTCATCGCCACCGGACGCATGACCCATCCAAAAGCCGGAATCACCGCCCGCGACGTTCTCTCCACCGACAACCTCGGGCCGACGGCCGGCGCCCTCGTCACCTCCGTGGAACCCAACGGCCCGGCGGCCGACGGCGGGATACTCGTGGGTGACGTCGTGGTGAAGGTGGCGGGCACCGACATAACGACCATGGCCGAAATGGTCGCCGAGTTGATGCTGCACAAACCGGGAGAGCGAATCGATTTCCTTGTCGTGCGCAACGGCACCGAGGTCATGCGCCAAGTCGTTCTCCACGCGTCGGTCCCCGCCGATTGAGTTCGCCGCGTTCAGCGTCGACGACTCCATCTCAGGATCAGCAGCACCAGAGCCGTTGCGATCGCCAAAATGGCTCCGGCCGACAATGCCAGAGCGAGTTCCTGTCGCCGTTTGGCGGGCAGGCGATCGAGTGGACCGGCCCCATGAGACGCCACCCAGGCCTCCTCGTTGGAGTACTCGGGGCTCCAGCCGACCGCCCGCATCCGATCGTTGGACACCACCCATGAGTTGGATGTGTACGGGACCACTCCGGGCGGCGTGGGCGACAGCCCGGCTTTCCATCTCAGCGATGCCAGACCCCTCGCCGTCCACTGCGGCACCCTGATCCTCGGCGACGGGCCTTCGAGTTCATGAAGCGCATCCGGAGGTATCCAGCCGTCGGGGGCGACGTTGGCAACCCCGTTGAAGCGCGTGGTGACCACGGCGACCACCGCCGAGGCCAAATCGTCGGCATGAAGGTACTGAACAGGGGGATCACCTTCCGCGGCCACGCCCCTTCTCGCCGCGTGGAGGACCCGGGCGAGTTGACCGAGATCATCGTCGGAGACGACCGCGGTGGGCCTCAGGACCGCCACGCCGACCCCACGGTTGCCCTGTCCCCATTGCATCGCGAGTTGTTCGACCGCTGCCCGCACCGATGCCCAGATAAAATCGGGGTTGGGTCGTACCGGTGCGGCTTCGGTGATCGGCACCGGGTTGAAGTGCCACGCGCCGTAAACCATCGCCGTCGACAGCACCACAACGTGGCTCACCCCGACGGCTGACGCAGCGTCGAGTACCCGGCGGAAGATGGCGATCTCGAGGTCGGCGGATGACGGATCGGCGTTGTCAGGGGTGGACGACGACGCCAGGTGCACGATCGTGGCCGCGCCGGCGAAAACGGCGGTCAGGTCCCCGGCAACCAGGTCGACCCGCTTGGAGTCGACACCGAACGCCGTGGCGGGCAACCCGAGCTTGTCGACCGCCAGCACCTCGAGGTTGGGGTCGGCCTCGGCGAGGCGCGCCACCACCCGACGTCCGATCGCCCCTGCTGCACCAGTCACGACGACCCGCAAGCTTTCTCCTCCCGGTTGACGGGCGTCCCGCTGAGGAAGGGCCCGTACTCTCATCTACCATGCCGCTATGAGCGACTCCGGTCCACCCGGGAACGATCCATTCGGCGAGATTCCTTTCATCAATGAACTCATGCGGATGATGCAGGGGCATCCCAATCCCTTCCACGACGCCCCCCGACAGATCGCCTACAGCATCGCCAATGATGGCGAGACCGAAGCCAATGTCGACCCGGGCGACCGCATGGCGGTCGAGCAGTTGATGCGCGTGGCCGAGTTGCAGGTGGCGTCGGCAACCGACCTCGACCTCGAAAAGGCGGGCCAGATCAGGGTCGAGGTGGTCAACCGGTCGCAATGGGCCGACCGCACCCTCGACGACTACCGTCCGCTGTTCGAGACGCTCGCCGGCTCGTTGTCGGCCGGCCTCGACCTTCCGTCCGACATTCCCGAGGACGACCCGATGGCCCCCATGATCCAGGGGCTCAACCAGATGATGGCCCCGATGATGTCGAGCATGACGTCGGGCACCATGGTCGGCAACCTGGCCCGCCGCACCCTAGGCGGTTACGACCTACCGGTGCCGCGGCCGGCTGCCAAACCCCTCCTGATCGTGCTTCCCAACGTCGACGGTTTCGGATCCGAATGGTCGCTCGATCGTGACGATCTCCGGCTGTGGGTCTGCCTGCACGAGGTCACCCACCACGCGGTGATGGCGGTCCCCCACGTACGGGTTCGCATGACCGAGTTTCTGTCACGTCACGCGGCGGGCTTCTCCTCGGACCCCGAGAGCATCGAACGCAAGCTGGGCGGATTCGACCTTTCCCGGGGGCCCGAGGCATTGGCCGACCTGCAGTCGATCCTGGGCGACCCGGAGACGGTTCTCGGAGCAGTACGTTCACCCGAGCAGGAAGCGCTGCAGCCCGACCTCACGGCATTGGTCGCCGCGATCACCGGATACGTCGACCACATGATGGACACCATCGGCGACAACCTCATCGGGTCCTACCCGATGCTCACCGAGGCCCTCCGGCGTCGGCGGGTCGAGGCCGACAAGGCCGACCGCTTCGTCGAACGCATTCTCGGGCTCGAACTCGACCGGGCCCAATACGAGCGCGGCACCGCATTCGTGGGCGGCATCGTCGAACGGGCCGGCGAGGCGGGCCTGGCGAGATTGTTCGCCGAACCCGAGAACCTCCCGACCCCGAGCGAAGTCGACGCTCCGGGCCTATGGCTGGCTCGGATCGATCTCCCCGGCTGAATCGATCCCACGGTCGCCTTCGGCCGTCGGCTCGGATTCCGGAGTGGGAGTGCCCCCCTCGACGACCACACCCTCCACCGACGACACATAGGGAGTCGGAGCCGAGTCCCACGCCGTGGCGGTGTCCCAGTGGCGTGTCGAGGACGGAGGGTTGGGCTGGGTGGGTCGAAGGTCTTCATCGGTGAGGTCGTCACTCGGTGGGATTTCGAGGGCAGTGGTCGGGTCGGTGTCGGCCCGGCCGGCGACACCACCCCGGGTCGGCTCCCCGGACGTCAGCCACTTGAACGTCGGCCGCACCAGACGTCCGCTTCGGACCCCTGACCTGACCCCCGACTTGACGAGGGCCCCGACCGGGCGACCCACGATGTAGGACGCGAGTGCCACCCCGGCGCCGACCGCGACCGCGGTGGCACCCACCGGCGTGTTGAGCGGGATGATGGCCGGAAAGAAGGCGCCGACCACCCAGGCGATCTGAAATCTGGCCTCGAACTTCGAGAACGTGCGCCCGTAGTTGACATCGGGGGCGTGGCGCTGCACGAGAGAGTCGAATGCCAGCTTGCCGGTTGATGCCGAAATCGCCACGGTGAACGACAGGAGCACGGCTCCGGAAAGCCCGGCGGCGAACGCGGCGAACACCCCACTGACCATCGTGGCCAGCAGCGCCGACTGCAGCATTCGCGCCTCGTCGAATCTGGTGCGGAGTTGGGGGGCGAAACGAGCACCCATGAGAGCGCCCAGGCCTGCAGCCACCAGAACCGCCCCGAAGTACCAAGCCGGCGCCGACGGGTTGCCGGTGATGTCGATGCCTCGCACGGTCGCCGTGGCACCCCCCACGGCAGCACCCTCGGCGCCGACGTCGAGCCCGTCGGATCCACCGCGGAACTCGAAAGCCAGCAAGAAGGTCACGAAGCCGACGATCCCCCGGAGCATGGCGGTTGCGGATGCTGCAAGGATGACCGCTCGGTCACGCAGTTCGGTTCTCTCGAGCGCCTCGGGTGGGGTCGCCGCGACCACGACCGGCGGAAGCTGGGAGGCGAGAATCGTGGCGACTATGTATCCGATCATCGCCACCGAGGCCGCCCCGGCCGGGCCGGCGATCAGTGCGGCACCACCGGACACGGTCGCGCCGGCCATACCCGACAGCGCCGAGATCAGGGCCAAGCGGCTGTTGAGATTGACGAGATCGTCGTCGTTCCTGGCCAACGCCGGAACCACGGCACTCTTGGCCACGGAGTACGCCTTCTGCATCACCAGCATCCCGAAGGCCTCGGGGAACAACAGGAGCGAATCGAAGTGCCTGATGATCAGGAACGCCAACACCACACGAGCTACCACGGTGACCACGATCATCACCCGCCGGCCGCCACGCAGTCGGTCGATCGCCGGGCCCAGCAACGGGGTAACGACCGCGAATGGTGCCATCGTGACGATCAGGTAGAGAGCCACCCGCCAGCGCGATTCGGCCGGACTGATCGAGAAGAAGATCGAGCCGACCAGCGCCACCGCGATCGCCGCATCGGAGGCCGTCGCCGCCGAGTGGACGCGTGCGAACCGCATGAAGGGCGTGACCACGAAACCTTCTGCGCCCACGGAACGGCGCACCTGGTTCGGTCGGCGCAACGGTCGCCAGCCTGGCTCGTTCACGTGGTCATCGTAGGCTCTCGGGCCGACACCATCCGCAGCGGGTGGCGATGCAACACCAGGGGTCAGACACTTTTGACGATCCGCGGCAGACAATCACGCAGCAAGTCGACATCCCGCTCGTAGTCGAGCACCTGCATGGCCCGTTTCGGGCCGAGCCACCTGACCTCGTCGACCTCGTCGTTGCTGCGAAACGACCCCGACTCGACGGTCATCACCCAGTAGACGACGGCCTTCGTGCGAGCCCGGCCGTCGACGTAGACCACCACCGGCAGAATCTCGCCGAGCGAACACGAATAACCGGTCTCCTCGAGCACTTCTCTGAGCGCGGCCGACTCGAGCCGCTCGCCCTCGTCGAGTTTCCCCTTCGGCAGCGACCAGTCGTCATAACGCGGCCGATGCACCACCAGAATCTTCACCCCGTGCCCCGAACGGCGTACGACCACACCACCCGCCGCCCACACCGTGACCTCGGGGTGGGAGCGGAGGAGAACTTCGAGCGGATCAGACACTTGCCCTGGCGCTCGCGATCTGTTGCATCCGCTGGTGGGTGTCGATCCCCGCGCTACCTCGCCGCTTGGTCCACGTGCCGTCACCTTCGAGGGTCCACGCCAGCCGGTCATCGGTGAGCTCCACCTCGCAGAACTCCAGGAGGCGACCGGCGAGAGCGGGGTCGTCCACCCTCACCAGAGACTCCACCCGGCGGTCGAGATTACGATTCATCAGGTCGGCCGAGCCGATGTAGGTGCACGGCTTGCCGGGACCGGAACCGTTGGCGAAATGAAAGATCCGTGAATGCTCAAGGTAGCGACCGATGATCGACCTGACCCGGATCCGATCGGACATTGCCGTCACGCCGGGCCTGAGACTGCAGATGCCCCGCACGATCAGCTCGATGTCGACGCCGGCCGACGACGCCTCGTAGAGCTTCTCGATCATCGCCTTGTCGACCAGGCTGTTCATCTTCATGATCATCCGGCCGCGGCCGGATGAGATCTCGGCATCGATGAGACGGCAGATGCCGTCACGAAGCTGCTCGGGGGCGACCAGCAGGCGCTGGAACTGGATCGAGTGTCCGTATCCGGTGAGGGAGTTGAACAGGTCCGAGAGGTCGGCGCCGAGAGCCGGCGACGAGGTGAGGAGACCGATATCTTCGTAGACCTTGGCAGTTCGGTGGTTGTAGTTGCCGGTGCCGATGTGGCAGTAGCGGCGGATTCCGTCGGCTTCATCGCGAACGACCATGGCCACCTTGGTGTGGATCTTGAGCCCGACCAGGCCGTAGGCGACGTGAACCCCAGCCTGCTCGAGCCGCTTGGCCCAACCGATGTTGGCGGCCTCGTCGAAGCGAGCCTTGAGCTCGACCAGCACCGCCACCTGTTTGCCTCGCTCGGCCGCGGCGATCAGCGCGTCGATGATCGGGCTGTCACCACTGGTGCGGTAGAGCGTGAGCTTGATGGCGAGCACGGACGTGTCGAGCGCCGCTTGGTGGATGAACTCGACCACCGAACTCCCGAACGATGCATAGGGGTGGTGGACGAGGACATCACCCTTGCGCAGCACCTCGAAGAAATCGACCGCCTCATCGTCGGAGGTGAGCACCGGCTCGGTTATGCCATGCCACTCGGGCCACCGCATGGCCGGGCGATCAAGCGATGCGATCGCGGACAGCGACTTGGGCTCGAGCGGGATGGCACTGCGGTAGACATCAGCCGCCGCCACATCGAGCTCGCGTACGAGAAGTGCGAGAACCTCATCGGAGATGTCGGAGGCGACTTCGAGGCGTGCGGCACGACCGAATCTGCGTCGACGAAGCTCCATCTCGACCATGGCGAGCAGGTCGTCGGCCTGCTCCTCCTCGAGCGTGAGGTCGGCATTGCGGGTCACCCGGAACGCGTGACACTCGAGCATCTCGGTTCCGGGGAACAACTGGTCGAGATGAGCTGCTATCACCTGCTCGAGCGGAACAAACCTGGCGCGGTCGTCGACCCGCACCCAACGGTCGAGGGTAGGGGGCACTTTCACCCGGGCGAAGAGATGACGGCCGTCGGTGGCGTCGCGCAGCCGGACCGCGAGATTGACCGAGAGATCGGAGATGTAGGGGAAGGGATGCCCGGGGTCGACGGCCAGCGGCGTCAGCACCGGGAAGATCCGCTGCCTGAACCGAACCGACAAGCCGTCGCGTTCGCCGGGTTCGAGGTCGTCCCAGTCGAGTAGCTCGATCGCCTGCCGCTCGAGCTCAGGCTTCACGTCCTCGAGATAGCAGCGTTCGTGGCGGGTGAGAAGCTTTTCCACGGCATCGCGTATTTCCGAGAGTTGCTCGGCCGGGGAGCGGCCATCGGGGGTGCGGCGAGTGATGCCCGCGGCCACCTGATCGTGCAGGCCCGCCACCCTCACCTGGAAGAACTCGTCGAGGTTGCCGGCGAATATCGCCAGGAACCCGACACGTTCCAGAAGCGGCGTGGTGGGGTCCTCGGCCAGTTGCAGAACCCTGGCGTTGAACGCCAGCCAACTCAACTCACGGTTGAGGAACGGTGTCTCGTTGTGGTCGAACCCGGCGACCGACGCCACCACGCCCGGGCCGACTGCTCCCGCGAGCCGATCGGAGAGGCTCATGCCTCACGTCCGAGCGACCCGCCGGCGATCACTGGTGTGGTTCTTCCTCGGTGTAGCCAAGGTCCCAGTCGACCTTGATATTCTCGCGTTCGCCGTCGCGGTTGACCCGCTCGCGGTTGCGCCGGAACTGGGGATCATGGGGCGGCAGAAGCATCAGGCGGGCGTTGACCCGCGACCTGAACGCGTCGAGAACCTCCCGTTCCCCGAAGACACCTCTGATCTCCCAGTGGGGGGCCACCGGGCCGAGATAGACGATGGTGGCCTCGGCTATCGGGGTCTCGTTCTCGGCATCGGCTGTGTCTGTCATGTCTGCTCCTGGCCCTACCGGCCGACGAAGGCCAGTGGATCGACCAGTGTATCCGACCCCGATCCGTGACACCGGCGTCGATCCCCATCTCGACGTACACTCGAGTCGGTGCGCCAACGGGCCGATCTGACCTTTACCGGAACTTTCGACCTGTTGTGAGCGTAGTAGGCGCGTGCAACCGGGCGGTTGGGTACCGATCCCGACCTAGGAGACGCCAATGGACACCAAATGGATGGCTCGCGGCAACTGCTCTACCCACCCCCCCACGACCTTCTTCCCCTCTGACGGGGTCGGCGTGGAGGTGGCCCGCAGGATCTGCGACGGTTGCCCGGTCGAGGAGCGGTGCTTGGAGTATGCCCTGCGCAATCGCATCGATCACGGCGTGTGGGGTGGCTGCAGCGAGCGTCAGCGCCGCCGAATACTCAAGTCGCGACGCGAGACAGCGGCAGCGGTCGTCTGACCGGGGTCGTCTGACCGGTTTCCGGGGTCGGAGAGTCAGGTCTCCCCGCCGTTCTCAGTCGTCTTCGTCTTTCTTGTCCTTGACTTCGTCTTTCTTGTCCTTGACTTCGTCCTTCTTGTCCTTGACTTCGTCCTTGTCGGCCGCGCCATCTTGGAGGCCCGACCTGAATTCTCTTTGTGCCTGCCCGAGCGACCGCGCCAATTTGGGGAGCTTGGCGCCGCCGAACACGAGGAGCACGATCAGCAGGATGACTAGCAATTCGGGGGTTCCGAGGTTCATACGTCGAAGCGTAACCCCGCTGTCGCGAAGAAGGCATCAGGGGCCCGACAGTCGGGCGTGGTGTCGGCTCAGGCGGTGATGGCGGCCTGTTGAGCCGCGGCCCTGGCCAGAGCCCTCCGGCGGCGGATGCGACGACGCTCGCGCTCGCTCATGCCTCCCCAAATGCCGAACTTCTCACCGTTGTCGAGGGCGAACTCAAGGCAGTCTTCGCGCACGACACAGCCGCGGCAGACCTCCTTGGCCTCCCGGGTCGAGGCCCCCCGCTCGGGGAAGAAGAGATCGGGGTCGACCCCGAGGCAGTTGGCAAGATCCTGCCAGGTCTTCTCGGCTGGTTCGATGTCGAGTTGTATGGCCATTACGTAGTCCTCCGAGTGGGCTCGACGGGATCCGGCCGGATCCCCTCCGCCGACTGCCACGTGCGTAATTACACCACTGTAGTCCCGGAATGTAAAGGCCGGGCCGCCAAGAAACAACGGAATGCGTCAGAGAAGTCGACTGCGATGGAGCAGCAGCTCTATGTCCTCGGCGGGGGCCGGCCGGGCCAGGTGAAATCCCTGCCCGCGATCGCATCCGAGTTGCACCAGCTCACGAACCTGGGTCGGGTCCTCGATACCCTCGGCCACCACGTCGAGGCCGAGTGTTCTGGCCAGCCCGATCACCGATTCGACAATCGACGTGTCATCGGGATCAACCCCCACGCCGTCGACGAAACTCCGGTCGATCTTCAGGATGTCGACCGGCAACCGCTTCAGATAGGCGAGGGACGAAAAGCCTGTGCCGAAGTCGTCGACCGCCAGCTTGACGCCGAGATCATGGAGCCGGGCGAGAATCAGCTCCGACTCCTCGATGTCGTCCATGATCGCCGTTTCGGTCAGCTCGAGGCACAGGCGATCGGGTGCCAGTCCGGCGACGCGCAGCGCGTCCTCGACCTCGGTCACCAATGCCGGCCTCACCTGCCGGGCCGACAGGTTGACGCGGATGATGATGTCGTGGCCCTGGGACAACCACTGCGTGGCCTGCCTGGTCGCCACCCCCAGCACCCAGCGGCCGAGATCGACCACGATCCCGGATTCCTCGGCCACGTTGATGAACGAACCCGCCGTCAGCAGGCCCCACTCGGGATGACGCCACCTCACGAGAGCCTCGGCGCCGACGATCACACCAGACGACAGCATCACCTCGGGCTGGTAGTGAACCTCGAGCTGGCCGTTGTCGATGGCCAGCCTGAGGTCGGTTTCGGTACGGATCCTGTCGAGCACGGCGTCGCGCATCGACGCGTCGAACTCCGTCCAGCGATCGCGACCGCGGGCCTTCGACTGATACATGGCGGCGTCGGCGTGGCGCAGCAGATCGTCCACGGTGTCATCGTCGTCCGGGGTCGCCATGCCGATGCTGGCGCTGGGAAACACCTCGACATCGGCGATCTTGGCCGACTCACGCAACAGCGACAGGAGCCGGTCGGCCACCGCAGAAGCGGTGGCCATATCGGCCGGTGCGGTGAGGAGGATCGCGAACTCGTCGCCACCGAGCCGGCAGACCACATCACCGGGACGCAGCGACAGCCGAATCCGATCGGCACAGGTGATCAGTAGTTGGTCGCCGACATTGTGACCGAGCGAGTCGTTGACGACCTTGAACCGGTCGAGGTCCAGCACGAGCATGGTGTGATCGCGACTCTCTTCCAGCCGAGCGTTTGCCATCCGAAGGAACAGTCGCCGGTTGGGCAGGCCCGTGAGCTCATCGTGGGTGGCCTGCCATTCGAGCATCTCCCGGCGCCTCCGAGAACTCGTGGTGTCCTCGATGTAGGACAGCCGGAAGGGATCTCGTCGTCCCGGTAGCTGAACCGGGGTCGAGTTGATCCGACCCCACGACACCGAACCGTCGGGCCTGACATAGCGCACCTCCTCGGTGAGGTGATCCTCGCCGGGATGCTCCTTCTGGCGGATCATG
>QIIW01000155.1 GCA_003231645.1 Acidimicrobiia bacterium | reverse complement strand
CTGGGGGTGGACCAGGAGATTTTCGGCGGTGTCGTCGAGCACGACCTTGCCGGTCTGGATGACCCACCCCCGGTCGGCGATCGACAGCGCCATGTTGGCGTTCTGCTCCACCATGAAGATGGCCATGCCGTCCTCGTGGATCTGCTGGATCAACGCGAAGTTGACCTGCACCAGCGCCGGTGCCAGCCCCATCGACGGCTCGTCCATCAGCAGCACACGCGGTCTGGACATCAACGCCCGGCCCATGGCAACCATCTGCTGCTCGCCCCCCGACAGTGTGCCGGCCTTCTGGCCGAGGCGCTCCTCGACCCGAGGGAACAGTTCGAAAATGTGTTGCATGTCGGCCGCGATGCCGTCCTTGTCCTTGCGTAGGTAGGCACCGAGCTGCAGGTTCTCGAGCACCGACAACCGCTTGAACAGTCGCCGGTTCTCCGGCACCATCGTGACCCCGCGCTCCACCCGGTAGCTGATCGGTTTGGCGTTGACGACCTCGCCGTCGAGCACGACCTCGCCCGAGGTCGGGGTGACCATGCCGAGCAGTGTCTTCAAGGTCGTTGATTTACCGCTGGCATTGCCACCAAGCAGGCACACCATCTCACCCGGATATATGGCGAGGTCGACATCCTTGAGGATGTGGACCGCGCCGTAGTGAGTGTTGATCTTGCGGAGCTCGAGAAGCGCGGTGCCCCGGTCGTCGCCCCGGTCACCGCCGGAAGCGTCGGCACCGGTCATGACGCCCCCTCGACGGGACGACCGAGGTAGGCCTCGATCACATGCGGATCGTTGGAGACCTCGTCGAAGCTTCCTTGAGCGATGGTCTCACCATGATCGAGCACCACGACCCGGTCGGATACATCACGCACCACGCCCATGTCGTGTTCGATCATCACGATCGTGAAACCCCACTCGCTGCGCAGACGACCGATGAGCGCCGTGAGTTCGGCCGACTCCTTGGGATTCATGCCCGCCACAGGCTCATCGAGCAACAACACCCGGGGCTGTGTCGCCATGGCCCGCGCAATCTCGAGGCGGCGACGGTTGGCGTAGGAGAGTACGAACGCCGGCTGGTCGAGTCGGTAGCCGATGAGCCTGGTGCCGAAGAACGACAGCACCTCGATGGCTCGTTCGCGGATCTCCCGCTCTTCTCGACGGAAGGCCTTGGTCTGCAGCAGCGCCCCGAACGCGTGCTGGTGGGTGCGACAATGCTGAGCGACCATGACGTTCTCGAGGATCGTCATGTTGGGGAACAGCCTGACGTTCTGGAAGGTGCGGGCCACTCCCAACTCGGTCACGTGGTAGGGGTCGAGACCGACGATCGACTCGCCCGCGAATCGAATGTCACCGGATGTGGGTGGGACGAGATTGGTGATGGCGTTGAAGAATGTGGTCTTGCCGGCGCCGTTGGGGCCGATCACGCCGACGATCTCACCCTCGTCGACATGGAAGTTGAGCTTGGAGAGAGCGTCGAGCCCGCCGAAGGTGATCGTGAGATCGTGGATCGAGAGGACCGGACTCATGTCGCCGCGTCCCCTTCGCCGGCTTCCGCATCGTGGTCGACCTCGCCTCGGAGCCACGCGTCCTGAAGGAACTCCTCCTGGTGGAGTTCGTGACTACGCCTCGCGCTGGGAATGAGGCCCTCGGGCCGCTTCAACATCATGAAGACGAGAAGCGCCCCGTAGATGAGGAGCTTGTAGGTGCCGAGTTCCTGCAGGAGTCCGGGCTGCTTGGGTCCGCCGAGCACGCCGATCAGTACCACCGCTCCGACGATCACCCCGATGATGTTTCCCATGCCGCCGACGATCACGACGACCAGGATGATGATCGACACGAGGATGAGGAAACTCGACGGGAAGATCGACCCGACCTTGGCGGCGAACACCGCCCCGCTGAACGAGGCCAGAATCGCACCGACCACGAATGCCGCGAGCTTGGCCGTGACCGTGTTGATGCCCATGGCCTCGGCGACCTTCTCATCTTCGCGGATGGCCATCCATGCCCGACCGAGCCGGGATGACTGCAGGCGCCACGACACATAGATCGCTATGGCGCAGAAAAACAACACCAGATAGAACACCGAGCGGGGGTCGGAGCCCTTGACCTCGGCGAAGCCGAGATCGACCGGCGGGATGTTGGTGATGCCCTGGGCACCACCGAAGTAGGGCGAGAGCCAATCGGACAGGAACAGGAGCCTGACGATCTCGCCGAAACCGAGGGTGACGATGGCGAGATAGTCGCCTCTCATTCTGATGACCGGCGCGCCGACCGCCAGACCGACGAAAGCGGCGGCGATGATCACCACGAAGATCACGACGACGAACGGGAGCTGCGGAGAGATCCACGGCGAATTGGGGGAGGTGAGTACCGCCGTGGTGTAACCACCGACCGCGAAGAAAGCGACGTACCCCAAGTCGAGGATACCGGCCAGCCCGACCACGATGTTGAGACCGAGAGCCAGCAGTACGAACAGGCCGACGTTGGCCAGTAACTCGTTCATGATCTTTCCGAGAAACAGCGGTAGCACCAGCAGCACCATGACACCGGCGGCCCACAGTCCGAGGTTGGCCGTCTTTCGTCGTGGGGCGTCGAGGGCGTCGTACCTGACGCGCAGCTCGCGGCCCCGGCCGGATGCCGCCACCGTGATCGCCATGACCACCGCCCCCAGGACGAGGGCAGAGGTGAGGGTGAGAGCACCACGTTTGGCGTAGACCACATCGGTGACGAAGCTGAGGCCGAACCCCTGCAACAGGTCGGTGATCGCGGTCTCGAGGATGGATACCGACACGATCGTGAACAGGGCGGTGTTGACCGCCCTGCTCGCCAGCGGCGGCACGACATGGGACAGCGAACCGAACAGGCCCAGCCCGGCCCCGATGACCAGCCAGATCACCACACCAAATCCGATGCCCTTGGCGAAGGTGAGCTGATCGAGGAGCTGAGGGCTCCAGTTGATCAGCGGGTCGCGAATGTCAAAATTGTCGATCAGGACCACCAGCAGGGACAGGCCGGCGCCACCGACCAGCCCGGTGAGTGCCCCGGCGAGAACGTCGCTGGGGCCTTTGCGGTTGGGGGTGACCCCCTCGAGAACGACCTCCTTCGAGACGAGATAGCCGGCCACGACCGGGATCCAGATGATGGTGAGGTAGCCGAGGCTGAGGTAGCGGCGGATGATGAGGCGGGTGTCGAGCTGGACCAGCATTCCGATCAGTGCAACGAAGATCAGGGAGAGGCCGGTGATGGCGCCGAGCCTGACGATGCGGCGCCAGTCCTGATCGAAGAGGTCCTTCGGGGGTGCGGTGTCGCTCATGTTCGGTCATCCTCCGAGAGACGCTCGCCGAACAGGCCGGAGGGCTTGAACAAGAGCACGACCACCAGAGCGGTGAAAGCGACTGCGTCGCGAAGCTGCGACACCCCACTCACCCCGAGCGGTTCGAGTATGAGCTGCGGCCCGAGCGATTCGGCAGCCCCAAGCGAGACACCGCCGGCCATCGCACCACCCAGGTTGCCCACACCACCCACGACCGCCGCGGTGAAGGCCTTGATGCCGGGGAGGAAACCGGTGAGGTGGGTGACGCTGCGGAAGCTGAGCCCCCAGAGGATCCCACCGATACCCGCCATCGCTCCGCCGATGGCGAACGTGAGCACGATCGTGCGGTCGACGTTGATACCCATCAACGCGGCGATTTCCTTGTCTTCGGCGACGGCTCGCATGGCCTTGCCGGTCTTGGTGCGCTCCACGACCCACCACAGGACGGCCATCGACAGTGCTGCCACCACCATGACCATGACCTTCGTTCCCGGAATCTCGAAGGTGAGAATCGATCGGCTCTTGGCGAGCCATTCGGGTAATTGCGGATAGGAGTGGCTGTTGGGACCCAACAGTCCGAGAACGGCGTTCTGGATGAAAAACGAAACGCCGATCGAGGTGATGAGAGGAATGAGTCGGGGTGAATCACGCAGCGGCCGGTAAGCGACACGCTCCATGATCACCGCCGCCGCGGTGGACACGAGAATCGCTATCACCACCACGATCACGAATGAGCCAAAGAAGTTGCTTTCCCAGTAGCCGTTGGCGGAGAGCTTGTTGGACGCCACGAAGCCGGACATCGCGCCGAGCATGAACACTTCGCCGTGAGCGAAGTTGATGAACCCGAGGACGCCGTAAACCATCGAGTAACCGAGGGCGATGAGCCCGTACATGGAGCCCTGGGCGATACCGGTGACAACCAGGCCCTTGAGTTGATCGCCGGTGAGTCCGGTGGCGTCGGGGTTGCGCCAGCGGGCGAAGGGGTTGTCGACGCTGATCTGCTGGGCGACGAAAGCCACCAGCCCGGCCGCAATCAGGGCGATCAGCACGATTCGCAGGCCGGTGAGGAAGCGATCCACCCAACTGACACGTCGGGCGGAACCCACGCGGACTGCTGTCATCTACTTCCCCTGTGAACCGTGCTGAAACGAGTGTTGGCGATCGCGCCGATCGGCCCGGCGGGTGCGCCTGTGCACCCGCCGGGCCGATCGATGCGAAATGGACTACGACGGGGCGAACTCGAAGACGACGTTGGCCTTCGATGCCGCGATATCGGTGGGATCGGTGTTCTGGATCACCGTGATCTTCTGGGAACCACAGTCGCCGAACTGGTCACAGCTCAGCGTGCCGATGAGGCCCGAGAAGTTCTTCACACCATAGAGGTACGAACGGACACCGGCACGAGAGATCGTGAGGGTCCCGTTGTCGTCCGACGACGAGTTCTTGATGGCCTCGAGCAACAACGTGGTGGCGTCGTAGCTGTGAGCCCAGAACGGAGCCGAAGGAACCTCACCGTAGGCATCCTTGTAGGCGACGAGGAACTCATTGGCGTTCTTGCCGGTCGCCTGGTTGGTGTTGTCGCCGTAGCGGGTGTCGGGACCGGAGAAGTACATCCCGGCCGTCTCGGGAATGGCCAGGAAATTGTCGTTGAGAAGGCCGTCAGCAGCCATCAAAGTGACTTTCTCCAAGCCGGCAACGCCTCCGACCTGCTGGACGATGAAGTCTCCTTCGGGTTCGAAGATCGGGAAGAAGATCAGATCAGGGGAGCCCGAGGCGACCTCGGTGAGAACCGGCACCATGTCGGTGTCTCCCTTGTTGACAGCGACGAAAGTGGTGATGGTTCCACCAAGTTTCTCGAAGGCGTCCTTGAACGCCGTGGCCAGACCCTCGGTGTAGGGGTCGCCGTCGTGGATAGCGGCGGCCTTGCGTACACCGAGCTTGTCGTAGGCGAACGTGGCCGCAGCCTTACCCTGGAACAGGTCGTTGTGAGCGGTGCGGTAGTAACCCGGCACCCAGTTGGCACCGGCGTTGCCCTTCAGATCGGAGGTCAACGCAGGCGACGTGTTCGATCCGGAGATCATCACCATGCCGGCCTCGGAAACCAGAGGGGCAGCCGCCGTCGCGGCACCCGAACACGACGTTCCGATCACACCGACAACATTTTCGTCGGCCACGATGGTCTGAGCGGCAGCCTGGCCACCGTCAGCGGAGCAGAGGTCGTCGAGGCCGGTGCCCATGGACACACTGTGGCCTTTGATCTGGCCGTAGTCGGCGATGGCCATGGTGGTGGCACGCTCGTTGGGAATACCCAGGAACGCCACGTCACCGGTGATGGCTTCGAGCGAACGAATCTGGATGTCTTCACCCGATTTGACCGTAACCAGGCCGAGCGAGGAGTCGAGTGAACTCGACGAGGTCGACGAGTTGTCGTTACCGCAGGCCGCGGCGATGAGTGTGAACGCTGCCAAGATGCTCATGAGCATCAGGAGTCTGCGTGATGGCTTCATATGTGGATCCCCTCCATTGGGAACGACGGTATTGAGCGGTACCGCTGGACCGCGCACATTGCGGTCAGGGAGTATAGACCTCGCATCGACGCTCACGCATTGGCGGGCGGATTCGGGGTGATCTCAGGCTGACGACGCGACTCCGACCGGAATTGGGCCGGCGTCTCGCCGGTGAGGCGCGCGAAATGGCGCGAGAAGCTCGATTGGTCGTAGAACCCGGTGGCCGCGGCCACCACCGCCACCGACTCCTCGGAGCGAACGAGCATCCGTGCCGCGGCGTCCACCCTGACCCGGGTCACGTATTGCGAGGTGCTCAGGCCGAACACCTTCTTCATTCGTCTTTCCAGCTGGGCGGTCGAACACCCGGCGATTATGGCCAGGTCGGTCACGGTCATTTTCTCCGAAAGCCGGGAGCGAACCACTTCGACGACGTGCTCCAGCGATTCCGGGGCGATGCCGCGTTGGCGCGGGGTGCGAAGGTCACGGCTCACACTCACCAGCCCGATCACCCGATGATCGTGGCGCGCGTGCAGAGGGAGCTTGGTGGTGAGGTACCACCCGGTCGATCCGTCGGGTCGGCGAATCAACTCGAGGGCATCGCGCAGCGCCGAGTCGGTGGCGAACACCCGCCGGTCCTGCTGCTCGTACCGCCAAGCGAGGGCTTGGGGGAACAGGTCTCTTGCCGTTGCTCCGATCACGTCGCGCTTCGACCGCCGCCCCGACCGGTGAACGAACGCCGGATTGACCTCGGTGTACCGGCCACCGAGGTCCTTGCAGCAGAACATCACATCGACGAGGGAGTCGAACAGCGCAAGGAACTGAGCCTCGCGGTCGACGACATCGGGTTTGTCGATCTGGTTCGTCATTGGCGACTCGATCCTACAAGACCCCCCAGCCCCGGCCGGAGGACAATGCTCCCGTGGACACCCTCGAACACGATCCGGGTCGGGCCCGGCAACACCTCGACGGCGACGAGATCGTCGAGGCCGCCGTCGAACTGGCCCGTGAATGGCTACGCCGCGCCGCCGCGGCCGAGAACCGCACCGAACGAACCATGGCCCACCGCATGGCCGACCTCGTCGGTGAGAAATCCGACATCGAGTTCACGATGGCCTACGTCGATCAGGTGGCCCGTCACCGTTCCCACCGTCTGGCCGCGGCCCGGCTGAGAGAACTGGTCGCCACGTCCGGGACGCCACGGTTTCTCGGCCCGGTCGACCGACTGATGCTCGGTGTCGGCGCCAGGATCGCCCCTCTGGTGCCATGGCCAACCATGCCCATCGCCCGCCGGAGGATGCGCCGACTGGTCGGGCGGATGGTGATCGACGCCGAGCCCTCACGACTCCACCCGCATCTGGCCGAGCAGCGGGCGGCACGGTTCGGGCTCAACGTCAACCTCCTGGGAGAGGCGGTACTCGGTGAGAGGGAGGCCGAAAGGCGACTTGTTCGCACGATCGCGCTGATCGACCAGCGCGACATCGACTACGTCTCGGTGAAGGTGTCGGGGATCACCAGCCAGATCGACCTGTGGTCGTTCGACGATTCGCTTCACCATGTGAAGGACCGGCTGCGGGTGCTCTACACACATTCGGCCGCCAGCAACCCCGCCACCTTCGTCAACCTCGACATGGAGGAGTACCACGACCTCGAGATCACCATTCGTGCGTTCACCGAACTGCTCGACGAACCCCGGCTGCGGGGGCTGAACGCCGGCATCGTGTTGCAGGCCTACATCCCCGAATCGTTCGAGGCGATGGTCAGGCTGGTCGGGTGGGCCGGTGCCCGGCGCCGGCCGGGCTGCGGCGAGATCAAGATCCGGCTGGTGAAGGGAGCGAATCTCGCGACCGAGCATGTCGAGGCGGCCATGCACGGCTGGACCCCGGCGCCCTACTCGACCAAGGCCGAGGTCGATGCCAACTACAAGCGCTGCCTCGACTGGATGCTCACTCCCGAGCATCTGGCCACAGTGCGGGTCGGCGTGGCGAGCCACAACCTGTTCGACATCGCCTGGGCCAAGCTCCTGGCCGACAAGAGAGCAGTCGCCGACCGCGTCGGTTTCGAGATGCTCCAGGGGATGGCCCCGGCCCAGTCGCGCGCCGTGCGCGACGCCACCGGTGATCTTCTGCTCTACACACCGATCGTCGAACGCGAGAACTTCGATGTGGCGATCAGCTACCTGATCCGTCGTCTCGAGGAGAACACCGCGCCCGACAACTTTCTGCGCCACCTGTTCGGGCTTGGCCCCGAAAGCCCCGAATTCGAGGACCAGGCCCGGCGATTCAGGGCCGCGGTGCACGACCGCCACACGGTCACTTCGACGCCGCGGCGGACGAGAGTACGGCCCGAGTTCGCCGGGGGCTTCTCCAACCACCCGGCCACCGACGTCTCGCAACCCTCGGTGCAGAAATGGCTGGCCGATGTTCGCCGGACACGACCCGAACCGTGCTCGGCCGGGGTCACCACCGAACCGGCCCGGGTCGACGCGGCGGTCGCCGAAGCCCGAATCGCGCAGCCGGGTTGGTGGGCGCTGGGTGCGCCGCGCAGGCGCGAGATCCTCTGGCGGGCAGCCGACGAGATCGACCGACGCCGCGGTGAACTGTTGGTCACGATGGCGTCGGAGGCCGACAAGGTCTTCGCCGAATCGGACCCCGAGGTCACCGAGGCCATTGATTTCGCGCGCTGGTACGGCGACCGGGGCCTCGAACTCGACCGGATCGGCGGCACCTGCTTCACGCCGCTCGGCGTCGTGGCCGTGGTTCCGCCATGGAATTTCCCGGTGGCGATCCCCGCCGGAGGTACCTTCTCGGCCCTGGCCGCCGGGAATTCCGTGATCCTCAGCCCCGCCCCGGAGACGCCTCGCTGCGCTGAGATCATCGCCGAGGCGTGTTGGCGGGCTGGGATCCCTCGTGATGTGCTCCAGCTCGTTCGCACCCCCGATGACACAACCGGACGGCAGCTCATCACCACCGCCGACGGTGTGATCCTCACCGGCTCGTGGGACACAGCTCGACTCTTCCGTTCCTGGAAGCCGGAGATTCGACTCTTCGCCGAAACCAGCGGCAAGAACGCTCTGATCATCACCCCTCAAGCCGACTTCGACCTCGCGGTGGCCGACCTGGTTCACTCGGCTTTCGGTCACGTCGGCCAGAAGTGCTCGGCCGCGAGCCTCGCCATTCTCGTCGGGTCCACCTACCACAGCGAGCGCTTCCGCCGTCAGCTCGTCGACGCGGTGTCGAGTCTCAGGGTCGGCCCGGCCACCGACCCGGCCAGCCGTATCAGCCCCACGATCGGCCCGGTCACCGGCAATCTGCGCAGAGCACTCACATCACTCGATGCCGGCGAGAGCTGGCTGCTCGAGCCCCGGTGCCTCGACGAGTCGGGAGCACTGTGGTCACCGGGCATCAGGCTCGGCGTGAGACCCGGGTCGTGGTTCCAGCAGACCGAGTGCTTCGGACCGGTGCTCGGACTGATCCGGTCCGACACCCTCGACGACGCGATCGAGATCCAGAATTCGTCGCCCTACGGGCTCACCGGCGGCATCCACACTCTTGACCGCCGAGAGATCGACAAATGGGTGCGACGGGTCGAGGTGGGCAACGCCTATGTCAACCGGAGCATCACCGGAGCCATCGTCAACCGGCAGCCGTTCGGAGGTTGGAAGCGATCGTCGATCGGCCCCGGGGCCAAGGCCGGCGGACCCGACTACCTGCTGCAACTCGGCAACTGGCGACGTGACGACACCGGGCCGGCCACCGGCGTCGTGGACATCGACGAGGAGCGTTGGTGGACCGACTGGTACTCCACCGAGCACGATCCAAGCGGGCTGTTCTGCGAATCCGACATCCACCGCTACCGACCGGTGCCGCGGATGGTACTCAGGGTGTCCTCCGATGCTGATCCGGGGGATGCGGCCAGGGCCCTGGCCGCGGCGATCATCGCCAATCCCGTCACCGAGCTGTCGATCGATCCGAGCGTCGAGGTTCCCCCTCGGCTCGGGCCGGCCACGAAACTCACGGTGGAAACACCGGACCGGTTCGCGGCCCGGCTGAGCGAACTACGGTGGGGCCGGGTGAGACTGGTCGGCACGGTCACCGTCGAGTTCCTGCGGGCAGCCGACGAAGCCGAGGTGACGGTGATCACCGAAACCGTGACGGCGAGTGGTCGCCTCGAGCTACGCCACTATCTGCGTGAGCAGACGGTGAGCCGCACCCTGCACCGCTTCGGCAATGTGCCCGGCATCGATCAGAGGCCCGGCAACGAACACCGGGCGGTCACCGCTCAGTGAAGGACCTCCCGGTGGGTTCTCGCCATGATCTCGTCGACCGCGCCGACCATGCCGGTGTAGAACCCGCCGAACTCGGAGTAGACCGCCGATGCCTCGTCGTAGCGCATGGTGTAGACGGTGTCCTTGAGGTCGTCGACCCTTGCTCCGAACAGCGTGACGCCCCACTCCCAGTCGTCGAGGCCGATGGACGCGGTGATGAGCTGCACGATGCGCCCGGCGAACTTCCGGCCCGACGAGCCGTGTTCCTTCATGAGTTCCACGCGCCGGTCGAAATCGAGCCGGTACCAGTTCCGGTCGACGTTGCGCCGCTTGGTCATCGGATAGAAGCACCACGCCGGCTTTCCATCGGGCGGGAGCTGGGGAAACAGGCGCATCTGCTTCATCTCGTCGGGCACCCCAACGGAGTACTCCGACAACTCGGTGATCGACACGTAGCTGTCGACCACGATCAGTCCGGCCCGATCGAACCCCGACTGAAGGTCGCGCAGGAGCCACAGATCGGGGTGCAGCGCCATGAAGCACAACGCCATGAAGCACAGCTCGGCCTTGTGGCCGACCACGGCGACGGTCACCACCTGCACGCCGGCGGCCTCGGCCGTACGAACCGCCTCCACCACCGAGATGTTGTCGGTGTCGGGGGTTGTGACGCAGAAGAGGTGGACGACCGAGAGGCCGTCGGATGTGGTGACCGGTTGGAGCATGGGCCAAGTCCAGGGAAGCGTTCGTTGCGACGATCCCCCGCCGGTTATGGTCGCCGTCCATGAGCCGCAGCACCCACCAGGCGATCGTCGACGAGCGCAACGCCCACATCGAGATTTGGATCAACGGCGAGTTCTTCCCCCGGGCCGAGGCCAAGGTGTCGGTGTTCGACAGCGGGTTCCTGGTGGGCGACGGCATCTGGGAGGGCATCCGCCTTCACCACGACCGTTTCGCGTTCCTCGACCGCCATCTCGATCGTCTGTTCGCGGGCGCGGCGGCGATCGATCTCGACATCGGACTCGACCGCGACGGCGTGGCCGACGCCCTTCGCCACACCGTCGAACACAACGACATGCACGACTCGGTCCACGTGCGCCTGATGATCACCCGTGGCGACAAGAAAACCCCGTCGCAGCATCCTTCCAACGTGATCGGCGGACCCAACATGGTGATCATCGCCGAGCACAAGGTGGCCGACCCAGACGTGCGCGAGCACGGCATCTCGTTGTTCACCGCCACCATCCGCCGTCCGCCCCCCGACACCCTCGACCAGCGACTCAACTGCCACTCGAAACTCCACGAGGTGATCGCCCTGATCCAGGCCACCCGTGCCGGCGCCGACGAGGCGCTGATGCTCGACCCCACCGGCGCGGTGGCCACCTGCAACGCCACCAACTTCTTCATCGTGCACCACGGCGAACTGTGGACCTCCACCGGCCTCTACAACCTTCATGGAATCACCCGGGCCGTCGTGCTCGAGGTGGCCGCAGCCAACGGCATCATCACCCATGAGGCAGCGTTCTCACTCACCGACGTCTACGCCGCCGACGAGGCCTTCGTCACCGGCACGTTCGGCGGACTTACCCCGGTCAACGAGGTCGACGGTCGAAGCATCGGATCGGCCGGCGGCGAGGGATCCGGCCCGATCACCAGCCGCCTACGCAATCTCTACGACGCGGCCGTCGTCGCCGACGTGGGCCGATGACCATTCGTGTCCAGTGCTGGTCGGGGCCACGCAACATCTCCACCGCACTCATGTACTCATTCCGTCAGCGCCGCGACACAACGGTGGTCGACGAGCCCCTTTACGCCCACTACCTCAGGGTCAGCGGACGTGAGCATCCCGGCCGCGACGACGTGCTCCGCACCCAGGACCGCGACGGTGCCGCGGTGATCCGAGACGTCATCTTGGGGCGTTACGACACACCGGTTGTGTTCTTCAAGCAGATGGCCCATCACCTCGTCGACATCGACCGGTCGTTCCTCGGTGAGTGCCGCAACATCCTGCTCACCCGCCACCCGACCGAAATGATCACCTCGTTCGCGGTCAAGGTCCCCGACGTCGACCTGGCCGACACCGGGCTCCCCCAACTGGTCGAACTGCTCGATGCGATCCTCGCCGAAGGCGACTCACCGGTGGTGATCGACTCCCGGGTTCTGCTCGAGGACCCGCCGCTCATCCTCGCCGAGGTGTGCCGGCGGGTCGGGATCGGGTTCGACGAGGCCATGCTCTCGTGGCCGGCCGGGTCCAAGCCCGAGGACGGCAGTTGGGGCGAGCACTGGTACCACAACGTTCGTCGTTCCACCGGCTTCACCCCGTATGTGGCCAAGGAGGTGGAGATCTCCGATCGACTTCGATCCGTGGTCAACGAAGCCATGCCCCTCTACGAACGGCTGCGGGCCCATGCCGTGAGCTGATGCCCCGTCAGCCCGGAGAAACCCCGATCAGAGGATCTTGTCGAAGAAGTCCTTGGTGCGGTCGTTGCGCGGACTGTCGAAGAGTTCGTCGGGGTCGCCCTGTTCGACGATCATGCCCTCGTCCATGAAGATCACACGATCGGCGGCGGCCCGGGCGAAACCCATCTCGTGGGTGACCACCACCATGGTCATGCCCTCGGTCACCAGGTGGAGCATCACGTCGAGCACTTCCTTGATCATCTCGGGATCGAGGGCCGAGGTCGGCTCATCGAAGAGCATCATCTTGGGTTCCATGGCCAGCGACCGGGCAATGGCCACCCGCTGCTGCTGGCCACCCGACAGTTGCCGGGGGTAGGCGTCGATCTTCTCGGGAATCCCGACCCGGGCGAGTTGTTGGCCGGCCATGTTCCTGGCCTCGTCCTTGGACCGACCTCTCACCTTGCGTTGCGCGAGCATGACGTTCTGCCCCACCGTCAGATGAGGGAAGAGGTTGAACGACTGGAACACCATCCCCATCTCGGTGCGGGCGTGATCAATGTCGACACCTTTGTCGGTGAGAGTCATTCCATCAAAGGTGACGGTTCCGGTGGTCGGCCTCTCGAGCATGTTCATGCAGCGCAGGACCGTCGACTTGCCCGATCCGGACGGGCCGATGATCACCACCACCTCGCCGGTCGCGACCTCGAGGTCGATCCCCCGCAAGGCGTGAACCGTCGTGCTGAACCACTTGTGGACACCGGACATCGAGATGATGCTCATCGTGCGCCGGCCCGATCGCGACTCATCCATCGCTCGAATCGGTGCAGCACCAGCGAAAGCGCCAGCACCATCACTATGTAGGTGAAGGTCAGCACCACGTAGGTCTCACGCGGCTGGAACGAGACGTTGACATAGAGCTTCGAGAGCTGGGTGATCTCGTTGATGGCAAGCAGCGACAACAACGAGGAGTCCTTGAGCATGGCGATGAAGTCGTTGGCGAGCGGGGGCAACACGTTGCGGATCGCCTGGGGAAGAATCACCGATCTCATCGTCGATCCGTATGACAGGCCGAGACTTCGCCCGGCCTCCATCTGCCCGTGCTCGACCGACTGGATGCCGCCACGGATGACCTCGGCGATGTATCCGCCGTAGACCAGCGCCAAGCCGGCGATCCCCCGCCACTCCTTGCTGATGTTCTTGTTGGTCAGCCCGAACCATGGTGCCACCGTGGGCACGATCACGAAAGCAATGAAGAACAACAGCGGCAGAGTGGGCACGCCACGAATGAACTCGACGTAGGTGCGAGACAGGTTCCGCAGGAGCGGGTTACGCGACACCCGTCCAAACCCGGCGATGAGCCCGATGATCATCGAGAAGAGGAAAGCCCAGAGTGTGACGACAACCGTCACCTTGATACCCGGCTTGATGAAACGCCAGGCGTTGTTGTAGCTCTCGACAAAGAACGTGTAGTACCCGAACAACACGATGACTGCGCCCAACATCACCGCCCACCACGGGAACCGGTCCCACCAAGGGTCGAGGTCGTCTCGTTCCTCCGGCGGAAGAATCTCGGAGATGTTCCACACTTCGTGTTGGGTTGCTCCCATTGGATCTCCCTGTCAGTACGCACACGAGGGGTACCGGCCAGCGGCCGGTACCCCTCGTGTCATAAAACTCGATTGTCGGCGGACAACAGTCCGAATTGTCCTACGGCGCCGCCGTGGTCGTCGTCGAAGAGTAGGTGACGTCGGCGATGTCGTCGTAGGTGATGGTGAACGAATCACCGAAGAACTTCTGTGATACAGAAGCCAGCGAACCATCGGCCTTCATCTGGGCGATCACCGCGTTGAACGCAGCAACCAGATCGGAACCCTTGGGGAAGATGAACCCGAGCTGATCAGACGACAACGAATCACCCATCAACTTCACGTCGTTGGCGTTCTTGCCGACGTAACCCTGACCGGCCGTCTCGTCCATGATCACCGCGTCGACATCACCGGCGATCAGAGCCTGAACCGCAAAACCGAACTGATCGAAGGCGTCGACGCGATCAGCGCCGACCAACGAGACCGCCGTGTCGTAGTTGGTGGTGCCGACCTGACTCCCGATCCGCAGATCAGGATTGGCCGCCAACTCGTCGGCCGAGGTGAAACGCGACTCGTCGACGCGAACCAGCATCCGCTGATCGATGTTGATGTAGCCATCCGAGAAATCGACGACCTTGGCGCGATCCGGAGTGATGGTGATGCCATCGGCGGCCATGTCGTACTGGCCGTCGCTCACCGCCACGATCATGCCGTCCCAAGCCGCAGACACGAAGTCCGGTGTGCAGTTCAAACGAACACACATCTCATCGATCGCCGAGTAATCCCAACCGGCGCCCTTGTTGGTCTGCGTATCGATGTAGTTGAACGGCAGATAGGCGTTCTCGATCGCGATCGTGATTTTCTGCCCACCCAGATCGGGCAGAGCACCCGAATCACCCGACGGCGCCGTCGTCGTCGTCGAGCTGGTTTCGCTCGAAGCGGCAGTTGTGGGGTTGCTGCTGCTACCACACGCGGCCGCTACCAAGCTGAACACGAACAACACCGCGAACAGCGATATGAGTCTTCTTGACATTGTTTCCCTCCAGAAGCGTCACCCCGCCGAGCGGAGCGGGGCAAAGGCTACACACGACCGGCACCCGGTGCCTCCTTGAGGCACAACGGGCTCCATGCCCCGGGGCCGCCGGGGCTCACCCCTCGGCGTAGATCGTCATGTCACCGCCACGTGCGAACCCGGCCAGCTGGATCCCGGCCTGCTCGGCGACCGCCGCGGCAAGACCGGTGGGAGCACTCACCGAGACGACCGCTCGGAATCCCGCGGCCGATGCCTTGTGGGCCAGCTCAAAACTGGTGCGGCCACTCAAGGCCAGCCCGAGACCCATGGCCGGAATCCGTCCATCGAGGACCATTCGGCCCACCAGCTTGTCGACCGCATTATGGCGGCCTATGTCCTCCCGCACCAGCGAGATCTCGCCCGACGCCTCGATCAAGCCGGCGGCGTGGACCGCGCCGGTGGATTCGAACAGGGTCTGGCGCGACCGCAGCTGACCCGGTGCTTCCGCCATCGCCACCCAGCTCAGGGCGCGGCCGCCGACGCGCGGCAGACCCGTGGCAAGTTCGTCGATCTCATCTCGACCACAAAAGCCACACGAGGTGGTCGTGGCGCCGAGGCGGGGACGCGGCGAGGGCGCGAGTCCTCCGGTGGACACACTCACCACGTTGAACGCCGACCCCACCGCCGGGCCGTCGGCGCAGTAACGCACCTTGGTGACCGGGTATCCGCCGAGCAGGCCCTCGTTGTGACAGAAGCCGACCGCCAACTCGAAATCGTGGCCCGGTGTGCGCATCGTGGTGGCCACCCGAACGCCGTCGAGTTCGATCGCCATTGGTTCCTCGGACGCCAGATCCACCGGGAGCCGACCCTCATTCGGCGATTCGGCCGACCAGCGGCGGGCCAGTCGGCGCTCACTTCGGGATCGTGGGGCCATCGACGGATCGTAGCGAAAGGCGCGGGCTCAGACCCGCGTCAGTGTGGCGCGAAGGTGATGCGACATCGGTTGGCCGACCGCGGCCATCCACATCTCACTGCGCATCTCATCGCCCGTGACAACGACGAGCCGTCTGAGTTCGGTCACCTCCTTGGCCGATGGAGTCATCGCCACGCGGATCGATCTCAGGTCGATCTCCAGGCCATCGTGCGAGGTGAAGGTCTGGGCAACATCGACCTCGACTATTCCTGATGGCTGGGCCACCACCAGTTCGACCGAGCCGTTGCCCACCGCCCTCAGATACCCGCTCTCGACGTGAAGCGGCAGGCCGCTGGACGCGTCCCGGGTGCGCTGGTTCATCGACAGAAACGGCTTGCCCACATGGGCAAACGTGAGTTCCTCGATATAGCGGAAACTGTCGATCGTCGGG